>JAYWIJ010000239.1:0-7713 GCA_043788935.1 Gemmatimonadaceae bacterium | reverse complement strand
GTTGAAATCACCGCACGGCAGGCACATCTGGTCGTAGAAGTGATGGATCGTGGTAAATTTCTGCTTGCAGATGTAGCAATGCTGCGGCACGATCGCTTCGGGCGCGTCGTCGTCGCGAAGCGCATCGGTCGAGGTGCCTTTGGCCCCGTCACCGAGCAGATACACGTTGGGTGTCGTGAACACCGGCTTGCGACGCAGCTCCCGGATGCCGGTTTCCTGCAGCACACTGTCGTCACGCTTGGCCGCGTCGAGCTTGCGCTGCTTGCTGGTCGCCTTCACCATCGAGCGCCGGGCGCGCGCGTCGGGGTGAAACACCTGCCCAACGGCCTCGAGAAAGCGCTGCCGTTCTTCGGCCGACACGTGCACCAGCAACGAACGATCGGCCACCACCCGTTCGAGGAGTGAGGATGCGGCGCGGAGGTCCTCCAGGAACGAATCGGTGTTGCTACCGGGTTCGCGGCGCGTATCGTCGGGAGGGGTCACTGGATCACCATCCCGAAGTTTATCGAGGTCGCAAAGCGGCCGCGACCGCGACCGCGGCGCCCGCGCGAAATCAGTCGGCTTTGGGCGCGGCGGGCAGGCGACACACCGTGAGCAGCATCTCACTGGCCTCGGCCGCGCGCACGGCATGAACCTCACGCGGTGCCAGCGCCACGAGTTCCCCGCGTCCAAGCGACATCACCTCACCACTGACCGTGACATCGAGACGCCCGCCCAGCACCTGAATCGTCACTTCGCCGTCGGTGCTGTGCTCCTTGATGAACCCGTCCGCCTCGAATGCGAACAAGATCACCGTGAGCGGGCCACGTCGAATCAAAGCGACCTGACGATGACCGGACACCGACGCGTGCGCTTCGGCGCGGAGCTGCGCCGCTGCCGCGGCAAAATCAAATCGCTGCACATTCACCGCCAACCGCTCGTGTGAATGCGGCCGCAGTCGTTCGTCCTGAGTCATGCGAGATCCTCCGGTGAGGAGCGGATATCAGGACCCGCCCTCCCCGAAAGATACTCTCGCTGGTCGATGTTACCGTCGGTCGATCACGACCTCCAGGTACGCGCTCGGCAGCACCAGCGTCTGGTCCCCGGAGCGATTCCCCTTCTCCATGAGCCGCAGCAGATCCTCGGTGAACTCAGCCTGTCGATCGGCGTCGAGCGCGGCGAAGGTCTTGTTCATGGGACCGTAGTACATGCGGAAGACCTCGATCCAGTGCACCGGCGAGTGGTAGCGGAACACGAACTCGCGGCTGGTGAAGGTGATTTCCCGGGCCGAGTCGGCGAACAGCGTTTCGATACGCTCGCGGGTGCCCCACGCGCTCGGCGAGGTCACGCCCGGTGCCGGCGGGATGTACTTGCCGATCGTCTTGAACAGCTGGCCGATAAAGCTCTCCGGCGTCCAGCTGGCGAGGCCGATGCGCCCGCCCGACTTGCATACGCGCGCCATCTCGGCCGCCGCTTGCGGCTGGTTCGGCGTGAACATCACACCGAACGTCGACATCACGTAGTCGAACGAACCATCGCCAAAGGGCAGGTTCTCGGCGTCGGCCTCCTGAAACGTGAGCGACATCCCGTCGGCTTGAGCGCGCGCGCGTCCGGCGTCGAGGAGGGACGGCACGTAGTCGGTCGACGTGACATCGCACCATCGACGGGCCGCGGCGAGCGAGGCATTGCCGTTACCAGCAGCCACATCCAGCACCGTCGAGCCCGAGCGGATATCCATCGACTCGCACAATTGCTCACCGACGATCTGGAGCGTGGTGCCAACGACTGCATAATTGCCCGTGGACCAGGCGATCTGCTGGCGAGCCTTGAGCGCGACGAGATCGGTGGCGGCTGGTGCCGAAGGGGTTGCAAGTGCGCTGTCTTGAGACATGGCGATGGACCTGTGCGAAGGGAGATGGGGCGCGCTGATCGCGACAAGGACGAGAATACCGATTGCGCCCCAAAGCCCGCTTCCCCTGATCAGGCCATCTTTCGAACGTCGTGGCGCTGGCCCGAACAGGCCATGCGCGCCGGCTACAGCAAGCCCAGCCTCGCCGCGTGGGCAACCGCCGCTGAGCGCGATGGGACACCAAGCTTGGTGAGGATGTTGGCGACATGCCGATGAACCGTGTGCTCACTGATCGTGAGACGGTCGGCAATCGCCTGATTTCCCAAGCCCTCAGCGATGCATCCAAGCACCTGCACTTCGCGACGTGTCAGGGCGGTTGATGGCGGGGAGTGTGGCGGGCTCGCCGTGGCGTCGACGTCCGCTCCAGCAGCCGTTGGCGCAGGCGGCAGCAGTCGGGCGCGCAGCACGCTGGCGCGGTCGAGTTCGACCGTCGCGTCCAGTGGCGCGAGCACGGCCACCGCGCGCTCCACTTCGCGAACTGCCGCTTCGTGCCGTCCCAGCGCCTGCAGCGTCGCGGCGAGTTCGAGACCGGCCCGTCCCCGTTCGAAGGAGGCGCCACTCTTGTGGAACAGATCCACCGCATCCTCGAAGTGTCGCCTCGCCGCCTCATAGTCTTTTGCACCGAAGGCCAGCACACCGTTCGCGAGACTGGCTGAACCGCGGAGCGGCGACGTGAACGCCTGCTCGGCGATGCCCTGCAGTTCGATCAACGCCGCCAACGCGCGCGACTGATCGCCGCGAGCCACGCGCGCACGCACCAGCAACTCGAGGGCGGCCACGCGCTCGGTGCGATTGTGCGCCGGCAGGCTGCGCAAGTGACGCTCGGCCAGATCACCGGCCGACTCCCAATCGCCGCGATCGAGCGCCACCGCCGCATGCCCGACGGCAGCGAGTGGATGCGCGCCGGAACGATCGAACAGACTCGTGGCCTCGTCGAGCCGTCCCTGACGCCGACGGAGTTCGCCGAGGCGCACCAGCGCTTCAGAGACCATGCCTGGTCGAACGGCCGCGAGTTCGCTGCTGGCCGCTTCGAGTTCGCGTTCCGCTTCGCCCCACGCGCCACGCCACATGCAGACCGCCGCGTACTGCGTGCGGCATACCGCGAACAACACGCGGAACTCCCACCGTTCGCAAAAGGCACGCAAACGCGCGCACCACTGCACGGCACGATCGTAGTCGCGCACGCGGTCGCACGCCGAAATGAGGTAGCAGCAGGCGAGACCGATCGCCACGCGATCCTGCATCTCACCGGCGAGCACGGCAGCGTTCACGCCATCGAGTTCCTGCATGCCTTCCGGGATGCGCCCCGACGTGGCGAGCGAAAAGCCGCGCAGCGCGCGCCCCACCATTTCGTAGTCGACCGACCCCGACGCGCGCCCGGCCTCGATGGCCTGCTCGGCGTGCTTGAGCGCTTCTTCGGGATTGCCGTGATCGAGCAGCGCGAACGCCGACTCGCGCACCGACAGCCAGGCATAGGCCGCCGTGTCGTGATGTCCCTCGAGGAGCTCGCGCGCCCGGTGCAGCCAGCCGCTGGTGATCGCGTACTCCCCGCGGAACGCGTCATGATCCCAGGCCAGCCACACCGCCACGCGGGCCGCCGACACCTCGTCCCCGCGTGTGCGATAGGCGCGGTACGCCCGTTCGCGGGAGGCAAACACGACGTCGGCCAGATCGAGCCACCACGCGGCAAGGCCCCGCCCTTCGAGCGCTTCGGGCTGATCCGGCTGCTCGACCAGCGCCGCCTCGAACGCCTGAAATGCGTCGGACCAGGCGCCGCGCGCGAGCGCAGCCTGTCCGGCATCCAGAGGGGCGGTAAGGGTCATCGCACCACGCTAGAGGTCGCGCGGAGTGACGGCAAGAGTCGCGTGGTCCGACGACGCCACCCTATTTCGGGCCCAGCGTGTCCGGCACGATCGTCGCACAGCCGCGCCACGTGGAATCGCCGCGCGTGAGTATGGCGCTGCCGGGATAGTGCTGATCCGACATTCCGTCGCTGCAGTCGCCGCGCTCGATCACCAGCGTCAGCAGCGGATCGGCGCTGAATCGCTTGGTGCGATAGACGGCCCGGCCATCGGCATCGAAGTCCGGCGGCGCGTAGGGATAGACCGTGCTGTCGATGCCCATCCGGCTGAACTGCACGCGGTCGCTGCGCACTTCGAGTGCCCAGAACGGCTCGGTGCCGCGCGCTACGGTCAGCACGACCGGCTGCGGACGGTCACGGCGGCAGGCGCCGACGGAAAAACCGGTCAGCGCCAGCAGGATGATCGGGGCGAGCAGGCGATGGGGCATCTGCGGAAGTCTACGTCGCCACCACCGCGTCGCACTACGGGACACGTCGGCGGACATGCCGCTTCCCGAACGGGGCGAGCCGTTTGTCACAGCGAGTGCCCGCGGCGACACTCCCGTTTGACCGCGCACCTGCCGATAATGGACAGGAGTTATCCCCTATTCTCCTTACGCTTCACCCGGCACCTGACCTATGTGGAACGACCTCTGCGATGACGCCCACGAGGCGCACGCGATGAAGATTATCAACCGCGCCATTCTGACGATCGCGGTGTGCTTCCTGACCTTCGGTGGGTTCGCGATGGCCACGCGCCTTGGCGCGGACGCGCCTCCGGGCTCGGTCAGCTACGGCAGCGAGAAGGCCGACAAGGACGCCGCGGTCTTCGGCGACTGATTTTCCAGTTCTAGGAATACACCAATCCCCGCGCAGCGCGTAGGTACGCCGCGCGGGGATTCGTTTGTAGGCGAACACCACCACCCGCTATCCGCGCAACGCCTGCGTGTCGAGCACCTGCCACGCGTCGTCGCCTGATTGCTCGATCAGACAGGTCGTAGTGAACGTGAGACTGATCGGTGTGATCAGGTCGGCATACGTCGCGGGGACGTTGTGCGGCGCACGAGGATTGCGCGGGTGGGCAAGCGTCAAGTGAGGCTCGTGCCGCCGACGCGCGGTGTCCCCAAGCAGCTGGACGCGAAGCGCATGGAACGCGGGCTCGCCGGCAATGCATGGCAACATGACACCGTGCCCGGAGAACGACACCGGTGCGCCGAAGGTAAGCGTGACCGGCGCGACGGTTGCGGCGATGAGTCGGTCGCGCCAGGCATCCTCGGCCTGCCCTGCGAGCTCGTCTTCACGGCACAGGGTGACATGGGCCGCAATCAGGCGATGCTGCAGCGGGTCCACTCGTGCGCGAACCGCCTCGATCGCCTGCCCTGCATCGGGCGGCACGAACAAGGTGACTTGGCGTCGTCGCTGTCGTCCCGCGTCAGTCACGCGACGGTGCCGCGCACGACGCCACGAGACGCAGCAGATCGTCGATCACGAACGGCTTGTCGAGCCGGTACACGGCACCCAGTTGCGCCATGCGCTCCTCGTCGATGGTCGCCCCGTAGCCGGACATGAGGATGATCGGTGTCTGCATGCCGCGCGCGCGCAGCTGCTCGATCAATTCGCTACCCGTCATGACAGGCATCGTCTGGTCGGTGATGACCACATCGATCAGCGGTTCGCGCTGCAGGCGCTGAAACCCCTCCATGCCGTCGCCGGCAACCTCGACCTCGTAACCCTTTCGACGCAGCAGCGCTGCCATCACGGTAGAAATCGCCTGCTCGTCATCGACGACGAGCAGGCGTTGCGCGCGCGCCAGCGACGGCTGCAACACCGGCGTCACTGCCGGCTCATCGACGCGCCCATTGGCATGCGCCGGCAACAGTATGTCGACGGACGTCCCACGACCCAACGTCGAGTGCAGCAGCACGGAACCACCGTGCGCCCCGACGATGCCATGCAGCACGCTCAGCCCAAGCCCAGTGCCTTCCCCTACGGGTTTCGTCGTGAAGAACGGCTCGAAGGCGCGTGTTCTCACCTCGTCACTCATGCCACCTCCCGTATCCGAGACACGCAGCACCAGCGTAGGCGCGTGCTTCAATCGGTCGGCGGCGTCAGCCCAGCGCAGTGACACGGAGAGCACGCCGCCTTTGGTCTCCCGCATCGCATGCTCGGCGTTTGAGCAGAGATTGAGCAGCAACTGCTGCAGCTGGGTGGCATCCCCATGCACCGTTGCACCCGGCGCCTGATTGTCGAGCACCAGTGTCACGGTGGACGGCAGGATGGAGCGGAACAGCGACTGCGTTTCGTCGAGCAACGCGGCCATGCGAATGTCGACGTGCCGGGATGGCGTCTGGCGACTGAAGGTGAGAATCTGCCGCACCACTTCACGCGCCCGACGACTGGCGATCAACAGCTGCTGCAGCGCTGCGGCCGCAGGCGTGCTGGACGCCACGTCCGCAATCGCCAGCTCCGCGTTGGCGTGGATGACCGTGAGCAGATTGTTGAAGTCGTGCGCCACGCCACCGGCCAGTGTCCCCACCGCTTCGAGCCGCTGCGTGTTGCGCACATGCGACTCCAGCTCACGACGCTCCAACTCGAGCCGCTTGCGCGTGCGCAGATCGAGCAGCTCGAGATGGTCGAGCGTGGAGTCATCGAGGGGAATACGCGTATGACTGACCTCGAGTGGAATCCGTGTCCCGTCGGGGCCCACGCCCTCGAGTTCCCGTCGCCAGGTCACGGGGGACGAGGCCGAGAGGCCATCGCCGATCTCGGGGATCAGCGCATTGATTGGACGTGACACGATCGGCGCACCGTCGGCGCGCAGCAGCGCATCCGCCGCCGCGTTGGCCTGCCAGACCTTGCCATCGAGAATCAGCAGCTGCGGGTTCACCCCGTCGAGAAACAGGCGGCGAAATCGCTCCTCGCTCTTGGCCAGCCGTTGTTCATTCGCTTCAGCGTCGGCCGCGCGCTGACGCGCCGTGCGCGTGCGCCACCGGTCGACGGTGACGAACAGCGCGGCGATCCCGAAGGCGTAGACCACGAGCGCCAGCGGCGACCGCCACGGTGGTCGAAGCACCGTGAACCGGCGCTCGATCACCGCCGATTCGCGGCCGCTGAAATCCATGGCGCGCACGCGCACCACGTGCTCGCCGGCAGGGAGTGCCAGCTGCGTGGCCGTGGGTCGATCGGTCCACGGCGTCGCGTGGATCGTCGCGCCATCGAGTTCGAAACGGTAGCGCGTATCGTCCTCGCGATGATACGTGGCCGCCATCACCTCGAGGTCGATGCGCGACGCCTTGGCCGGTATGCGACGTCCGTCGAACACGCCGTCGCCGTTGCCATCGCGAATCTCGAAGGCTAGCAGCACCGGCGGCGGGGGGCGACGCAAACTCGCCAGACGCACGAACCCCGCGCCCAGCGGTGTGCCGACCCACAGACGCCCCTCCGCATCGATCGGACCGATGGCATTGATAAACGGATGCGGCAGGCCGTCGGCATCGGTGATCGAGGTGACCTCCGTATCAACGGCGTCGAAACGCTCGCCCAGCTGCATCACGACGAGTCCGCGGCTCGACCCCACGGCGAGCCGTTGCTCGGGAAGGACCGCCAGCGCCGTGATTTCGTTGCCCATCAGACCGGGCAACGTCGCATCAGTGATGAGACGCCAGCTGGGCGCGCCGCCGCAAGTACGAAGCATCGCCATCCCTTCACTGGTGCCGACGATCACGGCGCACTCCCCCGACGCGAAGCGCCACGGCACGATCGCGTTCATCGTGGCACGGATCGGCACTGCCCCCCCGGGCTCGATGCGCCACGGGGTACCCGATGAACGCAGTACCGCGCCATCACTGCGCAGCGCCACCAGCGAAGCGACCGTGATCGACGTCTCCGCGGTGGCAGCCCGCACGCTGCCCGGAAACTCGGTCCACGGCGTGAGCACGCCGTCGTCGCTCAGCACATACCCGCCGCGCAGCGTCGCGATGATCGG
>JAYWIJ010000238.1:0-2187 GCA_043788935.1 Gemmatimonadaceae bacterium | reverse complement strand
TGACCCGGGATCCAGAAGGCCACCTCGCCGCCGTCCGCGAAGCGCCGCCAGCCGGCATCGTCGCCGGCGGCCACGTGCACCGCGAGCGCCGTGTCGCCGATTTCGGCTGGCGCAGCGAGCCGCAGCACATCTTCCCATCGAGGCACCCGCACCAAGCGGCGTGCCTCACTGGTCACCGCCTCGCACGCACGCAGCAGGGCATCGACGGACGCCTGGTGCGCTTCCGGCGTGGTCACATCGAAGCGGTACTCGAGTGTTTCACGTGGATCGAGCGTCGCGCCGATCGCCTGCTCGGAGTCATCGCGTGACGCGAGCACCCGCGTCGGCCAGCGTCGCTCGTGCGTGACGCTGGCGACCCAGTTGTGCGGAACGGGGAGCAGCGGGATCGTCATAGGCCGAGGATCGCCCGGATCTCGCGCGCGTTCTTGCGCACGGTGTCGAGCTGCGCGCGCTCGCCGGCGCGTGACGTGATCCCCTTCACGAACAGTCCGTCCTCGAGCGCGATCGTCGCCGAGAGCTCGCTGCGGCCGCCAGCAGCGCCGCCCACCTCGACGAGCCCACCGGTCGCGTAGCGCGTCCGTCCCGCCGCCGAGCGTGCGCGTGGCGTCCGCAGCCCGTTGATCGCGTCGAGCGTCGACACGCCAATGCGCTGCACCGCCGCCGCCCGCACGACGTACTCACCGGCACTGAGGCGCGCGGCAATGCTGTCCGACGTCGATGTGCCCGGACCGCGCACGAAGCCGCCCGATGCGAAGCCGGGGATCGACGTGGCAGCGCCGATGCCGTTCGCCACCGCCAGCGCTCCTGCCGCGGCGGTGAGCGCGGCGGCGGCACTCAGCAGAATACCGCCAGACCCCGCCAGCGCGCCTGCCGCGCCCGTCGTTGCCGCCGCACCACCCGCCACGGTCGCACCTGCCGCCGTGAGCGACGCCGCAGCGGCAGCGGTCTGCGCAGACGCCCCGGACCCACCGCCGCCGAAGAGCCCAGACGCCGCCTCGGAGATTTTCGCCGCCAGCAGCTCGCTCACGATCCGCTGAATCGCCTGCACGCCGTTCCGCGCGAAGTCGAGCAACGCGCCCTCAGCAGTCTGGATATCGGTCCCGAGGCGCGAGAAGGTGCCACTGAGCGCGTTCTCCAGTCCGTCACCGATGTTGCTCAGCGCATTCACCGCCAGCAACTGCGAGCGCGAGGTCGCCGCGCCGAAGCGCTGCATCGACGCCGTGAGCTCGTCGATCGTCGCCTGCTCCTCGGGGCCAAGCGCGCCAGCGATCCCGCGCATGTTCCCCAGAATGCCGTTCAGTACCGGGAGGCGCGAGCGCTCCAGCTCGAGGATCTGCCGCTGCCCTTCCCGCTGGCTGATCACACCGACATCGACGAGCGTGTTGATGCGCGCGCGATCGCGGGCCAGCGTGTCGAGCTGGCGCTGCGCCTGCGCTTCGAAGTCGGCGAACTGCGCCTGCGCCCGCAACGTGTCGACAAAGAGGCTCACGCGGACTTCCCGCTCTGGTCCGGTCACGCCCTGCCGGGTCAGCAGCGAATCGTAGGCGCGCGTCTCGGCGGCGATCGTGCGCAGCGTGTCATCCAGCGTCGTGCCACGCGCCGTCCGGATGCGCGCCTCGGCATCCGCAATCGAGGCCGCCACCTCGACGGCCGCACGGCCGCGTTCGAACTCGCTCTGCGCGACCTGCCGAATTCCCTCCTGCTGCCGGAGCGTGATCTTGCTCTCCAGGTCGGCCACCTTCTGCGTGCGCTCCGCGCGCGCCTTCGTTGCCGCGGCGGCGTCCTTCCCATCCGGGATGACTGCCTCGCGTGCGATCGCATCACGCTGCGCCGTCAGCGCCCGCACCTCCGCCGCCGTGCTGTCCTGCAGCAGCTGCGTCCGACGATCGTAGTACTCACCGAGCGACAGCAGCCCGGCCGCGTTGGCCTGCTCCGTGATCTGCTCACGGTCCTTGATCGACGCCTCGGTGAGCGCCCGGATGCGTTCCGCTTCGCGCGTCGCTTCTGCGATGCGCGCCTCAGCGGACGCCCGCGCGTCGGCACCGGCCGCACCAAGCGTTGGCGGAGTCACGATCGTCGGCGGTGCGCTCTTCGGATCGGCGGCGACCTGCTGCAGCGCCGCGAAATCGGCACGGAGGCGGATCACCGTCTGGCGCGCTGCTTCCGCCTGCAGCTTCAGGAAGTTGA
>JAYWIJ010000237.1:0-7718 GCA_043788935.1 Gemmatimonadaceae bacterium | reverse complement strand
AGACGCTCGCCCGCATCCTCGACGTGCCGTTCACGATCGCCGATGCCACGACGCTGACCGAGGCTGGCTACGTCGGTGAGGACGTCGAGAATATTCTGGTGCGGCTGCTGCAGGCCGGCGACTTCAACGTCGCCGAGTGCGAGCGCGGCATCGTCTACATCGACGAAATCGACAAGATCGCGCGCAAGTCGGAAAACCCCAGCATTACGCGCGACGTGTCGGGTGAGGGCGTGCAGCAGGCGCTGCTCAAGATCCTCGAAGGCACCGTCGCCAGCGTTCCGCCGCAGGGTGGCCGCAAGCATCCGCAGCAGGAATACATCCAGATCAACACCAAGGACATCCTGTTCATCTGCGGTGGGGCCTTCGACGGTCTCGAGAAGATCATCGAGGCCCGCACGGGACGCCGCCAGCTCGGCTTCGACACCAAAAAGGGCGACGGCAAGGTGGTCTCGATCAAGCAGACCACGCCGAAAACGCCGTTCGCGGAAGTCGAGCCCGACGACCTGCTTCGGTTCGGTATCATCCCCGAACTCGTGGGACGTTTGCCGGTGTGCGTGCCCCTCGAAGCGCTCGACGAAGATTCGCTCGTTCAGATCCTCAAGGAGCCGAAGAACGCGCTCACCAAGCAGTACCAGCGCCTGTTCGGACTCGAGGATGTGAAGATCACCTTCGAAGAGTCCGCGCTCCGCGCGGTGGCCAGTAAGGCGCTGCGTCGTGGTACCGGCGCGCGCGGGCTGCGTGCCATTCTCGAAGAAACCCTGCAGGACACGATGTTCGACCTTCCCACCCGGGATGACGTGGTCGAAGTTCGCGTCACGGAAGCCTCCGTCTTGCACGGCGGTCCACCGCTCCTCGAAATCGCGCCGAAGCGGCAGAAGAAGGAAGCCTGAGCACGAATCGCACTGCAAGGACCGGCAGCCTACGGCTGCCGGTCCTTCCACTTCGCGACGTGGTGTTGTTCCCCCATGTCGCCATGCCCCTCCTGATCGGACGCGAGGGGTCTCTTGCCGCAGTCAGCGCGGCAACCGACGGCACACAAGAGCTGCTGCTCGTCACGCAGCGTGACGCCGACGTGCACACGCCCGGCTCGTCCGACCTGCATCGCGTGGGCGTGCTCGCGCGCCTGCAGCAGGTCACGCGGCTCGCCGGCGGCACCACCAAGATTCTGGTGGAAGCCGTCTCGCGCGTGAGCGTGCAGCGCTACACCACGTCGCGCAGCAGTGTCTTGCTCGAGGCACGCGTTACCGCGCTGCCGCTGCGCCCCGCCACTGCGAAGTCGGCGCCGCGCGACCACGCGCACGCCACGCTGCGACACGCGCTCACGATGTTCGAGGAGTACGCCAGCCTCCAGCGGCGCCTGCCTCCCGAAGTGGTCGGCTTGCTGCAGGCGCTCGATGACGAACAGCGCATCGCCTTCGGCATCGCGGCCCATCTCCAGGTGCCCATCGAGCAGCGGCAGCGCCTGCTCGAAGCGCCCACGCTAGCCGAGCTGGCGTCGCAGCTCGTCACCGTGCTCGGCAGCGAACTGGAACTGCTCAAGCTCGAGAAGAAACTCGACGAACAGGTGCGCGGATCGCTCTTCCAGAATCAACGCGAGTTCTATTTGCAGGAGCAGCTGCGGGCGATTCACAAGGAGCTCGGGCAGGAAGACGGCGACGAGTTCGAAGACCTCGCCAAACAGGTCGCCGAGCGCGGATTACCGCCGACCGTGGCCACGCGAGCGCATCGTGAATTGCGGAAGCTCAAGCGCAGCTCACCGATGTCGCCCGATGCCACGGTCTCCCGTGGCTGGCTCGACTGGGCGCTCAATCTGCCGTGGACCGTGCGCTCCGACGATACGATCGATCTCGATCACGCGCGTTCGGTGCTCGAAGCCGATCACTACGGCCTCGAGGAAGTGAAGGAACGCATCCTCGACTACATCGCGGTGCTCGGTCGCGTCGGCCACCTGCCCGGCCCCATTCTTTGCCTGGTGGGCCCGCCTGGCGTCGGCAAGACGTCACTCGGCAAGTCGATCGCCCACGCGCTCGGACGGAAGTTCGTGCGTATGGCGCTCGGCGGTGTGCGCGACGAAGCCGAAATTCGCGGGCATCGCCGTACGTACATCGGCGCCCTGCCCGGTCGCATCATTCAGGCGATGCGTCGCGCGGAAACGATCAACCCGGTCATTCTGCTCGACGAAGTCGACAAGCTCGGCAGTGACTGGCGCGGCGATCCCGCGGCGGCTCTGCTCGAAGTGCTCGATCCTGAACAGCATCACGCCTTCAACGATCATTTTCTCGAAGTCGACTACGATTTGTCGCAGGTGCTCTTCCTCACGACCGCCAATTCGCTGGCCTCGATTCCGGAAGCACTGCGCGACCGCATGGAGATCATTCGGCTGCCCGGGTATCTGGAACCGGAGAAAATTACGATCGCCCGTCGCTTCCTGTTGCCTCGCCAGTTGGCGGCGCATGGCATTCCGCCGGAACAAGTCACGCTCGAACCGAATGTGCTGTCGGCACTGATCCGTGGGTGGACGCGCGAGGCAGGTGTGCGCGATCTCGACCGTCGCGTCGCACGCCTGTCGCGCAAACTCGCCCGTCGCGCGCTGGCACCAGACGCGAAAGTGGTGATCACCAAGGACGAACTGCCGTCGATGCTGGGTCCAGCGCCGCACGATGAGCAGGAGAGTGGTCTCCGCGATCAGGTGGGTGTGGCGTCAGGTCTCGCCTACACGCACGTGGGTGGAGAACTACTCGAAATCGAAGTCAGTGTTGTACCCGGACGCGGACGCCTTCAGCTCACCGGAACGCTTGGTGATGTCATCAAGGAATCGGCGGCCGCGGCCCTCAGCTATGTGCGCTCACGCGCCCATTCCCTGGGACTGCCGGCCGACTTCCATCGCACGCGCGACATTCACGTGCACTTGCCCGCCGGCGCGACGCCGAAAGATGGACCGTCGGCCGGTATCGCACTGGCCACCGCTCTCACGAGTGCACTGACTGGCATTCCGGTGCGCGGTGACGTGGCCATGACCGGCGAGATCACGCTGCGTGGCCGCGTGCTGCCGATCGGCGGCGTGCGCGAGAAAGGCGTGGCGGCGCACCGCCACCACATCTCGCACGTGATCGTGCCGCAGGGCAACGCCAAGGACCTGGCGGAGCTGCCCGAGGATGTCCGGAACGAAGTGACGTGGCATCCCGTGCGCACAATGGATGAAGTGCTCGCGCTGGCGCTGCGTTCTCCCCTGCCCGACGTGAGTGATGCGATGGTGATGGATTCCGAGATGGAGCGCCCCACGTGAGTGATTCGTCTCCCCCGCTCACCGACGCCGACACGCCGGTCGTCGTGCCGCGCATCGACCCGTTGGTTATCAAGAGCCTCGAGTATCTCGGACCGATGGCCAAGCAGGGCGGATGGCGTCCCGACCCCGACCTCCCGGAGATCGCCTTCGCCGGCCGTTCCAACGTAGGGAAGTCGTCGCTGCTCAATCGGCTTATGCGGCGCAAGTCGTTCGCCCGCGTCAGCAACACGCCGGGACGCACGCGCGAGATTCACTTCTTCAACGTGAACAAACTCTTCTGCCTCGCCGACCTTCCGGGGTACGGCTATGCGAAGATTTCGAAGGCGCGCAAGGCGGAGTGGCGCCCGCTGATCGAAGGGTATCTGAAGGACAGTCCGGTGTTGCGTGGTGTGGTGCAGCTGCTCGATGTACGCCATGATCCCACCGAAGACGATCTCACGATGCTCGACTTCCTCGCCGATCTTGGCGTGCCGACGATCTTCGCCGTCACCAAGATCGACAAGCTGCGGAAGCTCGAAGTAAAGCCGCGGCTCGAAACGCTCTCGAAGTTTCTCGGGTTGGACATCGATCAGATCGTCCCGTTCAGTGCCACCACGGGCCTCGGTCGCGATGAACTGGCGTCGGCGTTGATCGACCTGCTGGCGCTGCCCGACTGGAAGGTTCCGGAGGACCACGCAGACGAACCGTCTGAACCGGAGGCGACGTGACGTTGACTGCCAAACACAGCTTGCTCGCTGTTGTCGTGAGCCTACTGACCGCGTGTGCCTCGACCTCGCCGATCGTGGCGCAGGTCCCGCCCACGATGCCGCCGGCCGGTCAGTCAGGTACGCAGGGGGACACCCTCGATCCGAACTGGATTCCCGCCGGCTTCGGCACGCTGCGTCAGGACGACATCGCGCTGAAGGTGTCGCCCGCGAACGGGTTGCAGGTGCGCGCGATCCCGCTCGACGAGCGCATCATCCGGCTCCTGTCGCCCGATTCGTACCGGTCGCTGCGCGAGCTCGTGAGTAGCAAGGAGCGCGACCTGCTCGCGGTGAAGGAACGGAACCGGCTGCCGAGCTACTCGATCTGGTACGTGAGCTTCTTCGCGCAGGAGCAAGGCGAAACGCGCTTCTCGCCGCAGGAGTTCATCATCAACAACACCGGGCGCGACTTCCGTCCGCTCGACATGCTGCCGATCACGCCGGGCTTCGGCGAGTACCGCCTGACGCAACGCGAAGTGCAGTCGGCGCTCCTCATTTTCGACGGGCAGATCGACGTCAATCAGCCCATCTCGGCGCTCATGGAGAGCACCCCCAGTGTGACCGACTGGAACCGCGTGATCCAGCGGATCGAGCGTGAACGGTCACTCGTGCGATCACGCGCCGCCGCCGCGTCGAAACCGCCGGCCTGACCTGGAACTGCTGCGCAGCGTCAGGCGTCGGGGACGCGTAAGACGTCTTCCACGGCACCGGCATCGCCGTCACGCAGCAGATGGATCGCGTAGCGCACCGCTTCGTGTTCACGCGGCCACGCCAGGTGCTTGAGCGCCGCGGTGGGGGTGCGCCAGGCCGTGGTATCGTGCTCGTTGCTCAGCATCACCACGCTCGCGTGCTCCACGACGGCGGCGAAGACCACGGCCATCTGGATCGTGTTGCGTGGCGTGAGGTAGAACGGATTCACGGTCAGCGCATACAGCCGCTGGACCACCATCCCGGTCTCTTCGAAGACTTCCCGTCGCGCCGCGGCGGCCGGTAGCTCGCCCGGCTCGATACTGCCGTGTACGAGCTCCCAGGCGCCCGTACAACGCACGCCGGCCGCTCGCCGCAGGGTCAGCACCCGCCAGCGATCACGGCGGCCGTGCGGGGCCGGGGCCAAGACCACGACATCGACCACGCCAGCCACAATTTGGACGTCAGCCGCCGGGATCGCCGGCCGTACGGGACTTGAAGGGTTCATAACCAATGCTACCCGGTCGCTTGCCCTGCGGCGAGCGCGGCGGCGAACTTCCTCGTGATGACTGCTCTCGATGATTTCCGCGCTCGCGCCGTGCAGTGTCGTGCCACCGGTGGACTGGTCCCCGTGTGGAGCGACTGCTTGCTCGATCTGTGCACACCCGTATCGGCGTTCGCCAAACTGCGCCGTGGTCCCTTCGCCTTTCTGCTCGAGTCGGCGCCCGCCGGTGGGGAGTCGTGGGCGCGCTACACCTACCTCGGCACCGAACCGCGCGGCGCCTGGCGCCTGCGCGACGGCGTGGTCGAGGACTGGGACGATGTGCACGGATGGCATGGCGCACGTACACCGGCGGATCCGATTGCGGACCTGCGCGACATCGTGCGCGACATGCGTCCGGTGCCAGCCCCGGAGCTTGGCGCCCTCTGGAGCGGTGCGATCGGCTTCTTCGCCTACGACGTAGTGCGGCACATCGAGACGTTGCCCAACTCGCCGCCCCGTGCGCTCAATTATCCCGACGCCTGCTTCGTGTTCACGAAGGCGCTGGTGGTGATCGACAACTGGCGCGGGCAGGCCCGCGTGATCGTATCCGTGCCCGTGCCGGCCGGCGTGTCCGACAACGCGCTCGAGGCGCTGCATGCTGACGCCGTGCACACGCTGGCCGACACGATCGCCCGCTTGCAGGGGCCGGATGTGCTGCCGCCGCTCACGCTCAACGAGTCGGCGCCGGCCGCCGTCGCGCACTCAAACTATGCGCGCGAAGATTTCATTCGCGATGTGGGGCGCATCAAGGAGTACATCCTATCGGGCGACGTCTTCCAAGCGTTGCTCGCGCGTCGCATGTCGGTACCCCTCGACTTCGATACCACCACGCTGTATCGCGCGCTGCGCGCGCTCAATCCGTCGCCGTACATGTATCACCTTATGCTCGACGGCATGGAGCTCGTGGGCAGCTCGCCGGAACTACTGGTGCGCGTGGCTAACGGAACGCTGACCGTGCGCCCGATCGCCGGCACGCGTCCACGCGGCAAAACGGCCGAAGAGGATGCGGCCCTCGCCGCCGAGCTGCTGGCGGACGAGAAGGAGCGTGCTGAACATGTCATGCTCGTCGATCTCGGCCGCAATGACGTGGGTCGTCTCGCCCGCTACGGCACGGTGCGCGTCACCGATCTCATGACGGTCGAGCGGTACTCGCACGTGTTTCACATTGTGAGTCAGGTGGAAGGCGAGCTGGCCGATGGGTCGAGCGCGCTCGATGCGTTCCGCGCGGTGTTTCCCGCTGGCACCATGACCGGTGCACCGAAGGTGCGCGCGATGGAGATCATCGACGAACTCGAACCCGAGCGCCGTGGCGCGTACGCTGGCGCGATCGGGTTCATCGGGGCCGGCGACACGCGCATGGATCTGGCCATCACGATCCGCACGTGCGTGATCGCCGACGGCGTGGCTTCGGTGCAAGCCGGCGCCGGCATCGTGCACGACTCGGTGCCGGAGAGCGAGTGGGCCGAAACGGAGAACAAGGCCCGCGCGCTGCTCACCGCCATCGGCCGCGCGCGCGCAGCGTCGTCCCGCGCAGCGTCGTCCCGCGCAGCGTCGTAATCTCCATGTCCCTCGTGCTCGTCTCAGCCTCGGGTGACCGGCGCTTTCCGCTCACCGGACGCACCGGCTTTGTCGCGGGTCGCGAGCTCTCGTGCACGCTGCCCATCCTCGATCCGGCGGTTTCACGTCGTCACGCCGAGCTTCGGGTATCGGATTCGGGCACGCTCGAGGTGGAGGATCTGAAGTCACGCAATGGCACCTGGGTCAACGGCGCGCGCGTGCAGCGTGCGACCGTGCTTCCCGGTGACACGCTGGCCTTCGGCACCGTCGCGTTCACGCTGCTGCACGAAGACCCGGTCGGCACCCGATCGCCGTCTCCGTCCGCATCAGCGTCGCCAGCGGCATCACCGTCGGCGTCGCCGGTGCCAGCGTTCGATGGCGGTTCAACCGTGCTCTTCGAGCGTCGCGTGCCCTCGCGCGAACAGTCGCTGGCCGATGTGGCCCACGTCACCGCGGGTCACGGACAGGCGGCGGCGCGCCTCGCGCAACTGGTCGGAATCGCGCAGCACCTCGGTGGCTCAACCGATCTCGACGCGCTGCTCGAGGCGCTGGCCGGCGACCTTTTTCGCAGCTTCGATGCCGACCGCGTGGCCATTCTCCTGCGCGACAGCGACGGACTGCTGCAGACGCGGGTGTCGCGCGATCGTCGGGGCAATATTCCGCGGCCCGTTCCTCGGGCCATCGCCAACGGTGTGGCCGAACGGCAGGTCGCGCTGCTCACCAACGATGCGGGCGCAGACGCGCGCACGGCCGGTGCGTCCGTGCTGCAGCAGTCCGTACAGTCGGCGATGGCCGCGCCGCTGATCGGCGAGCAGACCACCACGCTCGGCGTCCTGTACGTGGATCATCTGCGGGACACCGATGTCTTCACCGATGAAGATCTCGCGTTTCTCGTAGCCTT
>JAYWIJ010000236.1:0-7721 GCA_043788935.1 Gemmatimonadaceae bacterium | reverse complement strand
GGCGCGCGCGCAGCGAGATCGGGTTGCGTCGCGGGTGCAACGTCACCGAACTTCACCCGATGAAGGTCTCGATCCTCGCCAGCGGCAGCGCGGCCAATGCACTCGTCGTCGAGGCAGGCGACACTCGGCTGCTGGTGGACTGTGGCCTCGGGCCCAGGGCGCTCGCCGCACGGCTGCGGGCGCTGGGCATCGCGCCCGAGTCGATCACCGGCGTGGCAATCACGCACGAACACTCGGATCACATCCACGGCCTTGCGGTCTGCTGCCGGAAGTGGCGCTGGCCAATGTTCACCAGTGGCGGCACGCATGCCGCGCTGGCGGAGCTGGGCGTGACGTCGGTGCACGAGGCTGACGCACGGCGGGTGGTGCTGTCGAGCGGCTGCGCCGTGTCGCTCGGCGACATCGAGCTGACCGGCGTGCAGATCCTCCATGACGCCGCGGAGCCGATGGCGTTCGTGGTGGCCTGTCGTGCCACGGGAGCTCGCCTGGCGGTGGCCACCGACATCGGCGCCATGACGCCGGCGGTACTGGCGACATTCGAGCGCGTGGATGCGCTGGTGCTGGAGTCGAACCACTGCACCGAGCTGCTGGCGACAGGGCCGTACCCGGTGTTCCTCAAGCGCCGGATTCTGGCGCGGACGGGGCACCTGTCGAATGCGGAGTGTGCGCAGACGCTCTCGACGCTGGCGCATCGCGGGTTGTCGCACGTGGTACTGGCGCACCTGAGTGAGGTGAACAATGCGCCGCAGGTGGCGCGGGCGGCGGCGGGTGATGCGCTCCGGAAGGCGGGGTGGCGCGGCCGGCTCGCGATCGCGGGCGCGGGTGGACTGGCGAGCGGGTTCGAGGTCGGCGCGTCGGGGGCGGTGTTCGCGCAGCCGGTGCAGCTCTCGCTGATGTAGCGGGTCGTGACGGAAATGCGGTGACGGTGTTAGGTGTGCACCGTCACCGCATTTCATGTTTTCTCCACCGCTGTCCAACTAGAACCGGTACCGCACCCCCATCTGCACCTGCTGACGATTGCCCGTGAGCACACTCTGACCGAAGGTCGGGTTCACGGCGTAGCGGTAATTGTTGGTGGTGGCATCGAAGCCGGTGACGCGGAGCAGCGTCTGGTTGGCACCCGGCACCACGCGGAAGCCGCCTCCGCCCCACGTGTCGTTCAGCCAGCTCAGCGCGTTGAACACGTCCACCGTCAGCTCGGCCTGCTGACCTCGCACCGTGGGCAGGCGCTGGGCGTAGCGCAGGTCCACCTGCGTGACGAACGGATTGCGGATGGCGCCGCGACCGGCGATCCGACCGAGGTTGTCGCGGAGGTACTCGCGGGCGTCGTTGCGTGGATTGTTGAGCAGCGTGGTCATGCCGGCGGCCAGCGTCGGATCGAGGCCAGCGCGCGATGGGTCGAAGATGAAGGCAAGGTCGTTCTGGTTACCGAATGAGCCACCCTGACCGACGTCGTCGTAGTTGATGTCCTGCGCGACGGTCGGCGACCAGTTGCTGCCCGACTGGCCGATCATGCGGAAACTCAGCTTCCCGCCGAAGTACTCCGGCGTGGAGCCGAAGAGCACGAGCTTGTGACGGAAGTCGTTGGCGGCGGGGCCCCACGACAGATCGCGCGGATCGCCGGCCACCGGCGTGAACACCGACGTGATGGCGATGCAGCAATTGAACGAGTTGTTGTCGCGCGTGCTGTTGAAGGTGAACGAGCCGCCAAGGTTGGCGCCGCGCGCGAGCGTGAGGTTGCCATCGATGATCAGCGCCTTCTGGATCTGCGCGGCGTCAGCGCGGAACTCGAGCACGCGCTGGAACTGCGCTGACGGACGCGCGGCGACACGACCGGCCACGCCCGCAAGTGCGGGATTCGTGATCACCGAAGGCGGCACGAACACGGGACGGTTGTTCTCGTTGGACAGCGTGAACGCCGGCGCCGAGGGGAGGTTCAGGTCGTAGTAGCGATAGTTGTTGCGCGTGTCGGCGTACTGCCCCGTGATGCCGAGTTGCAGGCGACCGTCGAGGAAGCGACGCTGGAAGGAGAGGTCGGATTTCCAGGTCTGCGGCACGCGGTAGTCGTCGGCGAACAGGTTCAGATACGTCGGACGTGCGGCGCTGCCCGCCGGGATACCCGGCGTGTTGGCAAAATCCTGACGATAGAGCGGGAAGTCGGGCGTCGGCACGGCGGTGCCGGTGAGCAGCAGGTCACCGAGCTGCGAGCCGTCGTTGAGCAGGTGGTTGATGTGCGCCATGTAGTGCGGCTGCGCGGTGAAGAGGCCCGAGCCGATGCGCAACACGTCGGTGCCGCGGTTGCCGATGTTCCAGGTGAACTGGCCGCGCGGCTGGATCTGCTGGCTGAACGGCTTGAGGTCGGTGCGCTTGCCGAAGGTGGCCAGTGCCGCGGCGTTCGGGTTGGCACCGGTCAGGAAGGCCGTCACGTCGTAGCGAAGACCGCCGGCGATGGTCATCGACGGGCGCAGGCGGTGTTCGACCTGTGCGAAGGCGCCACCATCGAAGACGTTCTGACGCATGCGCGGCTCGAGATCCTGCAGCGGGACCAGTCGTGCGTACGACGACGGGCGACGCGCTTCGAGTGCCGCGAGGTTCGGGAACTGGAACAGGCCGTCGGTCTCGATCGAAACGAACATCGACAGGTTCTGAAAGGAATTGTCGGTGCCGAAGGTGTACGACGTGTTGCCGCGTTCGAAGCGCGAGATGTTCACGAACTGGAACGACTGCTCCGTCTGAAGCTCGGGGCTCGTGCGCTGTCCGCCGAACTGCAGGATCTGCGGTGCGCCCGTGCGTCCGTCCGGGAGCGTCGAGGCCACCGTCACCCACCCGCGCGGCAGGCGCGTGTTCGGCTGGTTCTCGAGGATGCGATTGGTGTAGCTGAAGCGCATGTCGTTGGTGCCGCTCACGCCGAGGCTCGACTTGAGCGACGCAAGAAACTGGTTCTCGCGCGAGAACTGGTTACCGCGGCTTTCGAAGACGGAGAGTTCGCGATCGGGGATCGAGTTGTCGTAGATCCAGTCGCTGTAGTTGTGACGAACCGTGAGGCGATTGCGATCGTTGATGGTCCAGTCGGCACGCGCGAAGACGGTGTTGAGCGTGTTGCCACGATCGAACCGGCCGGTCTGCTGGCCGCTGGAGAGCCCGTAGTTGTTGCGCAGGATGTTCAGGAAGCGCGTCACCGAGTCGGGAGCAACCTGCAGTCGCGACCAGTCGGCATTGTTGGTGACGTCGAGCGTGAAGAACGGCTCGGCCACCTGCTGGCGGTCGTAGGCCACCACGTAGTGCAGCTTGTCCTTGATGATGGGTCCTGACAGGGAGCCGCCGAACTGCCAGTTGGAGAACTCGGCGACGTTCTGATTCAGGAAGTTCGTGTTGGCTGCGAGACTCTGGTTGCGGTTGTAGCCGAACACCGAGCCGGTGGTCTTGTTGGTGCCGCTGAGCGTGGCGACGTTCACCGCGCCCGCGCCCTGCCGTCCCTGCGTCACGTCATAGACGTTGGTGACCACCTCGAACTCACGGATGGCCTCGACGCTGAGCGAGTAGGGACCGCGTCCGAAGCCCGTGCCCCAGATCGTGTTCTTCATCTGCACGCCATCCACGCGGATGTCGGTGCTGCTCACACGACCGCCGGCGATGGACGACGACGAGGTGATGATGCCACCCGTGCCCGCACGTGAGGTCGTCGGCGCGATGATGGACAGATCGGCGAAGCTGCGGTCGGCGATCGGGAGGTCGCGGATCTTGGCCTGGTCGACGACGAAACTGGCGCCGATGCGTTCGGTGCGCTTGGACTCGTTGTCGGCGCGCACGTCGACGGCGGCGAGCTGCTGCGCGGCAGCCTTCAGCGTGAAGTCGAGGGTGACGCGATCGCCGAGGTTGAGGGTGATGCCGGTGCGACGCTCGGCGGCGTAGCCGAGCTTGCGTGCAGTGATGGCGTAGGGGCCACCGATGGGGAGCTGTGCGAAGACGAAGCGGCCGCGGGCGTCGGTGCGGCGGACTTCCTGGAAGCCGGTGGCGTCGTTGCGGGCGGTGACGTTGGCGTCGGGCACGGGGGAGCTGTCGGCCATGCGGATGGAGCCGGAGATGTAGCCTTCTGTTGCCTGCGCTTGGGCCTGGTGTGTGGTGAGTGCGAGGGTGGTGGTCAGGGCGAGGAGTGCTCGCGACAGACGGAGGAGGTGACGCATGGGTGGGCTCGTTGACGGTGGGGCGTCTGCGCGGTGTCGAGTGCGCGGGTCAAGGAGAGCCGGTTCGGGTCACGGTCTGGTGGGTGGGATGTCACCGTGGTGTTACGGTGTGATGACGGGTTGGTGGTGGGGGGTAGGGTCTTCGTGCTGGTTTTACAGGGGCGGGTGATTCCGCACGAATGCTCGCCGCTGGTGAGAGGGGCTCGGCTGCCGCTGAAAGAGATCGCGATCCAAAAATTCATCGTGCTCCTGTGTCGACGGGTGCCGATGAATGGCAGCAGTGTTTCCGAGGGTTCGCGCGTTCAGGACCGCCAGTCATCGCCCGGCATGATTCGCTTCATGAAGGCGTCAAACAGCGGAACGGTGAAAGCCGTGTCTCCATGATTCGGGCTCCAGATCATTCCTTTGGCAATCAGCTTGCCCCTCGTCGGTCCAAGCGACGTGACGACTCTCGCAAGGACATCCGCGATATCGCCCGATCGATGCGGTCCCGCGCCCAGTTCCGCCATCGCTCTGAGATACAACTTCTCGGCCGGCGTGAGACGGTCGAAGCGTACGCGGAAGAAGCTTTCATCGAGCGCGGCGACGGCGACCGTGGAGGCCGCCATGACATCGTCATGCGTGATGGGCGATGCGTCAGTGACCTCCCACGAGTGCTTGCCCCATTCCTGCAGGAAGTACGGGTAGCCTCGTGTTTCTTCCACGATACACGCCAGCGCCTCGTCGGTGATTGCTGCCTGCTCCTGCGCCAGCGGCGCGACGATGGCCAGTCGCGCGGCCTCCGGTGGCAGCGGGCCGACGGAGGGGAAATCGAAGAGTCGCTCTGCATACGACTTGGCTCGGCCCATACGCCCCCGCAGTTGCGGGAGACCGGCACCGACGAGCACCACAGGCAACCGCTGCTGCGTGGTTCGGTGCAGCGCTGTGATCAGCGCTTCCAGCTCAGCTTCCTTCACGTACTGCAACTCGTCCACGAACATCGCCAGGGCGGTGTCGGCGTCGCGCGCCGCTTCGCCGGCCACTTCGAACAGTGCCTGCAGGTCGTGTTCCAGGTCGCCGTTATCGGCGAGCCCTGACTCCGGGTCGAAGTCGAAGCCGACCTCGATGTCGTTGTACTTGAGCTTGAGCGCCTTGGCAAATCCGGCGAGACCACGCAGCGCACGTGTCGCACGTTCCTTCGCCTTCTCGATCCTGGACAGTCGGAGGAGTGACTGACGGAGCTGTGGCGCGAGCAGTGCCGGCAGCGATCGGTTCTCGGGCGCTTCGATCCGGATCGTATGGATGCCGACCGCTTCGGCGTCCGACCGCATCCGGTCGAGCAGCACCGTCTTGCCGACACCGCGTAAACCGACCATGAGGATGCTTTTGGTCGGACGCCCGATCCGGACGCGCTGGAGCGCGACCCTGACGTTCTCGATGAGTTCGTCTCGGCCCGCCAGCTCGGGGGGTGGGGCGCCGGCGCCTGGGGTAAACGGGTTTCGTATAGGGTCCATGAGCGAAATATACAGACTTTTGCGAGTTTATCAGCAATCGCAAAACTAGATAAGATTGCTCACGTCTGCATAAGTCGCGCGGCGCCGTCGGCTCAGTGTGTGAGTCGACCATCGGACGAAGCTGTTCCTGATGTCCGACTCCAGCTCTCGTACCGCCGATCTGGCCCACAACACCCGATCGTTGTCTCGCAGCGAGAGCGGCTCTGCGACCGCCGCCTCCACTGCCGCTCGGTACTGGAGCAATCCGCCCAAGATCCGGTCCTCCCGGGAGTGGTCGCCAAGCTTGTGAAAATCGCCCAGCTGCCTGCAGGCACGGACGTCGTAGACGGTGAACTCCTCTGGCCAGAGCACCGTGAGGATTGCTGGCGACATGGGCAGCATGAAGCGCCATTCCTGCAGAAGAATGCAGAGTCGATTACGAGCGTCGACGGCGCCGTACAGCGAAGCCGTCTCGTCGCGAACGATCGGCTCCAATTCCTGACGTCCTCCCGGATCCATCCGCAGCAGCCGCTTCGCGATGTCGGACTTGGCACGGTTCCCTTCCAGTTCACTATCGCGCCAGCGGCACCACCCCGAACACCGTGAGCACACACGGCAGATGCGACGCGATCGCATACCGTCGCCCGCTCACCCGATCGAAGCCGGTGTGCAGCCCCACGCCCGCCGTGTCAGCCACGCGGTACCACACCGCCCCCGAATCGCTGCCGCCGCTGATCTCCTCCCTGTCCCCATCACGTGCGCGGATCCGGAAGCCCATCATGAACCCACCGCGCTCGTCGAGCCGGTAATACCCGATGCCGTCCACCACACCGCTCGTCACCCCGGTGCCGGCACCCGACTTCCTGACCAGATCACCAAGGCGCGCGAAACCGGTGGTCGCGACGATGTCGTCGGTGCCGAGTTGTGCGGCGGTGGCGGGCGTCGGCGCAATGTCGGTGTCGAGCCGAAAGAGGCCGGCGTCGCCGTACCATCCGTCCATGAGCGCATGCACCTGACCGATGCGTGTGCATCCGTCGCCGGATGGAGGGTGCGACACCGTGCCCGGCCTGCGGCCCGTCGCATCGCGCAGGACATGCGCACACGTCAGGCCGGCAACCGCACCGCTCGCATCACGCACGAACAGGCCGACGGTCCCGTGACGCGCCTGCTGCATGCGACCGATCAACACCCCCGGCTGCAGCGGTCGCCAGACATCGACATCCGCAGAAGCATCCATGGACGACGCCTCCGGCGACGACTCGTCCGACACGTGCCGGCGGATGATCGCGCGCGCCGGCTCGAAGTCGCGCTGCGGCAGCCTGGGTGCAAAGCCGACGTCGATCCCGGACAGGCCGCGCACGAGCGACGGCTGCTGCACCATGGCAGCGCATGCAGCGAACAGCGCAGCGAGATCAGGCAAACGAAACCCGGAGACGGTGAGCGGATCGACTGGTGGGTCACGGCATCGCAACCAAGCGCGACGACTGTGTCATTCGGCTTCGCACAGTGGCACGCTCTGCTATACACTAATGTCGTGACTGGTATCCTCTCGACACGGAACGCGGACGGATACACCTGATGCGACGACGCGCGCGTCAGGGCATGCTGCTGCCAATCATGCCGCGACGCATGCGGATCGCGCGCGTGCTGCTCCAGCTGCCGGTGCTCTGCCTGCTGGCGTCGTGCGAGTGGCGCGTTGCGGAGGCTCACTATGAGGCGGAACCGGTGCCTCGTTTTTCGGTCGCACGGCTGACGGGTGGCTCGCCGTGGGAAGCATGCCGACCGGTACCCCGCGACTCGGTGACGCCTTCCCCGGCGTGCGCCAGAAAAGGTTCGACAGTTGCCGCGCTTCCGCTGGCAGCGACTGACGCACGCGAACCCGACGCACGGGCCCGGCGTCTGGCGATCATCGATCTCGCGTGGAGCGACGCTGCCCCAGGTGCCCTCGCACGGTCGCTGGCGCAGCTGACGCGCCTCGCCGCCCGGCGGCCGGCAGACGCGGGGCTCCTGAACGACCTCGCCGTCGCGCACCTGACGGAAGCTGCCGCCACTGACGCGCTGCTCC
>JAYWIJ010000235.1:0-2188 GCA_043788935.1 Gemmatimonadaceae bacterium | reverse complement strand
TCCGAACGATTCCCCTGGGTGAGATGCAGGACGGCCAGCGACACCGCCCGTACATCCGCGTCGGGTGACTTGGCGAGTGCACGAAGGCGTAGTGCAGCGGCGGTCGGCAGCGAGTCCATATCCGGTACCGCGTAGCGGTCGATCCATTCGGCGAGACCCGCGACCTGCGCCATCGCATGTCGCGATTCGGGACGCAGCAGCAGCGGCGTGGCCGCGGCAATGTCGGTGACCGAGCGCGCCGCGAGCACACCGTCCACCGCCGTCTCGTGCGGCGCCAGCTGGCCCCACCACGCGGCAACCTGCTGCGCGTGCCGCGCTTCGCTCACCCCGGCGTGACAGTTGCGGCAGGCACTGGTGATGCCGAGCGACGAGTCGACCTGCGGACGCGGAATCGCGATCGAGTGGTCGCTTCGCGCGTAACGGATCGCGCGTCCGAGCTCGTGCTGCTGCTCGTACGGCATGTGGCACGACACGCAGCGACTGCCCACCGACTGCGGGCGGTGCTTCGTGTGCCGCGTGGGTTCGGCCGCCTTGCTGGCGTGACAGCTGGTGCACTGCCGGTCATCCGTGCGCGAGGGTAGCGGCGTGCCATCCACGGCGCGATATCCTTGCGAATGCGGGTCGTGACACGATGTGCAGGTCATGCCGCCATTTCGATAGCAGTTGCTCGCCAGGTGGCCTTCCTGATAGGCGAAGGTGCGCGTGCGTCCGTCGGGCGTGTACGGCGCGCCCGTAAGCTGGGGAAGCTTCAATGCATACCGGAGCCAGGGCGATGCCCCGGAGGTCGCGCCGGGCGCGATGCGGTCCTTGAGCGCGTGGCAGGAAAAACAGGTTGCGAGACTCTGCTCCTTGTCCTGTGTGGCAAGCGCCGCGAGTCCGATGTCGCCCGTCGGCGCGGGTCCGCGCCGCATCAACGCCACGTGCCGTGCGGCGGGACCGTGGCAGGACTCGCAGTTGATCGCGAGTCCGTTGTCGCGGGTGTTCCAGCGGCGTGCCAGCGTGTCGAACGCGAGTTCGACCTGGCTGCCATGACACCCCTGGCAGTTGCTGAATCGCGGTTCGTCGCCGAGCACACGAGACGGCGGCCAGTCTCCACAGTCGGCGAGGCGAAGAGACGCAGAAATCGGGACCCATCCCACGTTCGTGCGCGTGCCGCTGTTGCAGAACCAGCTACGATTCTGCCGGCTCCAATCGAACGGAAGGAAACGGAGCGTTCCGTCGGCGTACGTCGTGACGAATCCCTGCGTCCCGCCGCCCTGCATATGACCGCCACCGATCACCGCGCTCACGACCAGCGTCGTGTCGCGCTCGCCGGGACGGGATACGAGGAACATGTACATGTTTCCGCGACGCTGCGGGGTGACCACCGCATCACGGAAACGCAGCGGCGCGCCATCGAATGGCGCGATCACGCGCACGTCGTTGCCGGGCGAGCCCGGACGACCGCCGGCGCGTCCGTGCGTGGATGCGGTCCATGCGGCGTATTCACCCGCGTGACAGGAAGCGCACGGCGCGGTGCCGGCGAAGGCGTCGGGCGACGGCGCCGGTGGAAGTGGCGGGAGTGGCGACGACACCAGTGCACCCGTTGTCACCGTTGTCCCGACTCCGGTGTCGCCTGCGCATGACCACATCGTCGCGAGCAGTGCGGTCCATGCCACGCTGCGCAGCGCGCGGAAGCGCACTGTCATCTGCCATCCCCGTCGGTCGTCCACGCCGGCGCCGTGCAGCGACAGAGCGCCCGAATGTGCTTCACGAGGCGGCGCAGATCATCGGATGACAGCGTCGCTCCGAACGCGGGCATGCGGGCGCTTCGCCCCATTGGCGCGCCGCCCGCAGCGATCATGTCGTAGAGGAAGTCGTCGGATCGCTTCGCGGTGACGCGGCTGTCGGCATGTCGCGCCGGTGCGACCGGCAGGAAGCGCGCGTTGGGACCGTCTCCGTTGCCAGCCGCGCCGTGGCAACCCGCACACCATGTCGCGTACAGGGACGCGCCCGAGGCGCCCGGCGTGGACGCGCGCGGCGCCGATACGGCGAGATTGCTCCCCGGCAATGCGACGTCCGGTGCTCCGCCGAGATAGCGAATGATGAGGTGACGATCACGCAACGGCATCGCGATCTTCGGCATCGCCGCGCTCGGCGATGTTCGCGCGGGGTCGATCACCATCGACGCGATGTACCGCGCATCACG
>JAYWIJ010000234.1:0-2190 GCA_043788935.1 Gemmatimonadaceae bacterium | reverse complement strand
TGCTGGACGCCGCCGCTGCCGTCTCGGTGGACGATTTTGCCGCATCGACCATTCTGCGTCTCGACGATCCCGCCTTCCTCGGCATGAGCATCGCCGTGCGCGACGGCAGTGACGGCGCGCTGCGATTTCCCGCGACGCTCGGCGCGCTCGCGGCGCTGCGTGGCATTCGCACACCTCTCGACGAGGCGCGCGCGGAACAGCTGTCGCGGCAGCGACGCGCCGTGCAGATGCCCGATGCGCGACATGTCGTGCCGGAGCAGTGGCGCTCGCTGGTGCCGGCGCTGCCTGGGGCATCCATCGCACTGATCGATGACGACGCCGCCATCGGACGGATCGACATCGTGTTCGATCCCGATCGTGCACTGCCGCACATTGCCATCCGACGGATCGAGCAGCAGGCGAGCACCATCGCGCGTGCACTTTCGGTGCTGGCGAGGCGCGTGTCGCGAACGTCGTCGGACACCGCGCAGCAATCACTGCAGGCATTGCGCCACACGCTGACGATGCGCCTGCACGATCTCACCTCGCCGATCGCCGGCATCAGCGCGCTGTCGGAACTGCTGGTGGATGAAGCGCTGTCGCCGGACCTGCAGGAACTGGTGACGCTGATCAAGCGCAGTGCACAGCGCGCCGCCGACGTGTCGCAGACGTTGCAGGAACTCGCGGACGATGCCGGCCGGCCTCCCGATCCGGTTTCCATCGAGTCGTTGCTGAACGAACTGCTGCGCGAGCGGGCCGAGACGCAGCACGCACTGGCCGTCACGGTGAATCTCGCCGTCGATCCAGGCATGCCACCGGTGGCGTGGCCTGTCGTCGCCTTGCGCGAGTGGGCCGCGTCGGCGATCATCGCCTCGGAGACGGCGCTGCTCGGCGCTGCGCGGCGCCGGATCGATGTGCGCGTCGGAGTCGATGGGCCGTTGGCAGTGGTGACCGTGGCGGATGATGGCGTTCCAATCGGCGTACTGCAGTCTGAATCCGAGCTGCACGGTGCTACCATGTCCGTGATCCGGACCGACGACGGTCGCACGATCCGTCGTCTGGCGATTCCATTGACGATTGGCACCCCGCATCATCCGTTCTGACCGGTGACTTCCGCACTGACCGCATTTCCGCCGAAGCCGGCTCCGGCGCCGCTCGCCCGTATCCTCGTCGTGGACGATGACGAGTCGATCAGGGTTGCGATGGTGCGTTTCCTTCAGCGCTGCGGCTACGGCGTGGAATCGGCAGGCAGCGGCTCCGACGCGCTCTTCCTGTTCGAATCGCAGGCGTTCGACGCCATGATCTGCGATGTGCGCATGCCCGGGCTCTCCGGTCCCGAATTGCTGCCGCGCGTGCTGACACACGATCCCAATCTCGCCGTGCTGATGTTGAGCGCGGTGAACGACGCGCCCACGGCCGCGAACGTGCTGGCCGGTGGCGCGATCGATTATCTCGTCAAGCCGATCGAGCTGCGCACGTTGCAGGACGCCGTGATCCGCGCCCTCGCGCGGCGTCAGTCGCGGATGGAGAAGGAGCGCTTCGACGAGCGGATTCAGGAAGAGGTGCGCCTGCGCACCGCCGAGCTCGAACAGGAGAAGGAGTTACTGCGCCGCCTGTCGGTGAGTGTCGTGGAGACACTCATCATCGCGATGGAGGCGAAGGACCTGTATCTCCGCGGCCACTCGCTGCGCGTCGCCGATCTCGCGGCCGAGATTGCCGTGGAGATGCAGCAGGACGCCGCGATGGTGGAGCGCATCCGGCTCGCCGGCCGCCTGCACGACGTGGGCAAGATCGGAATTCGGGAGGAGATCCTGAACAAGCCGGCCTCGCTGACGGTGGCCGAGTTCGAGCATGTGAAGCAGCATGTCCGCATCGGGCTTGAAATATTACGTCCGATGGCGCAGCTCGATCCGGTGCTGGATTTCATCCAGGATCACCATGAGCACTGGGACGGCAGCGGCTATCCGCGGGCCATCCGGGGCGAGGAGATCACCATGGGCGGGCGCATTCTGGCTGCCGCCGACGCGTTCGATGCCCTGACCTCGCAACGGGCATACCGCGACCCCATGCGTGCCGACGATTCGCTGGCGTATCTTGGCACCGTGGCCGGCGCCCTGCTCGATCCACAGGTGGTCCGGGCCCTTCAGGTCGTCATGATGAGGCGGCTCGCTTCGGCCTGATCGCGCACGATCGGAGCCCGAACATGCGTTT
>JAYWIJ010000233.1:0-7766 GCA_043788935.1 Gemmatimonadaceae bacterium | reverse complement strand
GCCAGGTCGCTCACCAGCAGATGCCTTCGTACCGGGCAAAACCAGCGCCGCGCAGGTCCGCATAACCGTTCAAGTCCACGACGCGCGCGCCCGGGGCCAGCGCGATGATGCGCGCCCGCGTCTCGGCGTCCGCATGGCCCACGACCACGATCTCGGCGCGTGCCAGTACCGCGTCCGGGCTGTCGTGCAGGAGCTTGTCGAGGTGCGGGATCTCGCGGTCGATGTACTCCTTGTTCTTGCCCAACAGACGCGCGATCTTGACGAACTTGTCGTAGATCGCGAGGTCGAACCCCTTGCCCAGCAGCCGCTCGGCCAGCACCACCAGCGGCGAGTCGCGCAGGTCGTCGGTGCCGGGCTTGAAGCTCAGCCCGAGCATGCCGATCCGTCGCGCGCCGGTCTTCTGGATCATCGTGAACGCCCGCTCGATCTGCCGACGGTTGCTCTCGAGCGTCGCGCGAAGGATCGGCGTCTCGATGTCGAGCTCACGCGCCTTGTGCGTCACCGCGCGCAGATCCTTCGGCAGGCAGCTGCCGCCAAATGCAAAGCCCGGCTTCAGGTACGCCGCCGAGATGTTCAGCTTGCGGTCTTCGCAGAAGATGCGCATCACCTCGTGGCTGTCCACGTCGAGCGCCTTGCAGATGTTGCCGATCTCGTTCGCGAAGCCGACCTTGAGGCCGTGGTAGCAATTGCAGGCGTACTTCACCATCTCCGCCACGCGCACCGCAACGACGTGCACCGGTGCTTCGAGCCCTGCATACAGGCCGGAGACCGCATTGGCGGCCTGCGTGCTGTCGGCACCGATCAGCGTGAACGGCGGATCGAAGAAGTCCTTGATCGACGTGCCTTCGCGAAGGAACTCGGGATTGCTGCACACGCCGAAGCCCACGCCCGCCTTCTTGCCCGAGCCACGCTCGAGCGCCGGCGTCGCGACACCGTGCACCGTGCCCGGAAGCACCGTGCTGCGGATCACGATCGTGTGAAAACCTTCCTTGTCACGCAGGGCTTCACCGATCTCGAAGCAGACGCGCTCCACATAACTGAGGTCCAGCGAGCCATTCGCCGCGCTCGGCGTGCCGACGCAGACCAGTGAGATCTCCGTGGCGTGCACTGCCTCGGCGACGTTCGTCGTCGCGCGCAACCGGCCACTCGCCACCACGTTCGTGACCAGCTCCGCGATCCCTTCCTCGACGATCGTCGAGCGACCGGAATTGACGAGGGCGACCTTGGTCGGGTTGACGTCCACACCGATCACCGTGTGTCCTTCACGGGCGAAACAGGCGGACGAGACACAGCCCACGTACCCGAGGCCGAAGACGCTGACGGAGCTCATACTTTCGAGAACTGGAGTGATGCCGGCGCCGCGGGAATCGCAGCCTGGCAGAATTCAGCAAACCGTTTCGCGACACCAGCCCAGCCGAAGTGCTCACGCACGTAGCTGTCGGCAGCGTCGCCCATCGCCTGCGAACGGGCGGGATCGTTCAGCAGCGCGATGCACGCGCGCGCGAACGACTCCGGATCGTCGGCAAGCACCAGGTGCTCACCATCCACCACCGGCAGCCCTTCGGCACCGATGGTCGTCGAGACGGTGGGAAGTCCCATCGTCATGCCTTCGTAGATCTTGAGGCGCGTACCACCGCCCACGCGCAGCGGCACGATGAACAGCTGGTGCGATGCGAGATACGGCCGCACGTCCGGCACGGAGCCGGTCACCGACACACCGGCGTCGGGCTGGTGCAACGCCTTCACCTTTGCCGTCGGATTGCGACCGACGATCGTCAGCGTCGCCTCCGGCATGACGGCACGGATCCGCGGCAGGATCGCATCCACGAACCACGCGATCCCATCCTCGTTCGGCATCCAGTCCATGGAGCCGGTGAACACCATCGAACCGCGCGTGCGCGACACGTCCGGCTGCCGCACGAAATACGCAGTGTCGACGCCGGTCGGCACATCGGGCACTTCGGCCACGCCATAGTCACGGCGGAACGCCTCGGCGTCCTGCACCGAGACCGCCACCACGCTGCTGACACGCCGGCACTCCGCGGCTTCGAAGCGCTTCATGCGGCGCCACTGCTCCGTCATGTACGCCTTCTTCAGCGGCTGTGTGGCCACCTGCGCGTGACGCTCCCAGATCATCGCTTCCACGTTGTGCTGGAACAGCACCACCGGCACGCCAAGATCATCAGGCACGTTGATCGACGGGGCGAGGAAGTCACACACCACCACGTCCACCTTCCGCTCGCGACAGATCTTGCGCAGCCGCTCGCGCAGCGCCGGCACTTCGTACCGCGCCACGGCATACGGCAATGGCGACACGAGGTTGGTGAGCAGCGCCGAATAGAACGCGATGCTCCCTTTCGCGGGCGGCGTGAATGGCACGACTTCAACGCGGGCGCAGTATTCCGTGGCCTTGGCGACGGCGTCAGGTGCCGCCGTTCCGTCGTCGAGTGTCAGATACGTGACCTCGTGCTGACTCGCCAGCGCGCGCAGCATCTGGTAGGTGCGGATTCGCCCGCCCTTGTCCACCGGATGCAGCAGTTCGGTCTTGATCCAGAGAATGTGCATGGATGATCTCAGGCCGCGACGGGGCGCGCCAGCGAGACACCGGATGCCACAGGCCGCATGCGGATCGAGGCCGGATCTTCACCATCGAGGAAGATCCGCTGCCAGATTTCGAGCGTGAGCAGAGCCCAGAGTCGCTCGCTGTGATTTTCACCGGCTACGTGGCCGGTCACCAGTCGACGCACCACCGCCGGCTCGAACAGCCCGCGTGCCAGCGCACGTTCGGAGATCACGAACTCGTCCAGCAGGTGCTTCCACGACCCGCGGAACCACGCGCCGACCGGCACCGGGAATCCCATCTTCTTGCGCGACAGAATCTCTTCCGGCAGCCGATCCTTCATCGCCTGTCGCAGGATGTACTTCGTGGTCATGCCGCGCAGCTTCATGCGCTCTGGCATGCGCGCCGCGAACTCCGCCAGCGGATGATCCAGGAACGGCACGCGGCTTTCGATCGAGGCCGCCATGCTCATCTGGTCCTGCTTCATCAACAATTCGTGCAGGTACGTCTTGGTATCGGCGTACAGCAGCTTGCCGAGCAGCGTCGGTGCGTCGCTGTGCTCGATGGCGCGGTGGTATGCCGCGTACGGATCGATTCCCTTCACCGCACTGCGCGCGTCGGCCGACAGCAGCGACGACAGTCGGCCCGGCGCGAACACCGCGAAGTTGTCGAAATACATGGCATCCAGATTGGCGGGACGCGCCAGGAACGTGCGGGCGAGCTTTCCGCGCACGCCGGCGGAACCGGCGTCGCCGATCGCGCCGCTCACGGCACTCCGCACCGCACCCGGCATCACCTTCTCCCAGATGCCGCCGAGCTGCATGTTCGCCATCGTCACGCGATACCGATTGTAGCCCGCGAGCGTTTCGTCGCTGCCCTCGCCCGTGAGCACGACTTTCACATGTTCACCGGCCAGACGTGACACGAAGTTGAGCGCCACGGAACTCGGATGCGCGATCGGCTCGTCCTCGTGCCAGATCAGCTGCGGCAACGTGTCCCAGAACTGCTCAGGCGACACCACGATCTCGTGATGCTGCGTGCGGAACCGCTCCGACACCATGCGCGCATAGCGGAGCTCATTGGCTTCACGCTCCGCGAATGCCACCGAGAACGTCTTGATCGGTCCGTCCACCATGCCGCTCATCACGGCCGTGATGGCCGCCGAGTCGATGCCGCCCGACAGGAACATGCCGAGCGGCACATCCGCCATCAGCCGGAGACGCACGGCCTCCTCGAAGCGCTCGGTGTACTCCGCCACGAGATCGGCGTCGCTCGACTTCGCGAGCGCTGCATCGGGCACGAACGACAGATCCCAGTACTCCTCGATCGTCAGCGCGCCGTCCTTCCAGCGCATCGTGTGCCCCGGCGGCAGGCGCTTCACGCCGGTAAACAACGTGTCGTTCCCGCTCGGCGCGTGATTCGCGAGGAAGTCCGGAAACGAGTGCATGTCGAGCGACGCCGATACCGCGCCGGCAGCGAGCAGCGACTTGATCTCCGACGCAAAGTACAGCGTGCCGTCGGCGTCGTGCACGTAGTACACGGGCTTCACGCCGAACCGGTCGCGCGCGATGGTGAGCGTGCGGTCGGCGCGATCCCAGATGGCGATGGCGAACATGCCGCGACAGTGCTGCACGAAGTCGCGGCCATGCTTGGCGTACAGGTGCAGCACCGTCTCGGTGTCGCAGTGCGTGTGGTACGACACACCCTCGGCCTGCAGGCTCGCCATCAGCGCCGGGTGGTTGAATACCTCACCGTTGTAGACGATCGTGCTGCGGCCGTCGTCGGTGGTCATCGGCTGTGCGCCGTGCGCCACGTCGACGATGCTGAGCCGTCGATGCCCCAGTCCGATGGGGCCGTCCACGAACATGCCGGCACCGTCGGGGCCGCGATGCACGACCGCATCGCGCATCCGTGTCAGACGCGCCTGATCCACCGGTCGCTGCAGCCGGTCAGGAATGGCAATACCACAAATTCCGCACATCGTTCAGGACTCCATCGCCCAGGTTCCATCCGGCGCACGCCGCGCGAGACGCACGTCGTCTCCAGCCAGCTGGTATGCACGATCTGCAAGATGGAGCGTTCCGGAACCAGCCGCCACGATCGTATGCGGCTCGTCACCGCCCAGCAGTGCAAGGGCTCTGCCGTTGAAGCGTGCTGGACCAAGCGTGATGCCAAGGGCATGTGGACATGCGACGAGGTCGGTGCCCTGCGCATGCGTCACCCGCCACACCGGTTCGTCTCCGACCTGTGACACACCCAACGGCGCGCATTCGTCGGCAGCGCCCATCACCGTGCAGAGTGTGGTGGTGCCGGTGACCGCCGCTTCGCCGATGAGCGCGGTGGCGGAAAATTCCAGCGCGTACGCAGGCGAGACCGTGCGCGATTCGAGCCGCCCCGCCAGACGTGGATCGGTGGCGACATGCAGCGCCACGGTCGCGTCATCATGGCTGACCGACATCACGAACAGGTGCGGCGCACGCTGCTTCACACGGACATCGTGTGCAGTCTGCAGCGTCAGCGACGCCTGATGCGACGCCGTCGCGTCGAGTGTGTCGAACATGAGCCAGTAGTGCCGGTGGAGGCGGAGGATCGTGCGATGGTGGCGAACGGGATCGGCGAGGCTCCGGTAGCCGTCGTGATGCGCCGCGAGAAAGCAGGCACCCTCGACCGTACCGAACCCATCGATCACCGCATCGGTGGCGGAACGCCAGGTGAAGGACGTTCCCTGCTCAGACGAGTCGGTACCATCCACCGTCACCGTGTTGTGCGCGGCGGTGCTGCGGTACTGACGACGGAGCGGACCCACATACGCGCCGGTGCCCCCATCGATGAGGATCGGCACGCCGTGCACGGAGAGCTCGAGCGTGAGCGCATCGGCGTGCGAGTGAGCATGGCTGAGTGCGCCATGCGGGCCCGCATCCACGACGAGCCAGTGATCGCGGCTGGCAACCTCTGCCTTTTCCACGAGTGACAGCCACCCTCCCGCTCGCAGCGCCCGCGACGCTCGCGAGCCGTCGGGCATCGCTCGATGCGTCATGCGGTCGAAGGCATCTGCCCCTTCGAGCCAGAGCAGCGCGTGGCGCCCATCCGTGTGCGGCGGCAGGAACGCGTCGGTCTGCAGCAGCACGGCCGCGCGCCAGAGCGAATCGGTCATGTCACCGAACGCCGCGGTGGTGAGCGGCAGGGTGCGACCGCCGTCGTCGTCGCCGAACCGCGCGATGGTGCCGTCGGGGCGCGTCACGACGCGTAGCGCCTCTGCCGCGCGTTGGATGTGCTCGAGGATGACCGGCGGAACGCTCAGCCCGGCCGTGCGCGCCCACTCGACGCCCAGCACATAGAAATCCAGCGTGTACGACTGATACCAGGCGCTCTGTTCAAAGTAGACGCCGTCCGCGCGGATCTGTCGGTCCGCCTGTTCAACGAGGATCTTCCAGCCCTGCTCACGCCATCCCGACGCCTTCGGCAGCCCCGGCCACGCCGTGCCGGCGCTCAGCATGGCCAGCGCCTCGCCCGTGAGGTGGGTATTCGGACTGAACCAGGTCGAGAGGTTCCGCACCACATGGTCGATCTGCAGTGCCGCCGAAGCCACCAGATCGCGGCGCAGCGTTTCGGGGAGCGCGTCGGCACCGCCGAACAAGCGCAGACCGTGAATCCAGGATTGCACGCGGAATGCCACCTCGAGTGCGCTGCACCAGTTGATGCCGAGCTTGGGCGGGTTGGCCTCGAGCCATTCGCGAAGCAGGCGTGCGGCCGTTTCGGCGTAGCGCACGTCACCGGTGAGCTGCCACGCCTGCCCCAGCATGATGAACCACTGATGCCGGTTCACCTCCCACGTCACCTTGTGGTCGCCAACCCGATCGTGATCGAGGTACGGTACCCGGCTCCAGTGCACGAGTGCGGCGCTCTTGCGCGAGATCGGGTCGAGCTGCCAGTTCACCGGGAATCCATACGACAGACCCTGAAGCCCGAGGACATCGAACGTTCCGCCCACGACACGGTCCGCCCGCGCGAGGAGCGCGTCACGCGCCGAGATGCTCAGACGCGCCGCGATCGCCGTCGCGTCAGGAGCCGCCCATGGCGTTTTCGGATCGATCGCGACATGCGACGGCAGTTGCTCGGCCGGCATGTAACCGTGACGCTCCGCCACGATGCGACCCAGTTGCCACAGGCGGTCACGGAACTCCGCGGAGCTCCGACCTCTGAGTTTTCCTATCATCTGGCTCCGGTTCGGCGCGTGTCGAGATCAGGTGCTCTGCCAGACGCCGCGTCTGACCATCCGGACGGGAACGGCCGGCACTTACACATCGCATGTGCGCATACGAACGCCAGACCTGCCGCATTCCCTGACCGTGCGGCATCGGGCGCTGCAGCTCTGACGCGTACACGACGAAGATACCGCTCCTGTCACGGGCTTCGAGCGCAGCAGCAACGCTCACCTTCCCGGCGATGCGAGTATCGTACGTGTGTTATTAAAGCTACCTAATCCGTCATATCTTCGGCAGCCGCTATCCGGGCGACCACGGCTGACGTCAGGCGCCTGAGCACGCTGGCGCTCTCCTCGCGTGCTGAACAGGCGTCTCCGCTCGGTCATGGGCGCATTAACGCCGGCCGCCGGTGGACCTGTGGCCGGTCAGACAGACAGCAGATCACTCCGTTCACGAAAGCGCGCCCGGATGCCATACGCCCGGCACGACAGGTCATGCGCGAGTCGCGTGAGCGACAGCGGAAGACCCAGGATGCTCGCGAGTGCGCCACGGAAATCGAACTCCTCATCCGTGCGTTGCACCTCGGCGCGCACCAGCCGGAGCAGCGTGGTGTTCCCCGTCCACAGCACCCAGTTCATGTCGATGGCAGCCGCCCGTCGCAGCAAGCCAAGCGAGTGCGTCCGCTCGGCGGCGTCCTGCGTCACCTGCCGACGCGCGACCGTCCGGCGTCGGACGTTCCACGCGCTGGACACCATCGCCGCGGTGGATTGCGTACTCAGCTGCTCGTCGTGCGAGCGCCGGAGTACGGTCTCGCCCGGCACCTGACAGAAGAGCCCGAAGTCCGCGACACGATTCCACAGATCGTAGTCCTCCGCCAGACGCAGTGAATCGTCGTAGCCTCCGGCCTCATGAAACACGGATCTCCGGACGACGGCGCCTGACTGGATGATCGGATTGTCGAGCACGAGCGCATCCCGGACATCCAGCGGCTCCGCACCGAC
>JAYWIJ010000232.1:0-2210 GCA_043788935.1 Gemmatimonadaceae bacterium | reverse complement strand
GAGCTGGTCGGGCTTGAGACTGCGCACGTCGCGGGTAGCCAGCATCATGGGAGCGTGTTGATGTCCAGAATGAGCGACGGTGTTCCGTCGGGAAGGATGGTGCCCCCGCTGAACTTCGACGCCGAACCGCGCACGCGCTGCAACGGCTTGACGACGATTTCGTGCTGTGACAGACAGGCGTCGACGAGCAGTGCGACGCGTCCGGCTGCACCATCAAGGACGACCAGATGGCCCGAAACGTCATCCGCGGCGGGGAGATCGAGATGTGAGCGCAGGCTCACCAATCGCAGCCGCTCACCAGCGACGTCGATCTCCTTTGGCAAACACCCGTCGCGCACACTGCGGAGCGGCTCCGAGAGATGTGTGCCATGGATCAGGGCGAGCGGAATGGCGTACGTCTCGTCTGCGACGCGAATCAGCAAGGCACGCAGCATTGCCACGCTGAGCGGTAGCCGGATCGTGATCGCGGTACCGGTGCCGTCGGCGGTCACGAGTTCCAGTCGTCCACCAAGCGCATGAACTCGTGCAAGCACGGCATCGACACCCACGCCGCGGCCCGAGAGCGTGGTCACCAGCGTGGCGGTGCTCAACCCGGGACGCGCGAGCAGCTGCAGCAAACCATGGTCGTCCTGCGACATCGCCACGGCGTTCACAACGCCTTGCGCACGCGCTGATGCCGCGACCTGCGCGCGGTTCACGCCGCGACCATCGTCGGCCACCGTCACGGCAACCATCGCCCCATCCCGCGTGGCTCGCACGACGAGGCGGCCACGCGCATCCTTGCCCGCGAGACGGCGTTCGGCCGCCGTCTCGAGGCCATGATCGACGGCGTTGCGCAACAGGTGCAGCAACGGATCGCTCAACTCATCCAGCAGCGAACGATCGACTTCCAGTTCGCGACCTTCGAGAATCAGCTCGATCTCTTTCCCCAACGCGTGCGCCGTATCCCGCACATGTCGCGGGAAACGATCGAAAACCTGTGCCAGCGGCACCATGCGACTCTGCAGGATCGCGTCACGCAGCTGGAGGATCAGGCGCGATGCATCATCCAACGCCTGGCGGCCCGTGTCATCGGCCACCGGCGTGACACTCCGCAGCAACCTGTCCCGCGCGAGCACCAGTTCACCGACCAGATCGAGCAGATCGTCGAGACGTTGCGCCGGGATGCGAACCGAACGCGCGGTGGATGCGTCCGACGGCGCCGCCGTCGCCACTTCACGTGTCGCGTGACAGACGTCAACGTCACCAGCGCTGCGTACCGCATGCTCGATCGCAGACGCCTCGAGTGGTGCGGCTTCTTCGCGCAGTCCAAGCCAGACAGTGAAATTGCGATCCCACTCGTCGTCGATGCGCGCGTCGGCGTCGGGAACAACCGCGAGGACCGGCGCGAGTGCTGCGAGTTTGCGCAGCACCAGTGTTGCGCGTGCCGGTGGAATGGCGGCGGCGCCATCGATCGTGACGTCGACGCGCCAGCGCGCACCGACCGCCGTGATCGCGCGCTGAACATCGCGCGCCGCGCGCGCGTGATCGTGCGTGCCGCCACGAGGCGCCGCCGACTGCGGTACGATTGCCTCGAGCTGTCGAGTGATCTGCGCGAGGGACGGTGGCGGTGTCGCACCGTGTTCCGCCGCGTCGAGCGCGTGTCGCAGTCCATCGTTCAGCGCCAGGAGCGCCGCCACTTGCGCCGCGTCGAGCTGTCCGATGTCGCGAGCGGCGGCGAGCAGCGACTCGCCAGCATGCAACGCGAGTGCGGCATCGTCGAGCGCCACCGTGGCACTCATGCCCTTGAGCGAATGCATCGCGCGAAACACCGTATCGATGGCAGCACGTGCATCGGGCGTGCGCTCGAGCACGAGCAGCTCGGCGTCCACCCGGTTCAGCAACTCACGCCCTTCCGAGAGGAAAAGCGCCAGCATGCGGTGCGGCTCCACTTGACGGTAAGCCGAGCGACGTCAGTCGCGCGTGAAAACTCAGCCCAGCACGCGCTGGACGGCCTCGATCACCCGATTGGGCTGGAACGGCTTGACGACAAAATCCGACGCGCCGGCCTGCAGCGCTTCGTTCACGAGCGCCTGCTGTCCCATCGCGCTGCACATCACCACTTTCGCGTTCGGGTCCCAGCTCGTGATTTCCTTCACGGCGTCGATACCGCCCATGTCGGGCATCACGATGTCCATCGTCACCAGATCGGGCTTGAGCGCCTTGTACTG
>JAYWIJ010000231.1:0-7809 GCA_043788935.1 Gemmatimonadaceae bacterium | reverse complement strand
GAGCAGCCCGTCTCGTCCATCGGATCGCTGGCCGTGGCGCCGTCCGACCCGAACGTGGTGTGGGCCGGCACCGGTGAGCCGTTCATCCGCTCCAACATTTCCGTGGGGTGGGGCGTGTTCCGCTCGACCGATGCGGGGAAGAGCTGGACGAAGATGGGGCTCGACGCAACCGGGCGCATTGCGCGCATCGTCGTGCATCCGACGAATCCGGACATCGTGTATGTCGCGTCGCTGGGTCACGCGTATGGTCCGCAGCCGGAGCGCGGCATTTTCCGCACGATGAACGGCGGCGCAACGTGGGAAAAGGTGCTGTTCGTGAACGACAGCACGGGTGCCTCCGAGCTGGTCATGGACCCGAACAATCCGCGCATTCTCTTTGCGGGCATGTGGCAGCTGCAGATCAACACGTGGGGACGGACGTCGGGCGGTGCCGGCAGTGGCATCTGGATGTCGCGCGACGGCGGCACCACGTGGAAGCGCCTCGCGGGGAACGGCCTGCCCACCACGCAGCTCGGAAAGATCGGTCTCGCGATGTCGAAGGCGAATTCGAATCGTGTCTATGCGTTGATCGAGGCGGGCGATGGCGTGCCGACGGCGACGATCAAGGAAACCAGTCGCGGTCGACTCTGGCGGTCCGATGATGGTGGCGGCAAGTGGGAAGTGGTGAGCTACGATCAGCAGGTCGCCGGCCGCACGCACTACTACAACCGCATGGCCGCCATGCCCGACAACGCCGACGAGGCCTACTTCCTCACGGCGAATTGGGCGCAGACCCTGGACGGTGGGCGCACCATTCTCGATCCACCGGCGCGAAGCATCCCCGGTGGCGACCATCACGACATCTGGGTCGATCCCGGTAACGGCCATCGCATGACCGTGAGCCACGACGGTGGTGTCTCGATCACCGAAAACCGTGGCCAGACGTGGCGTCGTGTGCAGCTGCCCGTGGCGCAGATGTACCACGTATCCGCCGACGATCGCATTCCCTACACCCTGTTCGGCAACCGGCAGGACGGCCCGTCCACCATGGGCCCGTCCAACAACAAGCTGGGCACTCTCGGCATTCCGCGCGGCGCGTGGTCGTCGGTCGGTGGCGGCGAATCAGGATGGGCGCAGCCTGATCCCTTCGACACGAACCTCGTCTGGTCGAGCGCGTCGGGATACGGGTCCGCCGGCGGTATCGTGACGCGATTCGATCGGCGGACGAACCTCTCGACACAGGTGGAAGTGTGGCCCCAGAGCACGGTGGGCCATGCGGCGGAAGATGTGAAGTACCGCTTCGTCTGGACGTTCCCGGTGGCGTTGTCTCCGCACGTGCCGGGCAAGGTGTACGTCGGGTCGCAGCATGTGCACGTCACCACCAACGGTGGGCGCACGTGGGACGTGATCTCGCCGGACCTGTCGCGGAATGATCGCACGCGCCTCGTCGCATCCGGTGGTCTGACGCCGGACAACATCGGCGTGGAGTTCTCCGGCGTGGTCTTTGCGATCGCCGAGTCACCGAAGAAGGCCGGCGTGATCTGGGCCGGCACCAACGACGGCAAGCTGCACCTCACGCGTGACAACGGCGGCACGTGGGCCGACCTGTCGAACAACCTCCCCGGTTTGCCGTTCTGGGGAACGATCTCGAACGTCGAGCCAAGCCGCTTCGACGAGGCGACGGCGTACGTGTCGCTGGATGCACATCAGGCCAACAATCGCGATCCATTCATCTACAAAACCACGGACTTCGGTCGGACCTGGCGCGCGCTGGTGGGTGGCATCGCCAGGTCGCCGCTCTCGTACGTGCATGTGGTGCGTGAGGACCCGGTGCGACGCGGGCTGCTCTATGCAGGCACGGAGAATGGCGTGTACGTCTCGTTCACCGACGGTGAGCGGTGGCAGCCACTGCAGGGCAATCTGCCGCACGCGCCGGTGTACTGGATCACGGTGCAGGAGCGCTTCAATGATCTCGTGATTGCCACGTATGGACGCGGCTTCTGGAATCTCGACGACATGACGCCGCTCCGCGCCGTGTCGGCCGAGGTGACGGCAAAGCCGGTGCATCTCTTCGCGCCCCGTGACGCGTATCGTTTCCGTGGCGCGGAGGCGCCGTTTGCCGACACCGACGATCCCGTCACAGGCACGAATCCGCAGTACGGCGCGTCGCTGTCGTTTCATCTGAAAGCCGACAGCAAGGACAGCGTGACGCTCACCTTCGCGAATGCGGCCGGCCGCGTGGTGCGGACGCAGCGCGTGATGGCGAAGGCCGGGATGAATCGCGTGTACTGGGATCTGCAGAATGACCGCACGCGTGAGCCGCTGCTGCGCACGCCGAATCCCTACGCGCCGGAGACGCGGTATGCGGTGGACGGAGCCGCAGCGCCGCAGGGAACGCCGGTGACGTCGCTGGTGCTGCCTGGTGTGCACACCGTGACGCTCAAGGCTGCCGGGCAGACGGTGTCACAGCCGCTCACGGTGCGTCGTGATCCGCAGTCGGGAGCGACGGATGCGGAGATCGTGGCGCAGGCCGCGGCGTCGGCGGACGTGGAGAAGGACGTGAGTGCCGCGGTGGACATGCTCAACGCACTGGAGTCGGCGCGCGCACAGGTGCAAACTTTCCGTGCGACGCTGCCGCGTGACAGCAGTGTCGCCGACCTGCGCGCACAGGCTGATTTCATGGACAAGCGGCTGCTGGCCGTGGAGGAGCAACTCATTCAGGTGAAGACCACCGGGCGCGGGCAGGATCAGATCCGTCGACCGTTCCAGCTGCTGGAGCAGTACCAGTATCTCGCGCAGAGTCTCGGCGGCTCGGACTACGGCCCCACCGATGCGCATGGGCAGGTGCAGGCTGTGTTGCGTGAACGGCTGCAGCAGATCAGGACGCAGTTCGACGGGGTGATGGGCGCGGACCTGAATGCGTTCCGGCAGCTGCTGCGGAGCCGGAATGTGCCGGCGACCGTGATCTTCTGATGCACGCTGTCCGTCGGTGGCCGCCAGGGTGTCATGCCCGTGGCGGCCACTGGCGTCGCGCCCGTCCGGCGATGATCGTTCGCTGATGAGCGAGAACATTCAGACCGTCCGCGACGGCGCCATCGTCACCATCCGCATGGCGCGCCCCGAAAAGAAGAACGCACTGACCGTCGCGATGTACACCGCGATGGATCAGGCGCTGCAGGCTGCGACGGCGGACGACGCCGTGCGCGTGATCGTCATTACCGGCAGCGATGGCGTGTTCACGAGCGGCAACGACCTGCGCGAATTCGCGGTGGCACCGGCCAGTCTCGAGGAGAGCGCGGTCATTCGTTTCCTGGGCACGATCTCGACCTGCCCGAAGCCGGTGGTGGCGGCGGTCTCGGGACTCGCCATCGGCATCGGCACGACGATGCTGCTGCACTGCGATCTCGTGGTGGCCGATCCTGCCACGCGCTTCTCGCTGCCCTTCATCAATCTCGGGCTGGTGCCGGAGGGTGGCTCGAGCCTGCTGCTGCCGCGCATGCTCGGGCACCTGCGCGCGAGTGAACTGCTGTTGCTCGGTGACATGTTCGACTCTGCGACCGCCGAACGATTCGGCATCATCAACAAGGTCAGCGCGCCCAGCGACGCGGAGGCCGCGGCGATGCAGTGGGCAAAGCAACTCGCGGCGAAAGCACCCAACGCGCTGCGACTCAGCAAGGCGTTGCTGCGCAGCGAGACAACCGACCTGCCGCACCGCATCCGCGAGGAGGCACGCCACTTCGGCGCGCAGTTGCAGGGACCGGAGTTTCGCGAGGCCGTCGCGGCGTTCATGGCAAAGCGTCCTCCGTCCTTCAGCTGACCGGGCGCGGCAGGAACGATTCGTGCGCGGGGTATCCCACACGTCGGCAGCTTCACAGGCGAGGTCGCTGCGGATGTCAGCAATCCGACGGTTGTCCGACGCGCGGCACGTGTTTCCGGTACAGCCTGCGTCACGTCGCCGCGCGGTTTCGGGGATCGCTCGTCGTGCGGCACCACACGACGACATATTTTCCGCCTCCCATGCCTCAGCCCGCCGTCTTCCTCGCAACCATCACGACACCGATCACCGTCGTTGCCGTGCATGGCAATGGCGGCGGCGGATTCCGGTTTTCGATGGTCGCCGAGCGCATGCCGGAGCACATTCGTTTCATCACGCCTGACCTGCCGGGGTTCGGGCAAGCTGGGCGTACGACGCCACTGCCGTCGATCCGGGCGTACGCCGAATGGCTCGCCGACGTCGTCGCAGCGGCACCCGGACCGCGTGTGCTGCTGGGCCACGGCATCGGCGGCGCATTCGTGCTCGAGATGCTGCAGCGGCACCGTGATCTGGTGCACGGCGTGATCCTGCACGCGCCCGTGGGAGTGCGGCTGGCCACACGTCGGTTCCCGGCGTTGATGAAGTTGCGTCCGATGCGCTGGATGGTGCAGCAGGCGCTGGCGTCGCCGTTGTTGCGTCCGATGTGGCGCCGGCAATTTTTCCGCGCGCCGGTGCCATCGCGCGTGGAGCGCACCTTCTTCAGCAATTATGGACAGTGCGCCGCGTTCGGATCGATGTTCGACATGATCACGCCGCGCTGGTTCGACTCGCTGCATGCGGTGGACGTCCCCGCGGTGCTGCTGTGGGGCGGACGTGAGCGTGTCCTCTCGGCGGCGCACGCCGAGGAGTATCGTGTGGTGCTGGCACAGGCCGAGGTGATGATCGAGCCGGAGTGGGATCACTTCCCGATGCTCGACGCACCGTCCGCGTACGCCAGTCGCATCGCATCGCTCGCCCACGCGCTGGCGTGACCGCGCCCTGCCTGCTGATCGGCGGAGGCGATCGCCGTCCGCTCGACTGTGCGCCAAAGGTGGCGATGCTCCATCGTGCGGCGCGCGAAGGCGTGCGCATCCCGGCGGCCGTGGTCATTCCGGATGACGCGTACGACGCCTGGGTGGCGGGCGCGCATGCGCTGCCGTACCCACTGCGTACGGGACTGCTGGCGGTGCGTTCGGCGTTCGCCAGCGAGGATGGATCGACGCAGAGCAATGCCGGCGCGTTCACGAGTGTCCTGCGTGTGCCGGCCGACGACCCCGCTGCGCTGGCGGCGGCCGTGGCCCGTGTGCGCGCATCCGGGGACGCGGCCGGTGTTGCTCGCGACGTGCTTGTGATGCAGATGGTGGATGCGCGACACGCCGGCGTCGCGTTCACGGAGCGGGAACACGAGGACGATCTCGTGAACGTGATTCCCGGGACGGCCGAGGAGCTGCTGGCGGGCAAGGTGAGTGGACAGACGCTGGACATTCCGCGCATCCGGCGTGGCGAGGTGGCGAGATCGCTGTTGCCGCCATGGGCGCAGCGTCTGCAGCGCACGCTGCTCACGATCCGCGAGCTGTCGCAGGTGAATCGCTGGGGCGACGGCGATTGGGACGTGGAGTGGGCCGATGACGGCGTGGATTGCTGGGTGGTGCAACTGCGCCCCGTCACGCGTTCGACGGTGCGGAACGAGTGGTTCACGCTGGCGAATCATCGCGAAATTCTGCCGCCGTTGCCGAGCCGCTTCATGGCGACACTGATCGCGTCATGTGCGGCCGGATTGTTCGCGTGGTACCGACGCGCTGATGCGGCGTTGCCAGCGTCACGACCGTTGATCGAGGTGTTCGAGGGGCGACCGGTCATCAACCTGTCGCTGCTGACGGACATGCTGCGCACGTGGGGGCTGCCGACGCGTTATGTCACCGATGCGATCGGTGGACGCGACGTGCATCCGGTGGGGTGGCAATTCACGCGCGTTCGCGCGGCTGCGCCAGCGTTGCTGCGCATGCTCTGGGCACAGCTCACGGCCGTTGGCACCACGCGCCGCGCACGGCTGACGATTCTGTCGCGCGACCTCCTGGAATCGGATGGGGACGTGGCACCGCTGGTGCAGGCGGCGCAGCGCCGCTACGTGCTGCTGGTGCAGTCGATGTTCGCACTGACGGCCGCGATGGCGACGCCGCTGGCGTTGTTGCGTCGCACCGGCACGCTGGCGTCGCATCTGTCGCGGCAGCGCACCCCGGGCAGTGACGTGGTCGAAGCGTTGCGGCGTGACGTGGTACCCGCAGTCCGTGACAATGCCGACGACGTGGCGCGCATCGCCGTCGGTGAGCCACCGACCAGCAATGCCGGCGCGTACGAGTGGAAGCAGTGGCTGGAGCGGCACGGGCATCGCGGACCGTACGAAAGCGATCTCGCGCAGGCGCGCTGGCGTGAGCAGCCGGCGGCGGTGCTGGCGCTGCTGCGGCACGAACTCGCGTATCCCATCGCGCCGAAGGCGCTGCCTGCGCGCAGCCTCGGCGAGTGGGTGACACTCCCGCTCTGGTGGATCGCGCAACGGCCGCTGCGCGCACGCGAAGGGCTGCGTGACGACGCGATGGTGGCCTTCGCGATGATCCGCGAATTGTTGCATGGTGCCGCCGCGCGCGCCGTGGAACGTGGTGCATTGCGCCGCCACGACGACATCTGGTTGCTCTCCGTGGACGAGGCGAGTACGCTGGACGCCGGTGCCGGGTTCGACGCCGCGTTCTTCGAGGCGCGCGAACTGGAGCGACAGCAGGAGGCGGCGGTGACGATCCCGACGGTGTTCCGGCGATTCGATCATCTGCGGCGTGACCCGCGTCGCTCGCCGACGCCGGTCCGCGACATCTGGCAGGGGATCGGACTGGCGCCCGGCCGCGTGCGCGGCCGCGCCTGGTGCGCCGAAGGACCGACTGAAACACCGCCAGCCGGCTGGACGCCCGCTGAGACGATCCTGATCGCGCCGGCGGTGGATGCGGCGTGGGCGTTGTTGTTCAGACGGGTGGCCGGCGTGGTGGTCGAGACCGGCGGCGAGCTGTCGCACGCCTCGATCATTCTGCGCGAGCTGGGGGTGCCGTCGGTCACCAACGTCCGCGGAATCATGGCCGACCTGCGGACCGGCGATCCGCTCCAGCTGGATGCCGTGCGCGGGTACGTCGCTCGGCCGACCTGACGGTCGGTCGTCGGCTCTGACGCCGCGGCGCGGGTTGCGCGGGTGCTGACCGGCGTCAACGTTGCGAGGTCGTCCGGCGTTGCGGTCGTACAGCTCGTGTCGCCAGTCATGGTCGCCTCTCACCCAGCCCGCGCATGTTCTCTCCGCGTCCGCTGTTCCTGCTTGCGGTCCCGCTTCTCGCCGCACTGTCGGCGACTCTCCCGTGGGTCGCGGCACGCGATAGCAGCCCCTCGCTTTCGGCCGCTGCCGATTCGACCCTGATGGCCGGCTACCGCTGGCGAAACATCGGACCCGATCGCGGTGGCCGGTCGATCGCCGCGAGTGGTGTGAAGGGGCGCCCCAACGAGGCGTACTTCGGTGCCACCGGCGGCGGCCTCTGGAAAACCATCGACGGCGGCGAGACCTGGCGTCCGATCACCGACGGCCAGATCAAGAGTGCGTCGGTGGGTGCGGTGGCGGTGAGTGAGACCAATCCGGATCTCGTGTTCATCGGCATGGGCGAGACGGCCATTCGCGGCAACATCATGCCTGGCGATGGCGTGTACCGCAGCACGGATGCGGGCGCCACGTGGAAGCATGTCGGCTTCAGTGAGTCACACGGCATCTCGAAGATCCGCATCCATCCCACGAATCCCTCGATCGTCTTCGTCGCGTCGTTCGGCAAGTACAGCGTGCCGAGTCCGGAGCGCGGCGTGTTCAAGAGCACGGATGGCGGGAATACGTGGAAGAAGGTGCTGTTCCGTGACGACAGGACGGGCGCCATCGACATCGCCTTCGATCGCGCGAATCCGAACGTGTTGTACGCCGCCATGTGGGAGGCGTACCGGAAGGAATACCAGATGTCGAG
>JAYWIJ010000230.1:0-7933 GCA_043788935.1 Gemmatimonadaceae bacterium | reverse complement strand
TCACGTCAGAGGGTCTGCTTCGACAGTGCGGTTGCCGCATGACTGACGGCGCGTGCGGTGAGTGCCATGTAGAGAATGCTCGGGCTCTGGTTGCCCGTCGAGGTCATGCAGGCGCCGTCGGTCACGTAGACGTTGGGCACTGCGTGCATGGCGTTCCATGCGTTGAGCATCGACGTATTCGGATCGGTGCCCATGCGGCAGCCGCCCATCTCGTGGATGTCGAGCCCCGGCGCCTGATGGTTGTCGCGGGTTTCGATCTTCCGGCACCCCGCCACCTCCAGCATCTCCTGCGCCTGCGTGCGCCAGTCGCGGATCATCCGTTCGTCGTTGTCGTCGTAACCCACCGACGTCACCAGCAGCGGGATGCCCCACTGATCTTTCTTCGTCGCATGCAGGCGCACATGATTGGTCTGCTTCGGGATCGTCTCGCCCTGCATGTACATGTAGAGATGCCAGGGTCCCGGCTGCGCTTCGGCGTCTTTATATGCGCCACCTACACGCAGATCACCCACGTTGCCGCGCGGCCGGTAGCCACCGGTGAACGTCGTGTAGCCGCCCACGAAGTCGGTGTCCTGCCTGTCCAGATTGCGGAAGTTCACGAGGATCTGCTCCACCGGATTGCGACCGGTGAAGTACTGGTCGTCGTAGCCCGGCAACTCGCCGTTGGCGTACGCCCGGTAGTTGTGGTGTGCGACGTAGTGGCCGAGGATGCCGTAATCGTTGCCAAGCCCGTTGGGGAACCGCTTCGACGTGGAGTTGAGCAGGATCAGGTTCGAGTTCAGCGCCGACGCATTGACGAAGATGACGCGTGCGAAGTGCTCGGTGACCTCGTGGGTGTTGGCGTCGATCACGCGCACGCCGGTGGTTTTTCCCTTCGCATCGTCGTAGATGATCGACTGCACCACGGAGTCGGGCCGGATCGTCAGGTTTCCGGTGCGCTGCGCCCACGGCAGCGTGCTGGCATTGCTGCTGAAGTAGCCGCCGTACGGACAGCCGCGCATGCAGAGGTTGCGCGCCTGACAGGTGCCGCGCCCCTGCTTCAGGTGAATGTCGTTCGGCTTGGAGAGATGTGCCCAGCGCCCCTGCACCACGTGCCGGTTGCCGTACGTCTTCAGCAGCGCGGCCTTCAGGTGCTGCTCGGCAGCGTTCAGCTCGAATGGCGGCAGGAAGTCGCCATCGGGCATCGCGTCGAGTCCGTCGGCGTTACCGCACACGCCGATGAACCGTTCGACGTGCGTATACCAGTCGGCGACGTCGTCGTACGTGATCGGCCAGTTCATGCCGAAGCCGAGCTTTTCGGGCGACACGAATTCGTGTTTGCTCCAGCGCTGACAGGCGCGCCCCCAGATGATCGACTTGCCGCCCACCTGATAGCCGCGGATCCAGTCGAACGGCTTTTCCTGCTCGTACGGATGCACGGCATCCGGCACGAAGAAGTGCGCCGTATCCTCGCCGTATCCAGACGCTTTCGAGATCAGCGGGTTGCGATCGAGCAGTGCACGCGGACGCTCACCACGATGCGGCAGCTCCCACGGCATCAGGGTCATCGTGGGATAATCCCTGATGTGCTCGACGGCGCGTCCCCGTTCGAGCACCAGGGTTTTCAGGCCCTTGTCACACAGTTCCTTCGCCGCCCAGCCGCCAGAGATTCCGGAGCCGATGACGATCGCGTCGTAGCTGGACTTCCCTGGCGGCATCGTGTGCGTGGTGAAACGTTATGGACGTCGGCGTGGGGTGACGGATGGCATCGCGCCGATCCGCTCGAGCCGGATGGTGTAGGCGCCCGTCTTGCCGGCACCGACGGTGTTCGCGCGGATGATGTACTCACCACCGTCATCGAAGGTATGCTCGAGACGCGCGTGGTTGCCACCGGCGCCGTCGTCGTCATAGGCGATCTGGGTCCACTCGCCATCGGTCATCTTGCCGATCACGAGGTAGCTGTCGAACGCCGACGAGCGCATCGTGACACTGATCTTCTCGCCGGCGCGACCCGTGATGCGGTAGCCGTCGAACAGCGAACCATCCTCGGCTTCGTCGTCCGCATCGGTGAGCGCACCCGTGGTCAGCACGTTGGACGCGAGCGCGACGATCGTCGCCGCCCGTGCCACACGCTCCGTCACCTTGAGGGTGTATGCGCCGGTGCTGTTCGCGTCCAGCGCCTGTGCGCGGATGATGTACGTGCCGGTTTCCTTCGGCGTGAAGCGAAGGCGCGCGTGCTTGTCGCCGCCGCCATCGTCGTCATTTCCCTCCACCGCCAGCGTGTCACCATCCATGCGCCCGATGGCCACGTACGAGTCCAGGTCACCCGCGGCCGTCATCTCGATCGTCACGCGCTGGCCCCTGGTCAGCGTCATGCGATACAGATCGTAGTAGGCCCCCTTGCCATCCTCGAGCGCGGGGTCAGTCTCGGTCAGCTCGCCGGTGACGGCGTTGCCGAGCGTGACCGGCTTGGGCGGCGTGATGATGACGGCGGGCATCGTGTCGATGCGCACGGTGAACGGTCCGACGCCCTCCGGCTTCAGCGACTGTGCCACGAGGTAGTACGGACCCGGCTCCTTCGGCGTCCAGCGGAGACGCGCGTTGGAATTGCCCGCGCCATCGTCATCCGAGGCGAGATAGTCGGTCAGCCCATTCACCTGGCGGGCGACGGAGAGATACGAATCGAAGTCGTCGGCACGCATCACGATCGAGTAGCGCTGGCCCGGCTTCACATCCAGGCGGAAGACCTGAAAACGGCCCTTTTCGTTCAGCGTCTGGCCATCGCGGGTGAGCGTGCCGTCCATCGTGCGACCCAGCGGAACCGCCGTTGCCGTGGAGAGCTGTGCCGCGAGGGGAGCACCGGGCAGGGCGAACACGCCGGCCAGTGCGATCGTGCGGAGTCGGAGCGCGGTCATCGTGGTTTCAAGGTTATGCATCTTCGGATCGTATCGAATGGCGCATTGTGCGACAACCGGAGACGCGCGAACTGACGAAACTGACACGGTGTCATTGCGCCCTTGTCCCCCGCCGTCAGCTTTCACGGTATGCGTTCACACCACGTCGTCCGGGCAGCTGCAGCCGCGCTCTGCCTCACCGCGCCTTCGATCGAGGCACAGCAGCCCGCGGGCGCCACCGGTGGACGGCGCGCCGGCGTCGATGTGCTGGCCTACGACTTCCGGGTCGAGTTTCCGGTCAGCGGCATGCCTGCGTCCGTGCAGTTTGCCGCCACCACCACGGCTGCGCGGCAACCCGGTGTGCGTGAACTCGTGCTGGATCTGGTTGCCACCCTGACGGTCGACTCGGCGACGGTGAACGGCCGCATCGCTCCCATCGCACGCCGTGGTGACAGCGTCGCCGTGAGGTTGCCCGGTGCAGAGGCCGACACGGTGCGTGTGACGGTGTTCTACCGCGGCATGCCCACCGATGGTCTCATCATCCGTCGCGATGCGGCGCTGGGTTGGACCGCGTTCGGGGACAACTTCCCCGATCGTGCGCGGCAGTGGCTGGCGGTGGTCGATCATCCCAGCGACAAGGCGCTGGTGCGCTGGGACGTGATCGCGCCGGCGAGTCATCGCGTCATCGCCAACGGCCGGCTGCTCGAGGAGACACCCGACGATGCGCCGCTCGCCACGCGCAGAGTGCGGACGCGGTGGGCCACGGAGCGTCCGATCTATTCCTCGGTGATGGTGATCGGCGTCGCACCCTTCGCGGTGGTGGAACTGGCTGACAGCACCTGCGTCGTGGGTGAACTGCCCGGCTGCGTGCGACAGTCGGTGTGGACCACGCCCTCCAAGCGGGCCGTCGTGCCCGGATACTTCGCGCGAGCCGGTGAAATCGTCGCGCTCTTCAGCCGGCTGGTCGCGCCGTTCCCGTACGAGAAGCTGGCGCATGTGGCGTCGTCCACACGCTACGGCGGCATGGAGAACGCCGCCGCGATCTTTTACGCAGACAATCTCTTTGCGTCGGGCAGCCCAGACGAGGAACTGATCGCGCACGAGACGGCGCATCAGTGGTTCGGTGACGCCGTCACGGAACGCGAGTGGTCGCACGTCTGGCTCTCCGAGGGTTTCGCGACGTACTTCACGGCGCTCTGGGTGGAGCACGCCCACGGCGCCGCGGCATTCGCGGCGCACATGAGGGAGATGCGTACCAAGGTGCTGTCGTCGCCGATCACGACGCAGAAGCCCATCGTGGATGAGGGGCTGGACGACGTGCGACGTGTGCTCAACACGAACGTGTACCAGAAGGGCGGTTTCGTATTGCACATGCTCCGCCGCGAAATCGGTGACAGCGCATTCTTCACCGGCATCCGCAGCTACTATCTCGCGCACCGGCATGGCAACGCCATGACCTCCGACCTGCAGGCCGAGTTCGAACGCGCAGCAGGGCGGCCGCTCGGCTGGTTCTTCACGCAGTGGATGACGCGCGTCGGTGTCGCCAACGTGAAACCGTCGTGGCGATGGGATGCCGTGAAGCGTGCGCTGGTGGTGACCGTCGTGCAGGACGCGCGGAGCACTCCATATCGCCTGTCGCTGTCGCTCGACGTGACCGACACCGACGGTGTGACGCAGCGGGTCCGTGTGCCGGTTCCGGCAGAGTCGACGTCCGTGATCGACGTCCCGGTGTCGCTCACCGCCGCGCCGCGCCGCGTGGACATCGATCCAGATGTGTCGCTGCTGGCCAGCGTCGCGACGTCTGCATCGACCGTGCAATCAGACGTGGTCTCGGTGCACGGGATCGTCGGCGCGTGGACGCCGACTGCTGATGGTCACACCATCGTCGCCGACGGTACGCAATGGACCGGCACCACGCCGGACTCGACGCTCGCTCGCGCGGGCCGCACGCTGTTCGGTGCGACCAGCGATGCGTTGCGCGCGAACTGGACGGCCGCCACCGCATTTCCGCTGGCGGTGGCGCCCTCCGTGCGAAACTTCAGCGCCGGCACACTGCGCGTGCAGTTCCGGATGCTCGCCGGCGCGTCGGACCAGAATGCCGGCATCATGTTCAACCTGCAGCCCGATGGCTCATACCTGTACGTGCGGTACAACACCAAGGATGGCGATCTCGCACTCTGGCGCTGGGCCGACGGCAAGCGCACCGTGATCGCGCACGGACAGGGAGGCACGGCGCTGCCGATGGGGGCGTGGCAGACGCTGGAGGTCACCATCGACGGTGCACGCGTTGCGGCCCGTGTAGGGGGTCACCCCGCGCTCACACTCTCGCAGCCGCTGCCGATGCCGATCAGTGGACGTGTCGGTTTCTGGGTGAAGCGCGACGCGGTGACCGCGTTCCGCGACCTCGTCGTGCAGCCGGCACACCGGTGAAGCTCTGGCTCGATGCCGACGCCGCGCCTCGTGACGTGAAGGAGGTGTGTTACCGTGCCTCGGAGCGTCTGCAGCTCGAGACGATATTGGTGGCGAACATGCGGCTGCAACTGCCGGTTGGGCATGCGCACCTGCACGCCGTGCGCGTGGAAGGCGGTCCCGACGTGGCGGATCTGTACATCGCCGAGCATGCCGAACGCGGTGATGTGGCGGTGACGGCCGACATCCCGCTGGCGGCGCTGCTGGTGCCGAAGGGCGTCGTGGTGATCGATCCGCGCGGCGAGGAATACACCGAGGAGACCATCGGTGAACGACTCTCGGTGCGCAACTTCATGGAAGGACTGCGCAGTACCGGTGTCGAGACCGGCGGACATGCGAGCTATGGGGCCAGGGACAAGCAGAATTTTTCGAACGCGCTCGATCGTGCGCTGACACGGGCGCGGCGACGCGTCTGAATTCTCTTCGGCGTCACGCCTGCTGCATCTGCCCCGCGCGAAGCATCTCCGCGATGCGCGACGTGAGCGCACTGCCTGAGAAGGGCTTTGTGATCACCTCGTGCCGGAGCCCGTCGTGCAGCACGCCGCCGACAGAGTCGTCGGCGTAGCCACTCATCAGCAGCACCGGCGTCTGCGGCCTGACCTGTGCGACGCGGGCGGCGACTTCGGGTCCGGTATGACCCGGCATCATGATGTCGGAGAGCAGCAGGTCGAACGGTACCGCAATCGCCTCGACCACCGCCATGGCTTCGCGGCCGTCGGCACACAGGTGCACGCTGTAGCCGGCGCTGGTGATGTGAGTGGGGTCAGCCTGCACCGCCACGACGAGATACATCAGCATGAAGGATTCGCGTATCCGCGACGCACGTGGGGGACGCGCCGTTCGACACGCCCCCCGGTTCACGTCAGCAGGAACGCGACCGCGTCACCGCATCACGGCATCTCGCGGCCACCACGCCCGCCACGCCCACCACCATTCCCCCGTCCACCGCCCAGCGGCCCCGATTCCACCCGCTCGGCGCGCCGCGGGTTGATCATCGGTGCGTCGTTGCGCTCCGGAGCGCGCGTCATGCCGGACGGAGTGCCGCCGAAGCCACCGCCGTTGCCACGGCCACGCGAGTCGTCGCGCTGACCACGATCGCGCTGGCGCGTCGGCTCCGATGCGCCCGGCGAGGACTCGGGGCGTCGTCCGCCGAAGCCGCCACGCTCGCTTCCGCGGCTGTCGTTGCGATCGCGGCTGCCATCGTACGGTCGACCGATGCTTCCACCCTGGCCCTGCGGCACCACGACGCTGCGGCTCCGATCGTCACCACGATCGGAGGACGAACGGTCGCGGCTGCCATCGTACGGCCGGCCGATGCTTCCACCCTGACCCTGCGGCACGACGACGCTGCGACTGCGATCATCGCGACGGTCAATGCCGTAGGTGCGGTTGCGATCCGGGCTTCGGTCGTACGTGCGGTCGGGACGACGATCACTGGAGCGGCCATAATCCCGATCGTTCGACCGGCTGTAATCACGATCGTTCGACCGGCTGTAGTCACGATCGTTTGACCGGCCGTAGTCACGATCGTTCGACCGGCTGTAATCACGATCGTTTGACCGGCCGTAGTCACGATCGTTTGACCGGTCGTACCCACGGTCATATCCCACGCTGCGCTGGCTGCCCCGCCAGATCACCGGGCCGCGGCTGAAGCGTGCGTCGCGATGCACGCCGGGATAGCGGTCGACGTTCTGGTAGACGACGCGACGACGGGTGATGTCGCGGTTGATGTACACGTTCCGGTAGCGCGGATTGACGTAGATGTTCGTGACGCTGATGAAGGGCCGCGAGCGCTGCCGCCAGCCACCGGCATAGCCGTAATAGGATCGATCCCAGCCGTTGTAGTACACGTTGCGCCGCGACCAGTTGAAGTCGTACGTGAGCCACGCACCGATCGGGAAGCCGACGCCGAATGACCAGAACGAGGTCCGGAGGCCGGAGCGGAAGATCGGGCGCGTGTAGACCATGTACGGATCGTAGACCGGCACGTAGATCACGCGCGTCTGGGTAGGCGCGATGACGTAGTTACCCTCGTCGCGGATCACGGTCTGCTGGTCGGAGCTCTGCAGGTTTCCCTGTGAGTCGGCCATCGCACGCATGCGCTGGACGGCGGCCATCACGTCGCTGGATTGCACGGCGTAGGCACGACCCAGTGCGGCGGTCCAGTCGATCTTGTCGCCCATCATGTTCAGCGCCGACGGGTAGTGCGCCACCGCCTTCACGCTGACGTCCCAGTTCTGGTCGTCCACGTCGTCGGTGCCATTGGCACGGACGAAGCGTGCGGCCTCTTCGAGCTGCTCGGGGAAGGTGGCGGCCACCAGCACCTGCGCCAGCAGCGCATCCGGGTAGAGCGCCACGGCGCCGACCAGGTTGTCGAGCTGCTGCTCCGAGTATCGTTCCGATTCGTCCTCGAACTCGCCCGAGGGACGACTCTCCTGCGCGGCGACGGGTGTCACCTGGGCGAGGGTGACGAGCGAGACGGCCGCGAACAGCGCAAACGATCGACGGATCATGGTGCCACTCCGGATAGAGGCGGGAACGGTCCCGTCACGAACGTGCTGGTGCATATCCCGTACCCTCTGTGATCGCTA
>JAYWIJ010000229.1:0-7941 GCA_043788935.1 Gemmatimonadaceae bacterium | reverse complement strand
CTCTTCAGCACGCGCAGATTCACGATCGGCTGCTCGAACGTGAGTTCGCGCCAGATGAAGGCCACGAACGTCAATCCGCTCACCACGGCGAGGCTCGTCACCAGTCCACTCTCGAACCAGTCGTTGCGTTCGCCGCGCTCGAGCATGAACTGCAGCGTCCCGACGCTCGTGGCCAGCAGGATGATGCCCAGCACGTCGATCTTCGTGGCGCGCACGGCGTTCTTCGAATTGCGTACATACGCCCACACCATCGCCGCCGCGATCAGGCCGAGTGGAACGTTGATGTAGAAGATCCACGGCCAGTCGTAGTTATCCACGATGTAGCCGCCGAGCGTGGGGCCGAGTGTGGGCCCCACCATCACACCCATTCCGAAGATTGCCTGTCCCTTCCCCACTTCCTTTGGTGGAAACGCTTCGAACAGCGTGGCCTGCGCGACACTCAACAGTGCCCCACCACCCAGTCCCTGCACCACGCGCCAGAACACCAGCGACCAGAGCCCGGTGGCCGCACCGCAGAAGAAGCTCGCTGCCACGAACAACAGGATGCTGCCGGTCAGATAGCGTCGGCGTCCGAACCAGTTCGACAACCAGCTCGACATCGGAATCACGATCACGTTCGCAATGATGTAACCAGTGCTCACCCACGCGATCTCGTCCAGTGTCGCACCGAGGTTGCCCATCATGTGCGGCACGGCCACGTTCACGATCGAGGTGTCCACGAGCTCCAGCACCGCCGCCAGAGTCACGGCGGCGGCGATCCAGTAGCGATTGGCATACGGGTCCTCCAAAGTCGCAGCGGCGACCGTGCCAGCCTGTCCGGGAATCACGGCAGTGGTCATGTCAGTGACTCGGCGAAATGTTTACTTCGTGTCGACGTGCGCCATCACGCTGAGTCCGATGCGCAACGGGCGTGACGCGTCCAGCCCCTTGGTGATCCGGATGCGCACCGGCACACGCTGCACCACCTTGGTGAAGTTGCCGCTGGCGTTGTCCGGCGGGAGCAGCGTGAAGCGGGCACCCGTGGCCGGGCTGATGCTCTCCACCACTCCCTCGATCTTCGCGCCGTCGTAGGCATCGACGTCCAGCTCCACCGTCTGCCCGATGCGCAGATTGGCGAGCTGCGTCTCCTTGAAGTTCGCCGTCACGAACAGGCCGGTGTCCGACGTGATGCTCATGAGCGTCTGGCCGGGCTGCACCAGCTGGCCCACCTCCACCATCTTCCGGCTGACGGTGCCCGCCGCGGGCGCCGAGATGTTCGCGTATAAGAGCTGCAGTGCGGCGTTGTCGCGCGCAGCCTGCGCCGCCGCGAGTCGCGCCTGCGCCAGGCGCACTCCCGCCTGCATGCCCTGCACGTTCGCGCCCGCGGCAGTCGCCTGCCGCTGCACCGCCACCAACTGCGCACGTGTCGCGGCCGCTTGTGCTGTTGCTGCGTCGAGCTGCTGCTGGCTGACGATGCTCTTTGCGGCGAGATCGGTGAAGCGCGAGAGGTCGGCCTCCGCCTTCACGACCTGCGCCCGCGCTGCATCGATGTTCGCCGACTGCACGGCCGTCTGTGCGCTTGCCGTCTCCACCATCGCCTGCGCCTGGCCTGTACCGCCGGTGCCACCTGCCGACGCGCGCGCCGCCGCCAGGTCGGCCTCGGCCTGCGCCAGACGCACCTTGTATTCGCGATCGTCGATCGTGATCAGCGCGGCATCGGCGGCCACGCGGTCATTCTCCGCCACGCGCACCGCCGTGACGAATCCGCCAACCTTCGCCAGCACCGGCAGCACATGACCGTCGATCAGCGCATTGTCGGTGCTTTCGTGGGCGCGCGCATAGCTCAGTGTCTTGAATCCCCACGCACCACCCGCCAGCAGCAGCGCGCCAAGGATGAACGGCAGCGGACTACGCTTGGCCGGAGCGGGTGCGCCGCTACGTGGTGCTGACGCTGTCGCGGCGCTGCTTCCGTTGCCGGCGTCCGTCGCGGTGTGAAGTGGTGTGGTCATGTGCGTGGCTTCCTTGCGCTCAGCGGAGCGACGAGATGGCGCCCTGCGAGCGGGCTATCGAGATACGTGCCAGCTGGCGATTCGCCAGCGCGTCGACGAGCTGCGTCCGCGCCGCACTCAGCCCGAGCAGCGCGGAGGTGACATCGAGGTTGCCGGACACACCGGCCGTGAAACGATCGCGCGACTGCGACACTTCCTGCTCGGCCAACCGCAGTCGATCATGCGCCGCCGAGACGGCCTCGCTGGCTGACGCGGCGTCGAGCAATGCGCTGCGCACATCGACGTTCACCTGCGCCAGCAAATCACTGCGCCGGGCATCGAGTTCCTGCTGCACGAAGCTCTGCTCGCTCTCGCGTGCCTGCCGTCGGCCGCCCTCGAATACGGGCACGGACACGCGGAGCGCCCACGTCCAGGTGTTCAGCATGTTGTTGCCGATGTTCTTGCCGATGAATCCGTTGTCCGCCACCGCAGCCACCGTCGGCAAGCGTTCGGCGTGAATCGCGCGCGAGGCCAGCTTCGCCGACTGCAATTGCTCGTTGATGACCACCAGTTCCGGCCGCAGGCGTTCGGCAGTGGCCAGCGCGGCGGCATCCGTCGGGATGTCGATCGCACCACCGTCCAGCGGGTCGGCCAGCACGATGGGCGTGTTCAGGTCGACGTGGATCGCACGACGCAGATCGAGCCGCGCCTTGTCGCGCTCCACACGCGCGGCGATCTGCTGCGAACGGATGCCGATGAGCTGCGACTCCGCACGAGTCACGTCGAGCGCGACGCCGGTCCCCGCGCGCAGCGTTTCGCGCGCGATGCCCAGAAGTTCAGCAGCCAGGGTGGAGTCGGCGGCGCGCGCCGCGAAGACCGCTTCGGCGCGCTGCACACGCACGTACGCAATGGCGGCCTGTGTGGCCGCCGACGCGCCCACCTGATCGGATTCGCGTCGCGCTGCCGTGCCCTGCTGTCGCGCGAGTCGGAGGCGTGCCAGTGCCGCACCGTCGAAGATCGTCTGCGACACACGCGCGCGCACATCGCTGGTTGGCACCGGGCCGAGCACTTCGCCGTCGGGATCGAAGAACGGCTGCTGCCCGGCTGGCGTGGGAAAGTCGATGCCCAGCGTGGCCGTGTTGAAGGTGCGGCTGTTTGCCTCGGCGATGCCATTCAGCGACGGTAGCAGGTCGGCACGCCGCAGATTGACGCGTGCCTCCACCTGTGAGGCGCGCAGGTTGCTGCCGATCACCGGCAGGCTCTTTTCGCGTGCCCGCTGCGCCGCGTCGGCGAGCGTCAGGCGGAGCGGCGCCGGCGTGTGCTGCGCGCCGAGCGCGCCGGTGATGATGATCATCAGGGCAGCGATGCGGCGAACTGTCGTGAAGTGGTGCGTGTGCATGAAATCAGGCCGGAGAATGCGGAGCGGGCTGCAGTGCGGCGCGGAAGAAGCGGAGCACGTGTTCGAGCACGGCGTCGGCATCCTCGAGGTTGATCGCCTGACAGAGGGTCGGGTTGGCGCGCATGAGCGCGTGCTGCATGAGCAGCGCATGAAGCATGTGCGCCGAATCGGCGGCGAGCGGTCCACCGAAGACACCGTCGCGCACGCAGGCGTCGATGCTGCCCTGCAGCAGACGTTGCCAGCGCAGCGAGACCCGCTCGGCGAAGAACTGACCCAGCTCAGGCAGTCGAGGCAGCACGCCGGTGACGAGGCGGTAGAGCACCACGAACTGCGGCTCGGTGACGTATTCCCAGTAGCGGCGCACGAGCCGTTCGAAGTCGGCGTGTGCGTCGGGGTGGCGCGGTGCCGACTCGAGTTCGTCGAGGCGGACGATCACGGTGCGCCGGATCATCTCGCGAAACAGCGCTTCCTTGTTCGGGAAGTAGAGGTAGATGGTGCCCTTGGCCACGCCGGCGAGCCGGGCGATGTCCTCGAGCCGGGTTTCGTCGAGTCCGTGGGCCGCGAAGGCCGTGAACGCCGCGTCGATGATCTGTGCTTCGCGTTCCTCGGCCGGCCTCCGGTGCCGTCCGTCGGACCGAGCGCTGGCAGGATCTTCGATTGTGACTGACCCGTCAGTCATACGCACTCCGAAAAGGAATCCGCGAAGTGCGGGTGTCTCCGACGATACTGACCAGTCAGTCATTACGCAACTCGGAGCAGTTGCAAGGACACGCCTCCAGGGTCGGCGGCAGGCCGCTCGCCTGCCGCCTCTGCCACGTCTCAGCGCGTACAGCCCGTCTGCCGCCGCGTATCCGTCAACGCCGCGATCTTCCAGACGTCGCCAACCTGCGCGACATGGAACACGTCCACCCCGCAGTGGATGAATCGCGCCCCGACATACAACGAATAGTCCACCCACACCGACGCGAGCGGGCCATCCAGCAGCACCCGCGGGTTGAAGATCCGCTCGTTGATCGGCTCCGGGCGCTTCACGCCCGCCGATTTCACGAATGCATCCACCGGCGTCGCCGAGAGGCGCGCCTTGCCGTCCGGGCCAACGTCGGAGGTCATGAGATACTGCATCTGTGGATGGAACACGGCGCGCACCCGCGCACTGTCACCGGCGCGCATCGCGTCGAACAGCTCCTGCACCACCGCGCGCTGCGCCACCGTCTCCGACGCCGGAGCCTGCGCCTGCACGCCGCGCAGACCGGCGAGCATGGCAAACGACACACCGCACGCCGCGATCCTCAGCTGTCGCATCACTTCACACCTCCCGTGGCCTTGATCCCCGCCGCCGGCGCGATCGGATCGAGATTCTGCCACGGCTGCGCCGGCAGCGTGCGCGCCATCGGCCACACCTCGTTCAGCGTACCAGCCTCGTACAACCGGCCATCCTTCATCACGTAGCGCAGCGAGTTGGTGTTGCGGATGTTCACGAGCGGATCGGCGTCCATCACGAGAATGTCGGCCAGCTTGCCCACTTCCAGTGTGCCGATGTCCTGCGCCAGCCCGATCGCCTCGGCGCCGTAGATCGTCGCCACGCGCAGCATGTCGTGCGGCGTGATGCCGCCAGCCGCCATCGCCCACATTTCCCAGTGGTAGCCAAGGCCCTGCAGCTGCCCGTGCGATCCGACGCCTACACGTGCGCCGCCCTCCACCATGCGCTTCACGAACTCCGCATGGCGCGGGAAGATGTACTCGTCCTCGCGAAACCAGCCGCCGGGTCCGGGGCCCGAGCCCAGACCCACGCGCCGGGACTTTGCATCCACCAGCGCCGCCGGCATGAAGTGCGTCAGCTTGGCGTCGGTCTGAATGTCCTCGTGCGTGTAGAAGAAGTTCTCGCCCCACGGTCCACCGTAGCTCACCAGCAACGTCGGTGAATTGGTGGTCTGGCTGGCCTTGAACAGCTGCACCACGTCGCCGTACATCGGCGCGATCGGCAGCGCGTGCTCCACGCCCGGATAACCGTCGAGCACGTGCGTGATGTCGAGCTTGTAGTCGAGGCCACCTTCCGTCGTGGGCATGATGCCCAGCTCACGTGCCGCCATGATGATCCACTGCCGCTGCTGACGGTTCCCCGTCATGTACATCTTCAGCGTCTTCGTGTCGTAGTACTGCGCGTAGCGCTTGAGGATCACGCGCGCCTGATCCAGGTCCTTGATCTGCTCCGCCCAGAACACGCCGGGACCGGTGGAGTAGATGCGCGGACCGATCATGCCGCCACTCTCCACGCGATCGGTGTACGTGAGCACGTCGGTAGTGGACGTCTGCGGATCGCGGGTGGTGGTGGTGCCGTACGCCAGCGTCGCCAGATACTGCCACACCTGCGAGGTGTGCACGTCATCCTGCAGCCACTGCGCGTGATAATGTGTGTCGATGAAGCCCGGCGTGAGCGTCTTGCCCGTCACGTCCACGATCTTCGCGCCAGTCGGCACCGTCACCGCACCACGTCGTCCGATGGCCACGATGCGACGATCGGTGATCACGACGTCGGCGTCGTCGATGATCTCACGACCCTTCATCGTCACCGCCCTGCCGCCGCGCAACACGATGCTGCCCGTTGGCAGGTCGCGCTGGACCGTCACGACAATGCGCGTTTCAGCAGGCTTGTATCCGGGCTTCGCCGAATCGCCGGCTGCCTTGCGGATGCTGTCGCCGACGGCCAGCGCCTTTTTGGCACTGTCACTGAGCGCTGCGCGCACGCGAGCGACTGCCTTGAGCGAATCGTCGACCACGCGGGCGCGATCGAGGTCATAGACGAAGTACGCATTCGCGAGCGAGTAATGCACCTTGCGCCCATCACCGCCCCAGGTGGCGAACTGCCCGGCGATGTCGGTCAGGCGACGCGCTGGGAAACTCGCACTCGCAGGCACCGCGATGTTGATCGTCGGCACTTGCCCGTTCACCGGCGGCACGGTCACGACGTACAGGTCATTCCCGACTTCGGCCAGCGCCTGGTCCCCCGTGGGCGCCATGCGGATGGTGTTGGCGGGCATCGGCTGCGGCGCACCCTCGAGCGCCAGCGACGGATCGAGATCGGTGGTCGTCATCCGCGCACGGCTGAAGGGACGGGGCCCACGCTCGTTGTCGGGAATGTTCGCCGACGGCGGCACAGGGCCGACGACCTTCACGATGCCCTTCTCGTCGGTATTGTCCCAGCGGAAGCTCACCAGACCCCTGGCCTGCGAGAACGCAAAGAGCCGCGTGCTGTCGCGTGTGAAGTGCAGTCCCCTGCGTCCATTCGCGGCACCGATCACGTTCATCACGCCACCTTCCGCGGGCACCCACACCAGTTGCTCGTCATACACGCCACCGCCACCGGTGCCGAGAATCACGAGGTCGCGTGCGTGCAGCATCACGGCGGCGATCCGACGCCCCGTGAGATCGAATGCGAGGTCGCTGTACACCGCCGCCTGCGTGGTCAGCTTCTTCGGCGCTGCCTTCACGTCGACGCGCACGGTGTAGATGTGTCCACCGTCACCATCACGGAACGTCGAGAAAGCCACCGTGCGACCGTCGGGGCTCCACGTCGGCATCTGCTCGCCCGTGTCCATCGTCGTGAGGCGTCGCGGCGTACCACTGGGCAGATCCATCACGTACAGTCGATCCACCGCCGTGAATGCCAGCTTGCTGCCGTCGGGTGACGGCGCCGCGTTCCGGATCTGCCGCGCCGGGAACGTCGCGCTGTCGTTCACACGCCACGCGAACTTCACCTCCGGACCGACGGCCACGTCGGCGTCCACCGTGAACGGAATCTTCGCCGGCGCCGAACCATCCACCGGCACCCGCCAGATTTCGCCGCCATAACTCACCACCAGCGACTTGCTGTCTGGCATGAAGCTGTACCCAGGCAGCACGTCGAGCGGTGCGCGTGATTCCTGATCGTCACGCTGCACGGGGTACGCCAGCCAGCGTTCGTCGCCGCTCTGCAGGTCACGGATGCGCAGCCCCGTCTCGACGTCGTTGCGCGTGCCGTACACGAGGTACTTGCCGTCCGGCGACAACGCTGGCCGGAACGCCGAGCCGTAGCGTGCCGAAACTTCACGTCGCTCTCCCGTGGCGCGATCGTACACGTTCAGCTGGTATTGTGGCAGCAGCGCGTTGTAGGTCCAGTCGCCGCTGCGCGACGCGAACCAGATCTGCTTGCCGTCGGCCGAGAAGGCCGCACCCAGCGTCTTCAGATTCGCGGGCTGCGAGATGAGCTGGATGCCGCTGCCACCTTCCACATGCCACATCCACAGCTTCGCCGCACCGCCCAGCGGTCCACCGCTGCGCGATGCCACCACGTACTTGCCGTCCGGCGTCCACTCTGGCGAGAGCATCAGCGCGTCGTTGCCCTTCGTGACCTGCGTGCTGTCGCGCCCATCGAGTGTCTGGATCCAGACGTTCTCGCCGCCGCTGCGATCGGAGATGAACACGACGCGCTTGCCGTCAGGACTGAACCGTGGCTGTGCATCGAACGCGAGACCGCTGGTGAAGCGCGTCGCCGAGCCACCGGTGATCGGCAGCGTGTACAGATCGCCGAGGAAGTCG
>JAYWIJ010000228.1:0-7949 GCA_043788935.1 Gemmatimonadaceae bacterium | reverse complement strand
CGAGCCTCGCCGTGGTGAGCGGATTGACGTTCGTGGCCTTCATCTGGCGCGAACTCACGTTCGAGCAGCCGATCGTGAATCTGCGCGTGCTGAAGAGTAGGCAGCTCGCGGCAGGTGTGACCTTTGCCGCGGCGCTTGGCCTCGCGATGTACGGCTCCATCTTCGTGCTGCCGGTGTTCCTGCAGCAGTTGCACGGCTTCACGGCATGGCAGACGGGCAAGGTCATCTTCCCCGGTGCGATCGCGAGCGCGTTCACGATGGCGATCATCGGGCGGAACGCGAACAGGATCGATGCGCGCTACACGATCGTGCTCGGCGTGGGGATGTTCGGCGTCTGCATGTACTGGCTCTCCGGCCTGTCATTGGATGGGGGTGCCGACGACGTGTTCTGGCCGCTGATTCTCCGCGGCGTGGGCATGGGTCTGATCTTCGTGCCGCTCACCAACGCCAGCATGGCCGACCTGAAGCCGGTGGACGTGCCGCAGGGCACCGCGCTCTTCAACCTCACGCGCCAGCTCGGCGGATCGCTCGGCATCGCGATCATGGCCACGCTGCTGCAGCGCTTCACGTCGGGCGCGCGGAGCAATCTCGTGACGCACATGAGCGCAGGTGACCCGGAAGTGACGAAACGCGTGGGAATGCTCTCGCAGGCGTTCATCGCCCGCGGCGCGGACGCTACCACTGCTGCGGCGCAGGCCTACCGTGTCATGGAGCGACAGGTCCTGGCGCAGGCGAGCGTGATCGCGTTCTCGAAGATCTACCTGATCAGTGCCGTGCTCATGGTGCTCGGGCTTCCGCTGTTGCTGTTCTGGAAGACCGGTCGCAACCGGGCAGGGATGTCTGCGGCGGACATGCACTAGCCTCTCGATTGAGCTCTACGAACTGTTCTCGCGGAGCTCACGGAGGAGCGGAGTTTCGCGGGGAAAAGCGTAGAGTAAGGGAACTGCGCTCGAGTCGCGGAATGCCTTGCGCGGGCGCGGCGTACCGCAGACTACGGCTTCGCGTCGCCGCAGTTCTTCCTGCATGTCTCCGCGGCACTCCGCCCCACCGCGAGCTCCGCGAGAACAGTTATGGAGCTGGAAGTCAAGACATTGCCCGGGTGGCGGACCGAACGCAGTTTGCGCGCTCTCACGCAGCTCTGCATCTCTGCCCAGCATACTGATGGCCACGTCACTCGTTTCGACTGTCGCACGCGAACTCGCGCTCCCGGTGTCTTCGGTGGAGCGCACTCTCGAACTGTTCGGCGAGGGCAACACGCTGCCGTTCATCGCCAGGTATCGGAAGGAGGTCACCGGCGGGTTGGATGAGGTGCAGCTGCGCGACGTGCGCGATCGGGCGCAGTACCTCACGGAGCTCGAGGAGCGGCGGGCGGCGGTGCTCAAGAGCATCGCGGAGCAGGGAAAGCTGGACGACGCGCTGAAGGCGAAGATCGTCGGTGCCACCACCAAGCAGGTGCTCGAGGATCTCTACCTGCCGTACAAGCCCAAGCGTCGGACGCGCGCCACCATCGCGCGTGAGCGCGGCCTCGCGCCGCTGGCCGGGCAGGCGTGGGATGGCGCGCTGGACGACGCGGCCGTGCGTGCGGCGGCGGCCGCGTTCGTCAGCGCCGAGCAGGAAGTGCCCGACGTCGATGCGGCGGTGCAGGGGGCGAAGGACATCCTCGCCGAGCAGGTCGCCGAAGATGCTGCCGTGCGCGGATGGATTCGCGACGTGACGCGCACCAAGGGGGCCGTGAAGAGTGCGCGCTCGTTCGGCCGCACCGAGGAACACTCCAAGTTCTCCGATTACTTCGACTTCCGCGAACCCCTCGGCACCATCCCGTCGCATCGCGTGCTGGCCATCCGCCGTGGTGAGACGGAGGGTGAGCTGGTGTGGAGCGTCGAGGCGCCCGTCGTGGACATCGTGCCGAAGCTGCAGCGCGATGTGACCGGCACCCGCAAGGCTGTGAAGATGCTCGGCGAAGTGGCGGACGACGCGTACAACCGTCTGCTGGCGCCCAGCATCGAAGTCGAGCTGCGTCTGGAGCTCAAGACGAAGGCTGACGAAGAGGCGATCATCATCTTCGGTCGCAATCTCGAACAGCTGCTGCTGTCCGCGCCGGCGGGCCAAAAGAGTGTGCTGGGTCTGGATCCCGGCTTCCGCACGGGCGTGAAGATCGCGCTGGTCAGCCGCACCGGCGCGTTGCAGCACACCGACACGCTCTACCTGCATCAGGAAGACCGCTTCGCGGCCACGATCCGCGCAATCGTCGCGCGATTCAAGCCGGAACTGATCGCCATTGGCAACGGGACCGCGTCTCGTGAGACGGAGAACCTGGTGCGCGCCACGCTGCGCGAACTGGAGCCGCCGGCGCCGACGGTCGTGGTGGTGAGCGAGGCGGGAGCCTCGGTGTACTCGGCGAGCGATGTGGCACGCGAGGAGTTTCCCGAACTGGACGTGTCAATTCGTGGCGCAGTGTCCATCGCGCGACGCTTGCAGGACCCGCTGGCCGAGCTGGTGAAGATCGATCCGAAGAGTATCGGCGTGGGGCAGTATCAGCACGACGTCAACCAGCCCAAGCTGCGCCAGCGTCTCGACGACATCGTCGAGAGCTGCGTGAACCGCGTGGGCGTGGAAGTGAACACGGCATCGGCGCAACTGCTCGCGTACGTGTCCGGCGTGGGACCCACGCTGGCCAAGTCGATCGTGGCGGCGCGTGATGCCAAGGGCGGCTTCGGTGCACGCAAGGACCTGCTGGAGGTGCCGCGTCTCGGTGCGAAGGCATTCGAGCAGGCGGGCGGCTTTTTGCGCGTGCGCGGTGGCTCGCATCCGCTCGACGCGAGTGCGGTGCACCCCGAGCGGTACGCGCTGGTCGCACGCATCGCCAAGGACCGTGGTGTGTCGCTGCAGGACCTGATCGGCAACGAGACGGTGCTGTCGTCGCTCGATCTCGAGCCCTACGTGTCCGATGATGTCGGCATGCCGACGCTCATCGACATCGTCGCCGAATTGCGCAAGCCGGGCCGCGACCCGCGCGAAAGCTTCGTGCCGCCGGCATTCCGCGATGACGTCACCGAGCCGAAGCATCTGACGTCCGGCATGGTGCTGGAAGGAGTGGTCACGAACATCGTCGCCTTCGGTGCCTTCGTGGACATCGGCGTGCATCAGGATGGCCTCGTGCATGTGAGCCAGCTCAGCGACCGGTTCGTGAAGGACCCCAACGACGTCGTGCAGGTGGGGCAGCGGGTGTCGGTCACGGTGCAGTCGGTGGACCTGGACCGGAACCGGATCGCCCTGACGATGAAGACCGGCACGAAGCCCGCTGCGCCGGCCCCCGGTGGTCAGCGACCCGCCTCGCCTCCGCGGGGGCCGAAGCCGCAGCCGACCGCGGCGACAGCGCCGGTGAAGCCCGGCAAGGGATACGTGGCGCCCAACGGCATTCGCTTCCGCTGAGTCCGCCGCAGTGGGTGGGGAGGCGCTTCAGTGTCTGGTGACGGCAGTTATCCTCTATCGTCCCCAGCCTGAGCCCGCCCCGGCGGGCACGGTTTTCGTGACGTGGCAGTCCAGTTCCCCACCAGCCCTCGCATGCACCATCTGATTCGCAGCGGATCGCTGCGCCGGACGGCCCTACTGGCGTGTCTCCTGAGCGCGCTGCCGCTGGCCCTCACCGCGCAGGTTCGCCGTCCCGACCCGGTGCCCGGCCGGAGCACCGCCACGAAGGCCGGCGTCCCGAAGCGTCGCACCGAACTGTTCCTCGGTACCGGCACGCAGGGTTTGAGCGCCGCCAATGCCACCAAGGGTTCGATGCTGATCGGTACCGCCGGATTCCGCCGTCAGTACGGCCCCGAGTGGCTGCATCTGGGCGGCACGGTGGATGCGGGCGCGACGAGCATCGACGGCGAGTACTTCCCGTACGAGCGGCGCCCGGTCGGCGACTCGACGCGGTTCTTTGCGGTGGGCGGCAAGGCCTCGATATATGCGGCGCGCCTGACCGCCGATGCCATCATGCCGTTCGGCGAATCGACACGCTTCCGCTACGGCGGCGGAGTGAACCTGGGCATGTACACCGTGAGGCCGACGCCGGTCGCCGGAGCCGATGCGGGCACGTTCATCGCGCCGACGTTCGGAGTCACGGGATTGGGTGCCGCCGACATCACGCGGCGTATCGGTGCCACGGCATCGCTGTCGATCAACCAGTTCCTCGGCTTCGACCGAGAAAAGCTGCGCCCCAGTGACCCGGCGCTGGCTGATCCTGTCTTCACGACACCGTTCACCCCCGTGCCGGACGCGAAGAAGAGCTTCAGCGGCGTGCGCGTGGTGATCGGACTCACGTACCGACTCGGAGTGAAGAACGTGGCCGGAGCGACGAAGTGATGCGCCGCCTCACTGTTGCAGCGATCGCGCTGCTGGCGCTGATGACGGGATGCGCGGAAGAGGGGGCGGTGACACCGCAGGGTGGTAACGCGTTCGAGGCACCGTTCACGAGCATCGCCGCGGTGCGCACGCCGACGATCGTGGCGCGTGCGTTCGGTCGCACGATCAACAATGCCGCGGTCGTGGACTCGATCGTGGGCGAGGCGGCACTGCTCAAGCCGCTCGACGGGCGCGCACGCTATCAGTTCTATCTCGTGAACGGCCTCGATTCGACGGCGAGGCCGGTGTCGCACTCACAGTGGTTGATTCGCACCGACTCGCTGCTCGATGCCAACGGCAACATCCGCTCGCCGGTGGATACCTCGCGCAGCGCCGGTGTACGCGACTTCTATCCGGGCAGCTTCTTCGGCCGCAGGCTGCGCTTCGTCGTCTCGCTCTCGGCGGCCGACTCGGTGCAGCAGCGCTCCACCTGGCTGGTACTCACCATTCAGGGCGACTCGACGCGCACCGAGTACAACGACTCGACACCGCGCCCGCTGTTCGTGAAGTTCCGTGACAACAAGGGCACGCCGACGCGTGACGATGACCTCGTGATCCCTGACACGCTGCGCAGCGCGTTCGGCGAATTCCTGAGCCCTGCGCGACAGACGACCTTTCGCTCCGCAGGCACAGGGTCGCTGCTGTTCTGGGATGTCGCCGAGACGGGTGTGCCGGCGATCCGCGTGGAATTCAGCGGACTGCCCAAGCCGCCGCGCGGCTACTTCTACCAGCCGTTCATCATCGACAGCCTCACGGGTAACGCGCTCGCATGGGGCAGTCCGTATGACGCCAAGGACGAACCACTGCGCAACGCGGATCTGGGCAAGGACAGCATCCTGCCCACGTTGCGTGCCGTGCAGCCGGTGAACACGTCGGTCGGCGGTCCACAGAACTACACGCGTGTCGAGTTGATCCTCGAACCGAAGACGGCGGCCCCGGCGCTGACCACAGCGCTCAACATCTACAGCCTGATGGCGCTGCAGCGCGCCAACATTCCTGACGCACTCCGCAACCAGCGCGCTGCCCTCGGCACGCTGCAGGTGAACGTGACGAAGGGCACGCAGGGCGGTCCGGTGGCTCCGAACATCGGCGTGGTTGTGCAGGGGCCGGGTGGCAGCTTCAACACACTCATCGGCAACCGGAACACCGACAGCACCGGTGTGGCGCGCTTCACCAACATGCCGGTGTCCGAGCTGCGTGTGCTGGCGGTGCCGTTCGGCGGTGCGGTCGTCGAGACACGCGCAACCATCACCGCTGGGCAGACGACGACAGTGCGGCTCGTCGTTCCGTGAGTTCGCCATTGCTGCGGAACTGCCGGGGCTCACACGCGGGGACCGAGGGGACCGGGGAGCTGGGCGCACAGCGGCATTGCGTGGCGCCCACGAACGTGACGAAAAGCGAGGCCCGCGTGACACGCGCGCGAAGGGGATTGCAGAGAGCGCACAGCGAGCGCAGCGGCACACAGGGAACGGCGCGTCCGGCGTACTTCCATGCCGCATGAATACTGAAAATGCTGTAGGAACTGCGCTCGCGAGACGCTGTTCCTACCGCATTTTGAGTTTTCGGCCTGTGGCGACCGCACGCTGAACGTCAGGATCTCTCTGTGCCTCTGCGATCTCCGTGTGCTCTGTGCAGCCTGATCCGCGCGCGTAACGCGCTGAAGGTCGCACCTGCATCACAGATTGCATACACCGCGAGAACCGGCGATCGGTGTAGGGCTCCCCGGTCCCTTCGGTCCCCCCGTGTGAGCAAAGCAGTTCGAACAACAACGATTTCAGGAATCGCGCAACGCAGCCATCGGTGTCTCGCGAAAGACTTCACGCCCGGTGAGCACGCCGACGAGAATGGTGATGCCGAGGAGCAGCCCGGCGATGCCGAGGGCGGGGCCCCAGGCCATCACGAAGGGCACGTTGAACTGAAAGCGTGCAAGGCCCCATGCGCCGCCGACGCCGAGCAACATGCCGGCGAGCGCGCCGAGCAGGCCCAGCACGGCGTATTCGCTCAGCATGATGCGGCCGATCTGTGACTTCGTGGCACCGAGCACCTTGAGCAGCACCCCTTCACGCAGGCGCTCGCGACGTGTGGCGGCGACGGCGCTGATCAGCACCGGCACGCCCATGATCAGTGCGAACACCGCCATGAAACGGATCGCCGTGCTGACCTTGTCGAGGATGTTGGCAATGGTGCGCGTGATCAGCGAAATGTCGAGCGAGCTCACGTTGGGATACTTGCGCACGACGTCGCGCTGCAGCCGCGCCACGGCGGCTTCACCCGTGACGTTGGCGATCACGGCGAACTGCTTGGGCGCCTGCTCGATGGCCTTCGGCTCGAACACCACGAAGAAGTTCGGTTCGAAGCGGGCGAAGTTCACCTTGCGTGTGCTGGTCACGATGGTGCGCACCTGCGCGCCCTGCACGTTCCACGTGAGCGCATCGCCAACCTTGATCATCAGGTCGTCGGCGATGCTCTGGTCGATGCTCACTTTGAACGTCCCGGCAGGAGTCGCGGGCGCCTTGTCGAACCACTGCCCGGACAGCATCTCCTCGCTCTTCACCAGCGTGTCGCGATAAGTACTGCGATACTCACGCGTGTACGGCCACGGCGCCTTCTTCAGCTTCTCGGCGGCGGCCTGCGCAGTCTTCACCGGCACGCCTTTCACCTCGCTGAGGCGCATGGTGACGATGGGCACACGCTGCACCAGAGTGTGGCCGGAGGTGGTGATCACCGTGTCCATCCAGGCGCCCTGATCATCCTGCACGTCGTAGAACAGCACGTTGCCGCCGCTGGCTGCCGCATCGACGTTGAAGCGGGTGAGTAGCGTGGTCTGCAGCAGGTAGAGTGTGCTGACCAGGAACGCGCCGAAGCCGAGCGAGAGCACCACCGATCGCGTCTGGTTGGACGGTCGATACAGATTGGCCACGCCCTGTCGCATCACGTATGGCCATCCCGCACGCAGCGCCTTGCGCGCCACCCACATCAGCAGGCTGGCGCTGCCGAGCAGCAGGCCAAGCACCACGGCGATCGCGGCACTGATGGCGAGGCCCGCTTTCCAGTCACCGGCGCGCGTGATGGCGAGCACGATCACGCTGGCGATGATGCCGAGCGTGACCAGCACACCAAGCCAATCCTTGTACCACGGCGTGCTGGCGGTGGCGTCGATCTCGGTGCGGAGTACCTGCAGCGGCGAGATGTTGCGGACGCCGACCAGCGGCCGCATCGCGAATGACAGTGCGACCCACACGCCCACACCGAGTCCGGAGAGAATCGCCGTCGGCGAGAGCGAGACCGACACGTCTACCGGCAGCATGTCGCGCACGAGCGCCGGCAGTGCGAGCTGAATCGCGACACCCAGTGCAGCACCGGCGGTGGCACCGGCGAGGCCCATCAGTGCGGCCTGGATACCGTAGATGGCCAGCACCTGACCACTCGTCGCGCCGAGGCAGCGGAGCACGGCGATCGTTTCTTGCTTGCGTCGGATGAAGGCGTGGACGCCCGACGCGACACCGATGCCGCCGAGCAGCAGCGCGACGAGGCCTACGAGCCCGAGGAAGCTGCCG
>JAYWIJ010000227.1:0-7957 GCA_043788935.1 Gemmatimonadaceae bacterium | reverse complement strand
GGGATCTGTACACCGGCAACGTGTCGTTTGAACGCGCTGATTATCTGGCCGTCGGCGGGTTCGATCGGACGCTGCGCCTGTCGGAGGATGCGGAACTGGGCATGCGGCTCGAGGAAGCGGGCGTCACCTTCGGATTGTCCGACGACGCCAGCGCCACCAACGCCTCGGATCACGTCTCCGTAACGGCATGGATGGCGCGCTCGATGCGCTACGGGATCGCCGACGCACGTATCGCCGACAAACATCCCGAGTGGCCTGCCGCCAATCCGTGGCGTTTCCTGTTCATGATCAACGGCATGTCACGTCCGTTCATGATGACGGCGGTCGTCGCTCCCACGGTGATCCGTCCTGTCGCATGGATGGCCATGGGTGCGTCGTTGTTGCTGGCGTCACTCAGGCTGGAACGCATCGCGATTGCGGGTACCACGTTCACGTACGGGCTGCAGTACTTCCGCGGACTCCGTGAATTCTGCGGATCACGTGCGGCGGCACTCGATTCGCTGGCGCGGTACAAGGCGCAGCGGGGGCATGCGCGTTCGCCCCGTCACATCGCGCCGGCGTAGTCGCCGTGGCTGATGCATGGCCGACCGACGCCGTCACGGTACTGCCGTGGTCGCGAGATCTCGACGACGATCGCCGGCGCGGTGGAAGAGCAGAATGCCGCCACCAGCGAGATCTCCCGCAACGTCGGCGAGGCCGCCCGCGGCACTGCCGAAGTCAGCCCGAGCATCTCGACGGTCACGATGGTGGCGGCCGAGGGCGGCCGAACGGCGGAGAGTATCCGCACCGCAGCCGGTGGCCTGTCGGTCGAGTCGGAGCGGCTCAACAGCGCCGTGGCGGCCTTCCTCGTGATGATGCGGAAGATCTGATGAGCAGGCGCATCCTCGTCATCGACGATTCAGGCACGATCCGGAAGGCGATCCGCCGCATCCTCGAGTCCCTGAGTTTCTCGGTGACGGAGGCGGAGGATGGCGAGCAGGCACTGCACGTGATGAGCGCTGCAGAGCCGTTCGATGCCGTGCTGTGCGACATCGACATGCCGGTGATTAATGGCCTGACGTTCCTGACGGAGGTGTCACGCCGCCCATCTCTGGTGCCACCGCCGATCATCATGTGCACCACGCACACCTCGTACGACAAGATCGAGACGGCGCTCACGCTGGGCGCCTCCGAGTACATCATGAAACCGTTCGATGCGACCATCATCGTCTCGAAACTCGAAGCCTGCGGGGTGCAGTGACGCCCGCGTCCGATGCCATCCGCGTCCTCATCGTCGATGACGGCGCCGTGATCCGTGGCGCGCTTGGACAGATCGTCGATGGCGAGAGCGACATGCTCGTCGTCACGACGGCGCCGAACGGCCGCGTTGCGCTGGACGCGCTCAAGCACACGAAGATCGAAGTGGTATTGCTGGACATCGAGATGCCGGAGATGGACGGGCTCACCGCCCTGCCCCTCATCCTCAACGCGTACCCGCAGACGCGCGTGATCATGGCCAGTTCGCTGACCCAGCGCGGCGCGGAAGTCACGATGACCGCGCTCGCCACGGGCGCGAGCGACTTCATCGCGAAGCCGGCGGCCCGCAGTGGAGCCGGCACACTGGCCGCGATCCGTGCGGAGATCGCCACCAAGATCCGCGCGATCGGTCACGCCGCCAGAGCGGGGCAGACCGCAGCGGAGCGCAAGGTCACGCGACGGCAGACACCCGTGCGCGCCGAGTTGCTGGCCACGCGCACCGGCGACGCCGCGACCCGCATTCTCGCGTGGCCACCAGTACCGGCGGCCCCAATGCCCTTGCCACGTTCCTCAGTGGGCTGCCAAAAGACTTCACATTGCCCATCCTGATCACACAGCACATGCCCGCGGTGTTCACGCAGCTGCTCGCGCAGCGGCTCGAACGCGACTCCGGCCGCACCTGCGTGGAGGCGAAGGACGACGATCCGATCCTGCCCGGCCGGACCTACATCGCCCCCGGTGATTTTCACATGATCGTGCAGACACACGAAGGCACACCCTACATCCGCCTCACGAAAACCGAGCCGGAAAACTATTGCCGGCCCTCGGCCGACCCGATGTTCCGATCCATCGCCGCGATGTACGGCGCCTCGACCCTGTGCGTCGCGCTCACCGGCATGGGCGAGGACGGCATGCGGGGCAGTCGTGATGTCGTGGCGCGCGGGGCCGCGTACTCGCGCAGGTTGAGGAGACCTCCGTCGTGTGGGGCATGCCGGGCGCGGTCGTGCGCGCGGGACTCGCAGCCGGCGTCCTGCCGCTTGCCGCACTCGCAGCCGCCGTGCTCGACATCGCCAGCGGACGAAAGACGGCCTCCGGGGTGGCGGCATGATCACCACCGAGGAGTACACGTTCCTCGCGGACGTGCTCAAGAAACACAGTGGCCTCGCGCTCGGCCCCGGAATACCTGCTGGAAAGTCGCCTGCCGCCGGTGGCGGTGACGTATGGCCATGCCGATGTCACGGCGCTGATTGGCGCGATGCGACGCGGTGCCACACCGGCGCTGATCAAGCACGTTTGCGACGCCATCACCACCAACGAGACGCTCTTCTTCCGCGATGGCAAGCCGTTCGTAGGACTGGAGAAGGAGATCCTGCCAGCGGCTGCTCTGCGCGCCCGTGAGCAGAATTGGCCACTCCGGATCTGGTGCGCCGCGAGTTCCACCGGCCAGGAGCCGAACTCGATCGCAATGATCGTGGAACAGACCGAACACCTGCTCGGTGGCGTCAAGGTCGAGATCCTCGCGACTGATTTCTCGGCAGCGGCCCTCGCCCGAGCGAAGGCTGGCGTCTACAACCAGTTCGAAGTGCAGCGTGGCCTGCCCGTGACGCTGCTGGTCAAGTATTTCCGGCAGACGCCGGAAGGGTTCGAGCTGAAGGCGGAGATCCGCAACCAGGTCACGTATCAGGAGATCAATCTCCTCGAACCGTATTCATCGTACTGGCAGTTCGACATCATCTTCTGCCGCAATGTGCTGATCTACTTCGACGTCGCAACGAAGAGGGACGTGATCGACCGGATGGCACGCACGCTCGTCCGCGGCGGATCGCTCTTCCTCGGCGGCACCGAAAGTACACTCGGCATCACGGATTCCGTGGTGCGGGTGCCGAACAATCCATCCGGTGTTCTCGCGAAGGCGACCGAACTGGACTTGCACGTGAGGTCGGCCGCCGCGTAGGCCGGAAAGATCATGACACGCAACGCGCGACGGGAGAGGATCCCCGTCGCGCGCTTTCTTCGTCAGCCATTTTTCTGCATGGGGATTGGCGGCGCCAGCACGCCCGCGGTCAACGCGTCATTCCAGCCAGACCGTGACCTGTCGGTGTTCGTCGGCCATCGAGAAGATCGCGCGCGGATACAGCACTTCCTGCCGGTTCAGGTCCTCGGTGATCGCGTCCAGAGGAATCTGTTCCTCGCGGATCTTCCTGATCACGTCGGCGGGAATCAGTTCAATCAGCCATCGCGCGCTTTTCGAGGGGAGCGACACGCGAACCCGCTCCTCACCATCGCTCACCACGCTCACCACGCGCACCATGAGGTTGCGCGCCGACTCGCCGGGCACCGATTTCGCACCCGGGGAAAAGAGACCGCGAACCCACGTGTACGGGCATGTCGCCATCACGTCGCTCCATGCAGGAGTGAGCACGCGCGCAGTTGCCCGCGACCTGTGAGAGTTTCGACGCGTGACGGGCACTCCATCACCGATGCACGGAAAATCGGTGCTGGCACGCAGGTGACCTGGCTGGGGCGGCGGTGCATGTTTCATCTCATTGTCTGCCGGCCCGCGATGCAGCCGTGTCACCACGACCGCCACCGATCTTCAACCCGCTCGCCCCATGCGCCGTCTGCATTGCACCGCATTGCTGGCACTGGTGTTCCTCAGTGTGGCCTGCACCGCTCGTTCACACTCTGCCGGACGCGTCATGCGCGCAACCACTGCCGAAGCCGACATCGCCGCCGCACGCGCCCGTTCGAATGCCGCGATCGCCGCACACGACATGGCCGGCATCGCGCGGGAATGGATGCATGACGTGCACGTGGTGTCGTCCACCGGCACACAAAACGGTGGCATCGAGGCCAACGCGCGCTCGATGCAAGCCGCCTTCGCACGACGACCCGACACGAAGTGGGTGCGCACGCCGCACACGATCACCATCAATGAACGCTGGGACGTCGCGTCGGAAGAGGGGCGCTGGGTCGGCACCTGGACCGAACCCGATGGCCCGCTCCGCATCACTGGAACGTATCTGGCGCAGTGGCGCCGGCTCGACGGTCAGTGGCGGATTCAGGCCGAGGTGTTCGTCCCGCTCGACTGCAGCGGTGGTGCGTATTGTGCTGTGCGACCGGGCAGCGCGCCACGTTGAAGCACGCGGCCGCTACGCGTCCAGCGACTGGAGCAGCGCGTAGCCTTCAGGCCACTCGCCAAAGCCGGACGCGACGTTGATGTGGCCGGCATGCTGCAGCACCACCAGCCGACTCCCCCACGCCGTGGCATACGCCCTGGCCTGATCGAGCGTGACGTACTCGTCATCGTCGCTGGTCACCACGATCGACGCAAACGGCAGCGCCACCATCGGCACGGGGCCGAAGTTGATCGCCGTCACGGGGTAGTTCGGGCCATCCGGATCACTGGGCGCGACGAGCAGCGCACCGCAGACCTTGGCCAGTTCTTCCGGTGCCGCATTCAGTGCCCAGTGCGCAACCAATGCGCACGCACTGCTGTGCCCCACCAGTCGCACCGGCCACACCGAGTTGCGCATCTCCTCATCCAGCCGGGCCACCCACGCCGCACAATCGGGCGAATCCCACTCGTCCTGCATCACCCGCACGCAGCTCGTGTCGGCGCGTTCGAAATGCGTCTGCCAGTGGTCCGGGCCCGAGTCGCCGAGACCGGGCAGGATGAGCGATGTGATGGTGCGGAGCATTGATCGTTGAAGCCGCAGGGACACGCGCGCCGAACACTTCGGCTTGCCAAAGCTACGCAGAGCGTCGGCGACATGTATCGCCTCAGCACGAAGCACGAAGCACGATGAGAGCGAGAGCGCGTGTGCGAACAGACGACGTGCTCAGCCGCCGACGGCTGCCATACCGCCGCGACGAGGTCGTTTCTGGCGCAGACGTCGTGTTTCGCCGGCAGCTACGTCAGGCATTGCCTGATACTCGCGCGTTCCGCCGCTGCGCAACGTGCTGCAGTGACCCCCCCGTGACCCGCATCGCTGGTCCTCGCGCGTCGCGCACCGACGCCACCTGCTGCAGGTCCCAACCGGACCGGAGCGCATCATGTCTGCCACAACGCACGCCGCGACCGACGTGCTCGCCACTGTCGAGCCCACGCTGCTTCCCGACGGGCCGGTGCTCGTCGCCAGCGATACCACGGCGGCGTCGGACGCTGCCTTCCCGATTGCCGCTGCCATTGCGGCCAGCACCGGCGCGTCACCCGTCGTCACGAGCGTCATCGCACCGTCCAACGTGCCGATCTACGGTGTCGACGGCATGGTGGTCGCGATGGAGACATCCGAGGACACGCTCAGCGCGCGCACCGCGGCAGCGCAGGCGCAGGTGATGCGCATGGTGCCGGGTGCTGCGGCATGGAGCGCGACGATCGTCACGGGAGAACCTGCGCAGGAGGTCACCCGCACCGCACGAGAGATGAATGCACGCATGATCGTGGTGGGACGGGGACGTCACGCTGGCCTGGATCGTGTGCTCGGCGGGGAGTCGGTGTTGCGCATGCTGCAACTCGGCGACACGCCGGTGCTGGCCGTCGAGCCGACGCTGACGTCGCCGCCGCGCCGGATCGTGATCGCCACCGACTTCAGTCCGTTCAGTCTCTATGCGGCGCAGGTGGCGTGTACGGTGGCAGCCCCTGATGCGACGATCTGGCTCCTGCACGTCGGTCCGCCGTACGATGAGACGGTGCCATTTCTGAAGGAGCGCGCGGAAGCGTACCGCGACATGGCAACGACGGCGTTCACGCGCATGCAGGCTGTCCTGCCGTCGGGCCGTCGCACGTATCACTGCGTCACGGTGACGGGCAGTGCGCCGGATGCGCTGCTGGAGTTCATCACGACGCAGCACGCCGACCTCGTCGTCAGTGCGACGCATGGATACGGATTCCTGCGCCGCATGGTGCTCGGCAGCGTCGCGGCGACGCTCGTGCGACGGGCGCCGTGCTCCGTGCTGGCCGTGCCCGGTTCCGCGCGCACGATTGCCACGGCGCGCGCGCAACTCGTGCCGAATGCACGCACGCGCGCATTCACCGCGCAGAGGTTCGACAGCGAGCTGGCGGCGTTCACCCAGCGCAATACCGGACGACGCTGCACGGTGGAAATCGATTCGCTGGACCTGGGCGCGCAGTTGCTGGGGCACGAGATGATGATCGCCGGTGCGTCGTTCGACCGGCGCAGTGAGGAGGTCGCGCTGATGTTCGGAACGTCGGTGCTCAAAGGCATGCATCTCACCCATGCGATCACCGGCGTCACCGGCGTCGATCTGTCGACCAACGCCGGCGGCGAGGATCAGGTGCTGCGGATCGCACACGGCGGTGGGCAGACGCTGCTGACCCTGCACTGACGGTCGGAGGTCGTGGGATCAGGACCACCCGGGGAGGTATCGATCAGCGGTGTGTCTCCGGGCTGCGTTGTCGGATCAGCGGGACCTGCCGCTCACTGGCGCATGCCGTGTCGGCGGTCCAGCTTCGACGGATGCGGCCACGCACAGCGGTCCGCTCACCGACTTCCCATCTCCCGACGATGCACACTTCCCTGGTTCGTTTCGCGACCGCCGCATCGCTGGCGTGTCTCGTGGCTGCACCGGCTGCGGCGCAGGTCATGCCGCCCGCCAGCGCCACCTCCGACTCGACCGACGCCATGATCCGCACGATGGTCGGCCGGCTGGAATTCGCCCGCTACAAGGCCACCGTGAAGGGGCTGACGACCTTTGGCGACCGGCGTCAGGGCACGGATCGCAATCGCGCGGCAGTGGACTGGATCGAGGCGCAGCTCACGAGCTACGGCTGCACCAACACCGAACGCATCACCTATCAGTTCAATCCCCCCACGCCCGCTGCACGTCCGGCCACACCGCCGGGTCCACGACCTGCCGTGCGTCGTGAACAGGGTGGTGGCGTGTCGCGTGGCATGCGCACGCGCACCGGTGTGAACAGCGATTCACTGCGGCAGCCGGACGCGCGCCTCCGGGCGTTGAACTCGCAGCCCAGCACTCCGGGGGAGCGACAGGAGGTGTACTGCACGAAGGTCGGCAGCACGCACCCCGAGGAGATGTACATCGTCGGTGCGCACATGGATGGACATGGCTGGGGCGAGGCCGCCAACGATGATGCATCGGGCACGGCACTGGTGATGGAACTGGCACGTGTGTTCAGCAGCCCCGATGTCGTCACCGATCGCTCGATCCGTTTCATCCTCTGGAACAACGAGGAGACGGGGCTCAACGGTGCGCGCGCCTACGTGGAGCAGCGCTTTCCGCTGCAGGGCAAGGAGATGCCCGCCGGTTCGGGCAGATATCCGGAACCGAAGTGGCTCGGCATGATTCAGCACGACATGATGATGTTCGACCATGGCATGCCGCGCGCGGACAGTTCGCTGGCCAAGGAGCAGCGTCCGGAAGCAGACGTGAACATCGAGTTCCAGTCGTCGTCGAAGTTTGCGGCGCAGTCGGCTGCCCTCGCCTGGATTCTTCATGGTGCCAACGAGAAGTTCGCGACCGACTACCCTGCCTCGGTCGGCCCGCACATGACCAACACCGACTCCGGCCCGTTTCAGGATCTCGTGGCCGCGATCAGCCTCCGCGAAAACGAGCGCGGCACACAGGTCGGCAGCGGTTGGGACCCGCACTGGCATCAGCCGACTGACATGTTCTCGACGTTCACCGACAAGGACTTCCGCCTGGGCCTGAACGCAGCGCAGACGACGTTTGGTGCGCT
>JAYWIJ010000226.1:0-32600 GCA_043788935.1 Gemmatimonadaceae bacterium | reverse complement strand
GGCTGTCGGGGTAGTGCAACTGCGGGTGCTGGTCATCGTCTCCATACCGGGTCCTGAATGAAAAACATCGTGCGCACCGTGTGTGCTCTCACTCTTGCCGCTGGTGTGCTCTCGCCGATCGTCGCGCAGGCGCAGACCCCAGCCGCGGTGATCGAGCTGGCGGAAAAGGATCGTGCGGCGCGCAATGCGACGGTGGCACTGGGCCGGTATGACGCGGCGCTGGCCACGGCCCCGACCAACTACGACCTGCTCTGGCGCGCCGCGCGCGAGCTGGTGGACCTCGGCGAAGCCGCCCCCACGTCGGCACAGCGGTCGGAGTACAACGCGAAGGCGGAAGCCTACGCGCGTCGCGCCGTTGCCGCCAACGCCGGCGGTGCCGACGGTCACTTCATGCTGGCCGTCGCCCTCGGTCGCACGGCACTCAGTGTCGGCAGCCGGGAGCGGGTCAAGTACGCCACCGAGATTCATGATCAGGCATCGGCGGCGGTGAAGATCGATCCGCGACATGCGGGTGCGCTGCATGTGCTCGGCGTCTGGAACGCGGAGATCATGCGGCTGGGCGGCATCACCCGGTTCGCCGCGCGCAACTTTCTGGGTGGCAAGGTCTTCGACCGGGCCAGCTGGGCAGAGGCGCGGCGCTACATGGAAGCCGCGGTGGCATCCGATCCCGAGCGCATCACGCATCGACTGGACCTGGCAAAAATCTACGCCGACAACGGCGACAAGCCGAAAGCGCGCACCACCTGCGAGCAGGTGACGCAGATGCCGTCGGTCGAGTTCAACGACTCGCGTTACAAGCAGCAGTGTCAGCAGCTGGTGGCGAGCTGGCGCTGAGCGGCCCCTTCTGAAACGCAACGCGGCGCGCCCCGGGTCGGGACGCGCCGCATTGCACATCGATGAAAGCCGAACGGTGTCAGCCAGCCCGTTCCATGCGGCGGCGCACCTGACGGCCACGGCGACGCAGCTGTCGGCGCAGCTCCTCGGTGGTCTCGTCGAGAACGCCGCCTGCCGTCTCGCGCAGCCCCTGCGCACGCTTGCGGATCACGCGGCGCATGTCCTGTCCCGTCCGCGGCGCCATCATGAGCGCAACGGCGGCGCCGATGGCGGCACCGGCGAGCAACGCGAGGGCAATGGTACCGCCACCCGACTCGCGGGTGGTGGGCTCGGTCTCGTGTGCGTCACCGGTCTCGTCGATCAGCTCGTCATCTTCGTAAATCATCACAACCTCCGTATGCGGTGTCAGAACGTGCACATGCGTCTACCCGGCAGCGCAGCTTCCGTGCCCTCGCGCTGGCATCGGACAGGGACGCGTACGGAGTGGCGAGGCATGTAGATTCGCGGTCGCCCTCATCAGACCGCCAACGCGCCATGCCGACTGCTTCCCGATCCGGCGACGTTCCTGCCGCCCTCGCAACACGCGCTGCCGCACTGCGCGAGTTGCTCACCCGCGCCAGCTACGAGTACTACGTGCTCGACCAGCCTGCGCTCAGCGACCTCGAGTACGATCAGCGATTTCGCGAGCTGCAGGACCTCGAGCGTGCTTATCCGTCGCTGCAGACGCCAGACTCGCCGACGTTGCGGGTGGGAGCCGAACCGCAGTCGTCATTGCCGAAGCATGTGCATCTCGTGCCGATGCTCTCGCTGGACAACGCGTTCGACGAGTCGGAACTGGCCGCGTGGGACGAGCGGGTGCGGAAGCTTGCCGGCGGTGCGGCGAGCAGCAGCGGGTACAGCTGCGAACTGAAGATCGATGGCGCTGCCGTGTCGCTGACGTACCGCGATGGCGTGCTGGTCACCGGCGCCACGCGCGGCAGTGGAACGGTAGGTGAAAACGTGACGCCGAACCTGCGCACGATGCATGACGTGCCGCTGCGGCTCAGGACCGACACGCCGCCTGCGCTCATCGAGATCCGCGGCGAGGCGTACTTCCCGTTCAGCCGATTCGTGGCGATGAATGAGGAGCGCGTGCGCGAGGGTGAGCCGGTGTTCGCCAATCCACGCAACGCCTCCGCCGGTGCGCTGCGCCAACTCGACCCTGCCATCACGGCAAAGCGTCCGCTGAGATTCTTCGGGTACTCGGCGGTGCATCCCGACGGCGCCGCGGCGTTGCCGTTCACGTCGCAGCACGACCTGCTGGAGGCGCTGCGGAGCTGGGGCGTGCCGGTGGCCCCCCACCGGGTGGTGTGCCACACGCTCGACGAGGTGCATGCATGGGCGTCGCGCGTGGAGCACGAGTATCGCGCCAGCATCGACTTCGCGATCGACGGCGCCGTGATCAAGGTGAACGGGCTGGCATTGCAGGAGGAGCTGGGCGAGATCAGCGGCCGCGTGCCCCGCTGGGCCATCGCGCGGAAGTTCGCCCCCGACATCGCCGAGACCACGCTGCTGCGGATCGGCGTGAACGTGGGGCGGACCGGATCGCTGAATCCGTATGCGGAGCTGGAGGCGGTGGAAATCGGCGGCACCACGGTGCGCATGGCCACGTTGCACAACTTCGACCTGATCACGCTGAAGGATCTGCGTGAGGGCGATCGGGTGCTGGTACAGCGGGCGGGCGAGGTGATTCCGCAGGTGATCGGTCCCGTGCCGGAGAAGCGCAGCGCCAGCGAACCGCCGGCGGTGTTCGTCGCGCCGACGGTGTGCCCGTCGTGCAGCACGGCCGTGCGTCGCGATGAGGACGAGGTGGCCCTGTACTGTCCGAATGTCGCCTGCCCCGGACGGCTGCTGGAGGCGCTGGTGCACTTCACCAGCGTCGATGCGATGGACATCCGTGGCTTGAGCTATGCGCGCATCGAGCAGCTGGTGGCGGCGGAGCTGGTGCACGATGCCGCGGATTTTTACATGCTGACGGCCGACCAGGTGCTGCCGCTGGATCGGATGGCGGCGAAGTCGGCGCAGAAGCTGATCGAGGCCATCGACGCATCGCGGGCACAGCCGTTGTCGCGATTGCTGAATGCGCTGGGCATCCGTCATGTCGGCGCGGTGGCGGCACAACTGCTGGCGCGACGGTTCGGTGCGATCGAGGCGCTGCAGGCCGCGTCACTGGAGGAGATCATGGCGGTGCGCGGCATCGGTGACGTCATCGCCGAGTCGGTGCGCGAGTTCTTCGACGATGCGTCGGCGCGCGAGCTGGTGCGCAAGCTCATCGCAGCACGGGTCCAGACCATCGAGCCCGATGTACAGGTCGGCGAGGGGCCGCTGACCGGGATGACTGTGGTGCTGACCGGAACGTTGCCGACGTTGTCGCGGACCGAGGCGACGGCGCTGGTGGAGCGGGCGGGTGGCCGGGTGACGTCGTCGGTGTCGAAGAACACCACGTTCGTCGTGGCGGGTGAGGAGGCGGGCTCGAAGCTGGAGAAGGCGCGGAGCCTGGGCGTGGAGGTGGTGGACGAGGCCGGGTTGATGGCGAAGGCCGGGAGCGGCGCGCCGGGCGACGCTCACCCGGTGGCTGGCGGTGCGCTGCGACCCGCGCCGAACGCCTTGAACAACACCTCGATGCCTTGAGGGCCGATGTAGCCACCAAGCGCACCCGCCAGCAGCGAGACCACCGCACTGCCGGTCGCCGGCAACTCGAAGCCGGGAATCTTCACGACGCCGATCGCCACGATCAGCGTCGTCACGAGTCCTGCCAGCAGCCCGCTCGCGATGATCCAGCCGATGCCGTGCGGATTGGGACGTTTCCGTTCGCGCAGCACCAGCATGACGGTGCCAAGCAGCGCGCCGAGGAGGGCGCCGACGGTCAATCCCATGGGAAATTCGTAGATGATGCGTTGGCTGGCATCGTTGAAGCTGTCCGCGCTCACCGTGATGGAGTCATCGGCCATCTCGGTCGAGCGCATGCGCACGATGGCGGGCACGCCCTCCTTCAGGTAGACCACGGGGCCCTGCGCCACCGTTCCCCGCTGCGACGACAGCCGTACGGCCACCGAATCACCCGGCGCGATCGAGCCCTGCGGTGAAGAAATCGTGAGCGTCACTTCGCCCAGACCGTACCGTGGTATGGCGCGGGGCTGCGCCGTGAGTTGCAGCGAGTCCCTCCTGAATTTCAGCCAGATGCTCACTTCGCGATCGGTGAAATCGGGCCAGATCGTCACGCGCATCAGGGAGTCCGCTCGGCGAGCGACGAGGCGCACCGTGGACACGAAGATGTTCGTCTCCTTGATCTCCAGGAGTTCGGGCTTGACGGAGTCGGCGCTGGCGGCGACCGAGAGGCGGATGGCAGGCGTCAGTGCGCGTCCGCGACCCGCGTGCAGCGTGTCGCGCAACCCGATGCGCAGGGTGGCGACGAAGGCGCGCCGTGCGGCGTCGTAGCGCAGCCCGTTACCCTGATCGAGCCACGGCTTCAGGGCCATCGTGTCGCCGGCCACGCTGTCGACTCTGACGAATCGGAAAGGCAAGGCGATGCCCTCGGATGCATCGAGACCAGGTGGCGCCGGCTCTTTCACTGCCGTATCGCCGACCCAGACACTCGCCGTCCGCGCGTTGATCACGCGCACCGAGGCAGCCTGCGATTTGCGACCGTAGAGTACGGATGCCAGCCGGACCGCCGCGCGCTGCGGAGTGACCGCCTGCACCGTGGTGCTGCCGCCCGCGCCCGTCGCGACCGCCTGTGGCACGCTGGTGTCGGCGGTGGCAGCGATCACCAGCGGAGACGTGGGATCAGGCTTCGTCGCAACGACCGCCGGTGGCAGCGCCGCGGTGACCGCTGGGCGCCGCAGCGGTCGGCGCGCGGCCAGTGAGTCGGTGGGACGCAGGACGACGGCGCTCTGCGTGCGTCGAATGACGGTGGACTGGGCACCAACGCCGCTGGACACCAGCGCAGCGACCGACATCACGAGCATGGAGCGGCACAGGGCGATCATCATGCTCGAACTCCGCTGAAAGAGAGGCGTGAGTCGGTGTGATCCGGCAAGCGGCTGTGCGAAAGACGTTACATGTGGTCAGTCGTTCCCACCATGCCCGCGCAGCGAGGTGGAGGCGCTGGCATCGCTGTCATGATGGAACACCGGCCACGGGCCGTCAGCGAGCGCGGGATCGACCGGAGGACGCTGCGCCAGCGCAGCAGGTGCCGCCAGTGCTCCCAGCACCGGCAGCCCAATCCCGCGTTTCACGCGCCGCATCAGAGCGTACTCTCGCGCAACTCCTCCCGCAGCGCCGAATCGTCAGCGTCAGCGAGCCCGATCGCGCTCATGAAGTGCAGGTACGCGTCGAGCGCGTATTGTGTGAGCTTCTCCAGATCCACGATCGGGTGCGGATAGTCGAAGGCCTGCACGGTGGCGAGCACGTTGGGCAGGTGGCGTTCGAAGGTGTTCTGCACGACGTGAACGAGTTCGGGATGTGCGGTCGTCATCTCACGCAGAAAGTGGATGCCGAAGCTCACGTGACGGCCTTCGTCGCGTCGAATGAGTCGGAACCCTTCCTGCAGCCCGGGGAGCCAGTTGCGCGCGGCCAATGCATCACCGGCGCCGACGTAGCCGGTCCGTGCGAGCATGGCCTCGACCACACCCATGTAGTGCGTCACGGCCTCGACCAGTGCCGCGCGGAGCGGCACGGGATCGGTTTCGGCGCGCACGCGGTCGGTGGTGGCGTCGAGGTCGTCGATGAGCACGGCCTGCGGCGCGGCAGTGAGCGACGACATGAGCGCCGGGCTCTCCTCGCCCAGCACTTCACGGAAGTATCGCGAAAAGAATTCGAAGTGCTTCGCCTCCTCGTAGATCTGGCTCGTGAGGTAGCACTCGATGTCGACACCGAGCCGGAGACGCGAGACGGCGCCGAGTAGTGGCGCGAGTGTACTGGTGACACTCTCTTCGCCGGCCAGGAAGAAGGCGCAGAGCTGATGCAGTTGCCGGGCATAGCCTTCCGTCGCGAAGTCGCGGCGGATGATTGCCCAGTCCGCGGCGTCGCGGCTGAGGTCCACGGCAGCAGGGTCCCATGCCAGCCGCTTCGAGTTCGTGTAGAGTTGGAAGTACTTGCTCCGGGACTGCAGGGCGCTGAGCGGCATGGGCGGTGCTCCGGTCGGGGGTCTCCTGCATGCTAACCTGGGACGGACGCATGATGCTGCGCATCCACAGTATTGTCGTAGGCGCGTCTTGCATGCTGGCTGCCCTTATTCCGGAGCTGGGCGCCCAGCCGAGACGCTCGCATCCCGACGGGTGCCAGAGTGATCGACGCCACGGGCAAGGTGCTGATTCCCGGACTCTGGGACATGCGCAGCCATTCGCTGGACCGATGGGAGTGGTCGTCGCTGCTGAACGTTGCCAACGGCGTGACTGGAATTCGTGATCCCGGTGCCGTGAAGCGCACAGAGGACATCGTGCAGCTGCGGGACTCGGTGGAGCGAGGGGCGGCACTCGGGCCGCGGATCGTCGCCAGCGGCAGGATCATCGATGGGTCACCCAAGTCGCGCGGGACATACGTGGCCATCGACAGTCCGACTGGCCGACCTGGTGCTGCTCGATGCGAATCCGCTGGAGGAGATCGGCAATACCAAGCGTATCGCGGCGGTCGTCGTGAATGGTCGGTTCCTGTCGCGCGCGGAGCTCGACCGGATGCTCGACCGCGCGGCGAAGATCGTCAAGCAATAGTGCGGCGGGCGACACGGCGACGCACGCCGCCAGCTGATCATTCCGCGTGAATCACGCCGTCATCGCCGCCGCATTCAGCAGACCGACAGCCACGGCGATCACGGCCAGAAAGGTCGCCGATGCCGTCTTGCCCTGATCGACGTGCGCCGAGAGCGGCGGCAGCACGAGCCGGGTGATGCCGTACGCCACCAGCTGCGCCACCAGCGCCACGCCGCTCCAGAGCAGCATGTCGGCGATGCTCTCGCTCTGCGACACCGCCTTGGCAAGCGGCAACGTGTAGCCGAGGAACGAGCCGCCGAGCGAGATCGCGGCGGCAGCGTTGCCCTGACGGATGAGCCGGAATTCATGGTGCGGCGTGATCTGCACGTAGATCGCGATGAAGAGCACCACGGCGACGATCGCGATCCCGAAGTACACGAAGTGGGCGACGATCCCCGTGAGAGAATAGCTGAGCAGGCTGCTGTTCATGTGCCTCTTCGAAAAGTCCGGCAGATGTTGGTTCGGCGACGTCGATGCGTCCGGTACTGCTGCAACAGACTACTGCGAGCACGTCACCGGCGCGACATCCGTCGATCACTGCTCAGGTCACGAACGCCGGAGCTGTCGTCGTACGCCGCGCCTCGACGACACCCGCAATACGTACCGCCGCTATCATGCGGCGACACTCCGTACCTTCGTCCCGTCGCTCCTGCTCCCACCCGGAGTCTTCATGCCCTCTGCCGGCACACGGCTCGTCCTCGCGTCGCTCGTCCTCGCTGCCACACCACTCGCCGCGCAGCGCCCGACCAGCATGGCCGGCCGATCGGTGGTGTACGCCCCGCACGGCATGATTGCCACCAGCCAACCGCTCGCCTCCACGGCGGGGCTCGAGGTGCTGCGCCACGGCGGCAATGCCATCGACGCCGCCGTCACCGCAGCCGCGGTGCTCAGTGTCACGGAACCCCACATGACGGGCATCGGCGGTGACATGTTCGCCATCGTCTGGCTGGCGAAGGAACACCGGCTCGTCGCCATCAATGGCAGCGGGCGTGCCGGGTCGCTGATGACACGCGAGCGGCTGCAGGCGCGCGGCTTCCGGCCCGGGTCACAACAGGGCGTGCTGTCGGTGACCGTGCCAGGCGCTCTGGCCGGATGGGACATGCTGCTGCGCGCGCACGGCCGGCAGTCGCTTGCCAGCGCGCTGCAACCGGCGATCCGGTATGCACGCGATGGATTTCCCGTCTCACCGATCATTGCCGCGCAGTGGGCGAATGAAACGGACTTTCTGCAGAAGGATGCCGCGGCCGCCGCCACCTTCCTGCCCGGTGGACGTGCGCCGAAAGCGGGCGAATGGTTCCGCAATCCGGATTACGCCCGCACCCTGCAGACCATCGCGGCCAATGGCATCGCCACGTTCTACCGTGGCGCACTGGCACAGCGCATCGTGGCACGGCTGGCGGCGCTCGATGGCCTCGTGACGATGCAGGACATGCGTGCCAACGCGCCGACCTGGATCACGCCGATGTCGGCGACGTTCAGGGGATTTCGCGTGTGGGAGTTGCCGCCGAACAATCAGGGCGTTGCCGCGCTCGAGATGCTCAGGATCCTCGAGCCCTACGACCTGCAGGCGATGGGCCATAACTCGGCGCAATTCCTCCACCACCTGATCGAAGCGAAGAAGCTGGCGTATGCCGACCTCGATCGCTTCGTCGGCGATGCCGATCATCTCGCCATGCCCGCCGAGCAGCTGCTCCGCGACGACTTCATCACGGAACGGCGCAGTCGCATCGACCCGGCGCGGGCGCAGGAGCGCGTCGATCCGGGCCCACTCCGCACGCAGAGCGAAACGGTGTACCTCTCCGTGGCGGACGCCGAGGGCAACATGGTGTCATTCATCAACTCGAACTACGACTATTTCGGCTCGGGGATCGTGGTGCCCGGTACCGGCTTTGCGCTGCACAACCGCGGGGCCGGCTTCACGCTCACACCCGACCTGCCGAACACGGTGGCGCCCGGCAAGCGACCGTTTCACACGCTGATCCCGGGATTCGTCACCCGTCTCGTGAACGGCCGCGAGGAGGCCTACATGAGCTTCGGCCTGATGGGCGGCGGTGTGCAGGCGCAGGGGCATGCGCAGTTCCTGATCAATCACATCGTGTTCGGCATGGACCTGCAGCAGGCCATCGATGCCCCGCGATTCCGGCACTACGACCGGAACCGTGTCGCACTCGAAGCACCGATCGGCGATGTCACGCGGTCAGGGCTGACCGCACTCGGTCATGTGCTCATCGAGCAGCCGACCGTCGCCTTCGGCGGCGCACAGGCGATCATGCGGTTGCCCAAGGGGTTTGCAGCGGGCAGCGATCCACGCAAGGATGGCATGGCGGTGGGCTACTGACGTGTGCGCCAGCTGACAGCCGGAGGTTACCACCGCTGGCGCGGACCAGACTTCGCCCGACTGCGAATCGTCAACGCGGCAGGGCCGCCTTCCGCGCCCGATCCGCCTCCCACTCGTCGAACGGCCCGTCGAAGTCCACGAGTCGCGTCCCGTCGAACGCCCACACCCGCGTGGCCACCTGCCGCAGGAATGCGCGGTCGTGACTGACCAGCAGCACCGTGCCCTCGTACTCCTCGAGCGCATCTTCCAGCACCTCAATGTTCTCCACGTCGAGGTGGTTGGTGGGCTCGTCGAGCACCAGCAGATTCGCCTTCTTGAGCGTCATCAGCGCCAGCGCCATGCGCGCCCGTTCGCCGCCGCTCAGCGTCGCGATCTCGCGGAATACTTCGTCACCGGTGAAGCCGAACGCACCGAGATGGTTCTGCACGGCCCCGCGGCTCCATGTCGGGCGCTGCTCCTGAATCACATCGGCCAGTGATTTCCGCAACGGCAGATCCGACAGATCCTGCCGGAACCACGCCGGTGTGATCGACGCACCAACGCGTGCCTCACCACCGGACGCGGCGCGATCACCGAGAATCGTCGCAATGAACGACGACTTGCCCGCACCGTTGGGCCCCACGAGTGCCACGAAGTCGTTCCGGCGAAGCACCGCGGTGAAATCCTCCACCAGCACGCGGCCCGGCACTTCCACGCGAAGATCCTTGATCGCCGTCACCTGATCGCCGCCACGTTCCGACACGTCGAACCGCAGTGACATCGCCGCCGGATCGCCGGGCGGCGGCGCGAGGCGCGGCAGACGCTCCAGACGCTTGCGCTTGCCCTTCGCCTGAAAGGAGTTCACGCCGGCCAGATTCCGGCGGATGTACTCCTCTTCCTTCTTCACGTACGCCCGCTGCTTTTCCAGTTCCCGTTCCCGCGTGAGCCGACGCTCTGCGCGCTGCGGAACGAACTGGCTGTAATTTCCCTTGTAACTCTCGCTCGTCTTCGCCTCGATGTGCACGATGTGCGTGCAGACGGCGTCCATGAACGCACGATCGTGCGACACGACGATCACCGTTTCGGCGGCTTCTGCGAGCCACTCCTGCAGCCATGTGGTGGTGTCGAGGTCGAGGTGGTTGGTGGGTTCGTCGAGGAGCAACAGGTCGGCCGGCGCGATCAGCTGTGCGGCGAGACCGACGCGTCCCCGTTCACCGCCCGACAGCGTTTGCACGAGTCGCACCTTCGACTCTTCGGCATCGAAGCCAAGCCCCTGGAGCACGGCGTCCACGCGCGCGTGGTACTCGTAGCCGCCCAGATCAGCGAACCGTTCCTGCTCCCGTCCAAACTTCTCGAGAAACTCGTCGGTGACGTTCTCGCCCATCTCGCCGAGCTGCATCGCCATGGCGGCGATCAGCTTCTCGAGATCGATGACGTCGCGCCACGCGGCAGCACCCGCTTCCCACACCGTCGTCGCACCCTCGAACGCGCGGTGCTGATCGAGCAGCGCGTGCCGCAGTCCCGGCTTCCGCGCCACGGCACCCGCCGTTGGCTGGTACTCGCCGGTGATGATCCTGAAGATCGACGACTTGCCGGCACCGTTGCGACCGATGATTCCCCACCGTTCGCCCTCGGCAACGGTGAAGGTGATGTTCTTGAACAGTTCTGTCGCGCCGAAGGACAGGCCGACGTTTGAGACAGAGAGCAGGGTCACGCGGAATTGGCAGGGGCCGGGCGACCGGCCGGATCATGTGCGTCCAAGCCGTCAAATCTACCAGCGGCCGGTGTCCGGACCTATCGCGGACCGCTGATGGTGACGGTGCATGCCGGCCAGACGGTGATCGTGCAGCACGCGGCGCCCCCGTGCACTCAGGCAGTTCTTCCGTGGCCCGCCACTCACTTCAGCGCTGCAGCCGCCCATCGCTCGGCGTTGAAGCCGACGAGAATCGCCGATCCGGTATCGAGAAGCGGTCGGCGGATGAAATTCGTGTCGCCGATGATCAGTGCTTTCGCACCCGCTTCGGTCACCGCGGCCTGCGCATCCGCCGACAGCTTCCGGAACGCGGTGGCGTTTCGGTTGAACACGGTCTCCCACCCGGCGCGCGCGAACCAGTCGTCGATGATTTCCTCGCGCAGCGGCTCGCGCCGATAATCGAAGAAAGTGTACGCCACACCGCTGGCGTCGAGCCACCGCATGGCGTTGCGGACCATGTCGCAGGAGCGGAATCCGTACAGCAGCATCGATGTGTGAGCGCGGGAGTGACTCGTACCGTCAGCAGCAAGCATAGCGCTGTTTCGCAACAGCGTCAGTTTGGACACAATGCATACGGCCCTCACGACGCGAAGTCATGAGGGCCGTGTTGCACAGGCGAGCGGCTCAGCGCCGCACCGCGACCAGTGCTACACCGTGGCAGCAGTGCGGCGGCGACGTGCGGCGATTCCGCCCAGCAGCATGAGACCCGTCGACATCAGTGCCCACGTACCCGGCTCCGGCACGACGTTCGACGGCGCGTTGCGATATGTGATGTTGTCCACGCCGACCCAGTCGTTGAAATCGCCGGGCGTCACGATGACCTGCGTGATGTACTGACCGGCGAGCGCCGAGAACGAGAGACGCTGCTGACCATTCGGGCCCGTCGCCGTCTGCGTGGACAGCAGCGTCGCGCCGCTGTAGACGAACATGCGGGTCGACGAGGCCGTCGCAATTCCGGCGAAGTCCATCTGGACGAAGTCGATGAAGGCGTCGCTGAACGTCATCCGGAAGCTCGGATCACCATTTTCGCCGAGCCAGCCGTTGAAGCTGCGCAGCAGGTTTCCGCTCACCAGCGACGGCGTACCAAGCCCACCGACGTCGGTGCCCGCACTGCTCACGACGGTCAGATTGGTGTTCGTCGCCCACGCGCCAGTGGGACCGCCAGCGCCGCTGAAGCCGTTGGGGGCAAACGTGACGCCGACACCGGCGTACTGGTTGCTGAGGATCGCACCGACGGCCAGCGCACCACCGGCGCCACCGGCGTCGAACGTGATCGTGCGGGTCTGCGCGCAGGCGAGCGCAGGGATCAGCAGGGCGACAGCGGCGCCCAGCTTGATGCGGTTGAGAACGGAGGACATGGGGCTCGAAGTGAAGTGGTAAATTTCATGTGTTCGGCGTACGCCGATGGGTTGCGACAGCGCACGAGGCGGACCACCTCCGGCAGCGTCCCGGAGCGGCATGTTTGGCCGCTTCGACGCGAAAACGCCGTTGCGACGGGCTCCGCTCGCTCGATTTTGACCCGTAGCCTCCCTCGCTGTTGGCTCCGTACGACAACAAACGTGGCGTGGCTGCAGCAAGGGAATCCGACCCTCCCTGTGCGCGTACACGTCGCGAAAAGCGCTGACAGCTCGAGTGGACACGCCGCTGCGGCTTCCCTCGATCCGCTGACAACCGATCGACACGCGGCGGTCAGACGGGCGCCATCCGCAGGGGCATGGCTCGATGAAACATGGCGGCAGCCCTGGCCGCGAGTGCGTGTCCGGAAAGGCCGACGTCACCACGGCGCGAGTGAGCACGCTGGCCAGCATGGGCACCGCCGCTGGCGGCGGGACATTCCATGCCACGCTGCTGTGCACCCGTGCCGTCCAACGGTGGACGATCGTCGCATCACTTGCGAGTGCGATGGCGCCGTCGTGTGCGGGCGCCACCACGGACTTCGATCGCCTCGACGTACCGTCGTCACGATGGATTGCCGATCGCCCTGCGTGGACGGTATTGCAGACCTGTTGTTGCTAAATATCTCCTCAGGGCAACTACGTTGGATCCGGCCGTACCTTCCTCCCAGTCATCTTTCGGGATCTACAGTGACACTTTGCTCTTCGATTGGGCTGCGCGCGAGTCACGTCATCGCCCTGACGATGCTGCTGACCGCGAGTACGCTCCACGCGCAGGAACTCTCTCCGCTGCGCGTTGGCGTCCGCGCCAACGTCTCATCCACCGACTCCACGTGCACGCGCCGATTCCTGCGGCCGTGCCGAGTGACGGGCGCCGTGCTGGGTGTCGTGACAGGTGTCACCCCGGACACGCTCACGCTGCAGGTCTCTCCCGGCGTCACGCTCGCCGTTCCACGCAATGCGAGTCAGCGGATCTACGTGAGCAGGGGCAAGTCCCGGTGGCGAACCGCAGTGCGCAATGCCGCGGGCCAAGCGCTTCTTGCCTACATCTTCACCGATCTGAGCGATGCCTCGCAACGCTCGCGTGTGCGTGTCACTGCGGCCTTCGGCGTTGGCGGCCTCGCCATGGGCGCCCTCTTCCCAGCCCACTATTGGCAGCGCGTCCGGCAGTGACTGCTGCCGCCCGGTACCACGCGTGCTCACGGCGGCGTGAGCGACGCGCAACCGATCGCCACGAAGCGCCGACGGGACGATTCAGACCATCAATCCCACGGCCGGCAGATAGCCTGCACGTCACGATCATCGGGCGACGATCTCACGCAACGTGGAGGTCGTCATCGAGACGCGATGTTCACTGCATCCGCACGAAGCGGACGTCACGTGTACGCCCATTGCCTGAGTAGAACGCGACGACCTGACCGCTGCGATCACGTTCGAACACGATGCTCACTCCTTCCAGTGGGCCGGTCGCCGTGAACGTATCCTTCGCGCCACTCCGTAACGTGGCTTTGCCGGTCCGACGTCCCTCCACCATCAGCGTGTCTCCCGACGCGCGCACCTCGTAGAAGCTCTCGAACTCAGCGCTGAAATAGCGCCCGGCATAACGCGTCAATTCAGTCGCTGTCGGCTTCCAGCCCGCCACGGCCGGCGCCGAGTCGGGCAGCCGCGTCGCACGGTTATCGCCGCCCTGATGCAGCGTCACCGACGACACCTGGCCCTGCGCGTTGCGATGGAAGCTCACCGCCGCTTCGACCACGCGCAGCACGAAGGTCGAGTCGGAGGTGGGGTAGATCGGTGCGGCGGGCTGACCGGTCACCTGAATCGAGAGCGAATCACCGGAACGCCTGAACGTCAGGATCACGTTCGGTGCCACGTCGATGGCGTAGCGTCCTGCGTACGCGTCGAACTTCTTGGCGTCATAGCTGGCAGGGTCGAACTTCTGCGCCACGTTCGTACCGGCGGCACGTGGCGGCGCGAGTTCGGTAAAGAACGCCGCTGCGATGCGAAACGCCGCACTGCTGCTGAAGCCACCGTCGTTGCTCTGCACGGTGACACCGGCGTTCAGCTCCGGATACAGCACAAGCATCGAGCGGTGCGAGATGTCAGCCCCACCGTGATGCACGCGCTTCGCCGTCCCCTGCTTGTCGATCGTCAGGCCGAACCCGTAGCCCGTCGACTTGCCCGTGCTGAGCGTGAATGGCGTCATCATCTGCGCCACGCTGCCTGCCGTGCCGACACGCGGCGACAGCAGGTTCTCGGCCCACTTCTGCAGATCGCCGAGGGTGGTGTAGATGCCACCGGCGCCCATCGACGAGGCCAGATCGCCAAGATCACGCCAGGTGCCGTCAGCGGCGCGGGAGTATCCCACCGTGGCGCCGCGCACGATACCGTGGCGGTCACTCCGGACCATCGTGCTCGTCATCCCGATCGAGGCGAACACGCGCTGCGCCATGAAGTCGGCGAACGGCTGCTTCGACACGTTCTCGACGAGCAGCGCCAGCAACGCGAACGACGTGTTGTTGTAGTTGAACTCCGCCCCGGGTTCATTCTGCAGACCTGGCTGGTTGCGCACCACCGAGATCATCTCGTCGCGGGCGATGTAATCGCCTTCGTCGATGCGCCGGCCTGCAAGCACGAACGCATTGTAGACCTCACGGTATCCTGTGGTGTGCGTCAGCAGGTTGCGGACGGAAACTTTCTTGCCGAGGTCCGGAAGTTCGGGAATGTGCTTTCGGACGTCGTCGTCCAGCGACACCTTGCCGTCCTCCACGAGCAGCATCACCGCGAACGCCGTGAACTGCTTCGACGTGGAGCCGATGTTGGTCGGCGTGGTCACCGTGAAGGGAATGTCGTACGCGAGATTCGCCATGCCGTACGCCTTGCTGAATACCGTGCGACCACCGCGCCACACGGCGACGGCGGCACCCGGTCCGTCGCGCCGGTCCCACGGCGCCATCAGCTGATCGACGAGTCGCGCCGGATTGGCGGAGAGTGCCTCGCGACTGACGAGCGTGATCGTGTAGGCACCCGCACCCGAATCGGCTGGCAGCACCTGCACCTCGTGCACTCCAGTCTGCGTCGTCTCGAGCTGCACCTGCTCCGTGCCACGCGGCGCGGCGTTCACCGTCCGGAGCACGTCGCCCTTGGGTCCGCGCAGTCGCAGCGCGGCGTTCACCGATGTCTGATCGACACGGACGCGCAGCACCATGCCGGAGTCGGCATCGAGGGCGTAGCGCGCCGTGTCACCGCGGGCGAGCGTGGCGCTGACGGGCCGTCCAACGACCAGCGCGGTTTGCGCACCGACCGGCACTGCTGCCGTGAGCAAGGCGAAAGACAGCGTCAGACGAGACATGATCCGAGGGGCGGGGAGTTTGTGTGCATCCGTGTCGATGAGCATCGCGCCCCCCGACGCCGCGGGCAAGTGCGCGACGTCCGTCGAGCACCCGACCATGGTGTCTGACCCTTCGATCCGGGCACGTACCCGACCACGGCGCCTGACCCCTTGGTCGCGTCACCGCTGCCGCAGCCGCTGAAGCGCTTACAACAGCGTCGTCAACACGCCAATGCTCAGCGCCACGACCGCGGTGTTGAACGCGAACGACACCAGCCCATGCAGCAACGCCGTGTGCCGGATGCGAGCGCCGCGGATGTTGACGTCGGCGGTCTGCGCGGTCATGCCGATCACGAAGGCGAAATACGCAAAGTCGAGATAGGTGGGCATCACGTCGCCCCCGGGAAACTCGAGCGCCGGTGCAATCACCGACGTCTCGTGGAAGAGATGCGCGTATCGCAGCGTGAACACGGTCTGGATCAGCATCCAGGCCAGTGCCACCGCCGACAGCGCGAGCGCGATGGCCTCGACCTTGTCCGCCGTGTCCATTCGTATGCTCGCCTGCAGGAGCACGACGACCGCCAGCAACGACGCAGCGGCGCCGAGGATGACGATGACGAGCGACGCGAACCGGCTCGGATCCTCGCGCTGCGCCATGGCGCGCTGGCGTAAGCCGTGGGTGCTGACGTCCGTCTGGATGCTCGTATGAGTCAGGGACGATGGAACATACGTCAGGAGCCGCTATCGGCGTGCGGCAGACACCGTCAGGCTCACCCGCCGGTGCCGAACTGCCGAGTGAACTTCACGAACACCGTCCGCTGCTGTGGGCGCACCCAGTCGAAGAAACCGTTCGCCTCGCGACCGTCATTGAGCACCACGAACAGGCCGGTGCCCGCCGTGTTCAGCCAGCCAAAGCGTACGTTGGCCGACCAGATCCGCTGCTGGTTGTTGTACTGCGTCAGCGTCTGCACGAACACGCGCGGGGTGAAGAAGTAGTTCAGGCGCAGTGCCTGCAGCGTGCGGATGAAGTTGCCCTGCGGCAGTCGCACGTCGTTGTACTCGCCGGTGAGTGACCCCGAAAACGTCGCACCACGCCGCAGGGTGAGCGTGCCGCTGCCGCCGCTCCGGTGGCCGGTCCAGAACTCGCCCACGTCGAAGCGTCCGGTGACCCAGAGATTTTCACTCGGGTCGGTCTGATAGTCGAAGCCGACCGTGCCCCAGTCGTACGAGCCGGGTGGCAGGATCACCCCCGGCGCGATCTCGAAGGGCGCCTGCAATCCTTCGTGCGAAATGTTGTATTCCGGACCGAAGCGCGCGCTGTTCGCGAACTCGATCTCCGTGAGGTCGATGTGCCACGACCCGGACTGATAGAACCCATCCATGCCATACGTGGATCGGTAGTTCACATGCGGATTCCACTGACGGAACCAGGCCCACTCCGGCTTGCGCACCAGTCGCAGCAGCGAGAGGTCTGCCTGCCGGAATCCGGCAGGACGACTGAGAAACCCGACCTCAGGGTTGAAGTCCTCACCCACCTGCGCCACGCGGACGCTGTGATTCCACACGTTGGTCTGGTACGCCATGCGCGCGCTGTACGCGCCAGCGTCGCCGGTCCGGCCGGGCGTGGTAGTGAACGCAGCCCACACGTCGCCGGTCCACTGCTGCCCGAGCCCGATGCGACTGTCGGCGACGAAGGTGCGATTCACGTCGCTCGCATCGCGCGTGGACATGCGTTGCACCGCCATCAGACCAACCCGTGAGCGTCGCGAGATTTCGCGGATGCCTCGAATTACCGAATACGACTGCCCGTCGTTGGCGCTGTCGGGCGCATCGGTGACCATCTGCAGCAAGCCGATCGTGTTCGACCCGACGCGGCCGGTGAGCCGCCCACCACCCAGAATCGGCTGCGGCGTGCCGTTCGCCGAGATACCGATGCGCCGCGTGAAGAAGGGATCGATGGCCTGCGGCGTGCCTGCCGAGAAGATGCCGGCGTTCTCCAGAAAAAACGGACGCTTTTCCGGAAAGAAGATCGGAAATCGCGTGAGGTTCACGCGCTGGTCGTCCACCTCCACCTGCGCGAAGTCGGTGTTGACCGTGAGGTCGAGGGTGAGTGCCGGCGTGACGCCGTACTTGATCTCACCACCGAACTCCAGCGGATTCGACGTCCGTGAACCGCCGCTCGTCGGATACTGCGTCTGCGACGAGCCGAGCACGTACGGTGTGATCGTCTGAATGCGACGCGTCGGCACGGTCAGCTTCTCGAGCGTACCCGCCAGCGACAACCGGTAGAGATTGAACTGGCGGGGAATGAACGACCAGTACAGCTCCTCGTTCTTGCGACGGATGGAGCGCGTGATGTTCAGCCCCCACGTCTGTTCGGCGGCGCCTGCCTGATACCGCAGCGTCGAGAACGGGATGCGGAACTCCGCCGTCCAGCCGAGTGAGTCGATGCGCGTCGCGACCGTCCAGCTAGCGTCCCAGTTCACGTTGAACCCGCCGAGCGCACCGGCGAGTGACCGGTTCTGTCCCTGCACCGCCGCGCCGCCGCCTTCGCCTTCGCGAATCACCTGCCCGTCGTATTCGACACCGGCGGGCGTGGTGCCGAACACGAAGCCGTTCTGCCGGTCATGATACGTGTCGAAGATCAGTGCGATGTGGTCGCTGTTGGAGAGCGTCACATCGCGGATTTTTTCGCCGGGCACGATGAGGTTCGGCTCACCGTCGAACATGCGGGCGCCGATGTAGAGCGAGAGACCGTCGGTGGCGAGACGGATCTCGGTGCGCTCCGTGGCCGGCACCCCTTCGTTCAGCTCGCGCTGCAGAAACTCGGTGATGGGCACGGCCTGCTTCCACATCACCTCATCGAGCGCTCCGTCGATGGTGGGCGGTGTGGTGATGCGCGCCGCCGTCGCCTGCGGCATGGGCCGGGCGCGGGCGGCACGAGCGAACGAGTCGGCCAGAGCGGCATCGAGACGGATCGGCCCGCGCGGGGTTGGCTGGCCTTGGGCGGACGAGAGGGCCGGAACGGCCGCGGAGACGAACAGGGCGATCGCGGCGCAGCGGCGCGCGCAAGAAGCAGACACGGTCAAAACCGGGGAGGGTTTGGGGTCACGGCGTTTCGGGCTGGCAACGATGGCAGTACGCGGTCTCATCCGGGAGTGCTGACTGCTGACGGGACACGCAAAGGGCCCGACGTCGTTGCAGGCGTCGGGCCCCTCGTCGTGCGGTCCTGCGCAATCAGTGCTTGGATTTCGGGTGCTGATCGGTATCGGAGATCGTCGGCACTTCGTCAGCCGGATGATCGTGGCGCGCCACATCCTTCTCCAGCCGGTTCCGGTCGCTGGCCTTGTCTGCATCGTCATGCTGGATGCGTCCCTCGAACAGGCGATCCTTCCCCTTGTCGTCGTGCTGGCGAACCTTGTCCTCGTCGTGGCCAGCGTGCCCATGTTCGTGCGACGACTTCTCTTCGGCCTTGGCCGCGTCAGCAGCCTGATCCAGCTTCTTGTCGCTGGCGTCGTGCTTGTAGTTCGCCATGTGTACACTCGTTGATGTGGGTGAACTGCGAGCGTGGAAACCCGGCCTGAACGAATCGTTCCGTCTGTGCTCCCATCCGTGCGCTCTGCGCAGTTGCCTTTCGCACGGTGCGGCGGGCGCATGCCCCCCATGCTGTCAGCATGAGTACGTTACAGGGTCTGGATGCATGCCCTCCCGCACACACTTCCAATGACCGTTCTGCGCCGGCTCTCCCTCGTTGCCGCAGCCTTCGCGGCTTTCCCTGCGCTGCTCACCGCACAGTTCGACGTCATGGAAGCGACGATTCCCGGCGTGCACGCCGCCATGGACGCGAAGCGACTGACCTGTCGCGCACTGGTGCAGACGTACCTGAACCGCATCGCCGCGTACGACAAGCAGGGTCCCGCGCTCAACTCCATCCAGCATGTGAACGCCCGCGCGCTCGCCGAAGCCGACTCGCTCGACGCCGCGCTCAAGGCGAAGGCGCCGCGTGGCAGGCTGCACTGCGTTCCCGTGCTGCTCAAGGATCAGGTGGAGACGCGTGACATGCCCACCACGTACGGATCGGCCATTTACCGCGATTTCACGCCCACGCGCGACGCCACGATCGTGAAGCGGCTCGAAGGCGCGGGCGCGATCATCATCGCCAAGACCACGATGGGTGAATTCGCGGGCCGCTACGTCGGCTCGGCTGCCGGCATCATCCGCAACGCCTACGACCCGACGCGCAATCCGAGCGGCTCGTCCGGAGGATCGGCGTCGGCGGTGGCCGCCAACTTCGGGCTGGTCGGCATCGGCGAAGACACCGGTGGCTCCATCCGCGGCCCTGCCGCCGTGAGCAGTCTGGTTGGGCTGCGCCCCACGCTGCAGCTCGTGAGCCGCTTCGGCATGCTGCCCGCCAACCCGACGCAGGACACCATGGGCCCGATGACGCGCACGGTGGCCGATGCGGCGCGTGTGCTGGACGTGATCGCCGGTTACGACCCGAACGATCCGATCACTGCCTACGCCATGGGTCACGTACCCGCCACGTACACCGCGGCACTCACGCCGGATGCGCTACGAGGCGCACGCATCGGCGTGATGCGATTCCCCCCTGACACACTCGCCCGCCGGACACCCGCTCGCACCGACAGCGCGCGCACCGCGCGCGATACATCGGCCACCGCCATCGCCGCCACACGACGCGACTCGATTGCTCGCGCCGATTCGGCTGTGCGCCGTGATTCGACGAACCGTGTGATCGTGGCCGAATACGCCAAGGTCCGCGTCGTGTTCGACAGCGCGATCGCAACGCTGCGCACGCGCGGCGCCACGATCATCGACTCGCTGCCCCTGCCACGCACACGCGGCGGCGGAAGCAACGATTACGAAACGGAAGCCGCCACCAACGCCTACTTCGCCGCGCACCCGACTGCGCCGGTGAAGACGCTGTCCGAAATTCTCCTCGCCAACACCGTGAATCCCTGGCGCGCGCGCGCCATGATCGCCTACCTCGGCAAGACCACCGACGATCCGGGCTATCTGCAGGTGATGAAGCAGCGCGAGGCGCTGCGCGTGGAAATCCTGCAGATCATGGCCGACCGGCAGCTCGACGCGATCGTCTATGCGACGTACGACGCCGCACCGACGGTGATCGCGGCCGACGTGCTGACCAACCCACGCCCGACCGATGGTTACGGTCGCGGCGACAATCGCGGGCTGAGCCCGCAGATCGGCTTTCCCGCACTCACCGTCCCGATGGGGTTCACCAGCGACTCGCTTCCCGCTGGCCTCGAGTTTCTGGGCCGACCGTTCACGGAAGCGCAGCTGCTCGGACTCGGCTTTTCGTTCGAGCAGGCCACGCAGCATCGGCGTCCGCCGCGCACGACGCCAGCGCTGGTACGCTGATGTGCGCGTGCGCATGACTGGCGATGTCAGGCGAACCGACTCCACCGCGCGGTGTGCAAGGTTGCAGACCGCGCGCATCTCCAAGTGTCGCGACGGGTTTGTTCCAGTCCTGCGATTCACAATCAGTCACGGGGTGCCGGTGACGTTCTCCAGGTTCGCATTCGCCTGTGCCCTCGCCGCCGCAGCGCCATCGCTGCTCGCCGCGCAGTCCACCGGGCGCCCTCCTTCACGCGCCGACACCGGAATGCAACCGATGTGCGACATGCGCTACAAGCTGCTGATGCTGACGATCGTGAACGCGAAGGGCGCGCCAGTCGCCGGCGTGAGGGTGACCATGTCCGGCATTCCCGCCTCCGTCGAGGGACGTCCGTCACACACCACGGCGGCCGATGGACAGGCGCAACTCGCCGAAGATGGTGACATGCAGTTCATCCCTGCCGGAGGCGCCGACGTCACCGTCACCCTGCGTAAAGGACGCAGGGTGCGACGAATTCCGTTCCGCATCGGACGCGACGCTGCGGGATGTCACATCGAACTGCTGAAAGGATCGGCGACGGTCCGCTTCTGATCGGCGGATCGCAGGTGTCACGCCTTCGGCAGCACGGCATCACGTCGTCCGGTGGCCGAGTCCTTCGGCGAATTGTTGCGCAGCGAATCACGGGTCTGGCGCACACGACGCGCCTGATCGAGCGCACGCGTCAGCGCGGCGTCCTGTACGACCACATCGCTGTATCGCGCGCGAAGCAGCGCCCGTACAGGTGACGGGATCGGTACTGGCGCAGCGGTGCCCTGCAGGATGCTCGCGAATTGCCTGTCCACGCGCGCGACGAGGAATGTCAGTCGCTGCGCATTGGTACCCTTGCGGATACTGTCAGGCAGCATCGCTTCGGCGATGCTGAGCGTGCCCACGGCGGCCTGCATCATCGCCCGCAGCTGACCGTCCAGCACGCTGCGCTCGTCGCGCGTCAGCACGATGCCCGCGCTGTCGGCCTGTCGCAGGAACAGTTCGTTGCGGATGATGCGACGCAGCACGACGGGCACGAGCGTATCGGGCGCATTCGTCAGCTGCCCGGTGATTCCTTCCGTGGCCGGAAACGCACGCAGCCACCGCACCAGCATCCCGGCCGTGAAATCTCCGCCGGCGATCGTGGCCAGGACCCTGCTGCTGTCGTCGTAGCGTTCCGGTGCACGCGCAATCTCGCGCGCGACCGACGCGACGTCCGGCGTCATCTGCACTTTCTGCGCGGCGAACAGCGCGTCGAAATATGTGCTCTCGGCGAGGAACCCCGACAGTTCGCGCACCGCGGGCAGTACCCGCGGCTGCGCTTCCGTCCACGTCGGCCGGTAGATGATGTGCGCGCCGAAGTCCGTGAGCACCGGCGCGGAAATGTTGCCGGGCTTGGTGTCCAGCACGGCTTTCTCGAACGCGGGAATCATGAAGTCGCGGCCCGGCGGCCAGGCCGGCAGCTGTCCGCCATCGTTGCGCGACAGCGAATCGGCGCTGAGCCGGGAGGCGACGCGTGCGAAATTGGCTGGTGTCAGTGTGGCACGCAGCGAATCGAGTTTTTGCTTGATCACGAAACCCTGCGCCGGCAGCACGAGCTTCGGTACCGGAATCAGGATCTGCCGGGCGGTGACGATCTGACCCGATTCGTAGAGCGTTTTCGGGTCGAGTGGCGGTGCCGGAAACGTCGGCGACACCCGCCGGTACCATTGCTGCGCACGCGCATTGGCGACCGGCCCCCACATCGCACGCTCCACGATCTGCGGATCACCGAGCGTGTCCTTCGTGGCGACGGCACGCGCCAGCAACTGGTAGTCGATCCACAACTCCGTGGCGGCCCGCAGTTCCTCCTCGCTCGCTGCCCGGTCCGAATAGCCGAACGGCACACTCAGCGATGTCGTCGTGAGGCTGTGCGCACCGACCGACGCGACGACCGTTTCGTCGGGGCTGGACGTGTCCTGACACGCCGCGCAGGTGAGGAGCACACTGCAAACCAGCCGGAGCGGATGGCGGAAGAACGACGACATGACGGCCGGAGAGACGGGTGAGGGGCAGCGAAAGGGCGGCGCCGTACCGACGGCGCCGCCCTTCAGATCGAGCAGGTCGAGCGAGGTACTCAGTTCACACGGCGGCGGCGACGGGCCAGCATGCCGAGCACGCCGAGGCCGAAGGCGGTCAGGCCGATCGTGGCCGGCTCCGGCACGAGGTAGCCGGTGATGAAGGCGGCATGGATGTTCACCGGGACGAAGCCGTTGAATTCACCGAAGCTGCTGTTCAGACCCGCGCTGATGTCGCCGAAGTTCGCACCGAACGACAGGCCATACGACGTGATTGCAGCGAGCTGTCCGTTGATGAAGCTCGGACCGCCGGAGTCACCACCGGCCACGCTCACTTCATTTGCGCCGAAGCCGATGTCGCAGAACCTGACGCCAAACGCACCGACGGCGTTGGCGATCCGGCATGCCGCATTGTTCGCCGCGCGACCGTTGTCGAAGTCGGATACGAACGAGAAGTCGACTTCGGCCTTGCCGAAAAAGTTTTCACCTGCGGCGTCACGATCCGTGAAGAAACCAGCGAACGCGGCATCACCCCAGCTGTAGTCGAACAGGTTCTGGCCCTGACGCAGGCGGCCCGTGCCCAGGTTGGCACCGATGTTTCCGCCCTGGTCGGAGCGACCGCCGTAGCCGAAGACATTGAACTGCGACCCGGTGAGGCTTGCCGGCGTGAAGAGGCCGTAGGCGCGGGCCGTGGCCGGCGCCGGCGCATCGAGGCGCAGTATGGCGATGTCGTTCTGATCGATCACTTCGCCGGTGTATCTCGGGTGCACGATGTAGTTCGTGACCGCGCGCGAACCGACGTTGGCGCCGAGATGCGGAATGCCGTCCGGATCGGTGTTCGGGAAATACACAGTCGTGCTGATCGGGCGGGCCGTCTTGCCGTCCGAGACGCAGTGCGCGGCCGTCACGATGGAGACGCGGTCTTGCAGCAGCGAACCGCTGCAGATGAACGCTGACCCGTCGGCGTAGCGCATGATCAGCGACACGACGCCGCTGGCCGCAGGCTGTGCCGCGAAGTAGCGCGGATCACCGCCACCCGCAGCCGTGGCCGTCGAGTTCACGCCGACGATGGCGTTGGTGGCCACCCAGGTGCTGCCGTCATTCATCGTGCCCGTCTTGGTGCGCTGTGCATCGGCGGTGGAGCCGAGCATGGCGGCGGCGGCGACGGCGAGTCCTGCCCGTCCAACCAGTTCAATGCGCATCCCTTGTCCTCTCTCTGCAGTGTGGCGATGCCGTGGAAGCACGGCGGTGCGGCGTGCGCGACTGCGCGGCACAAGCGCAGTTGATATTCAACCTGAGCAATTCAGATACCGCGATCCTGAATTGCGTCATTGGGCATGCGGTAAAAGGTCCATGGAGGCAGCGATCATCGCAAGTCACTGGCAAGCGACTGTCTTGTAACGAGTTGCGAGAGCCCGACCTGCTCTGCGCAACGGCGATGCGGAGGACGGCCATCCGGCAGACTCTGCCGCCTTCAGCTTCGGCGGACGGCAAGTCGTAGGGCTTGTACGACAGAATTGCTTCAGCGTACTCATCAATTCAAGCGCACGCTGTAAGGATGTCAAAGTCCTCTGCTGGGCCCGAAACATGAAGCCCAATCGGTCGCGAATCGCGACGAATCCTCAACTCGGCGTCGGGCGTCGGACCGGACCGGCGCGCAGCGACGCCGGCTGGTGCGGCCTCAGTCGCGCAGATGCGGCGCGTAGGCGGGGTTGATCACGAGTTCCCCGTTGATCAGCAGTTCGCGGTCCCACGGCAGGATGATGGTGGCCTCGGTGGTCATCGCGGCGAAGTCAGGCGCGAACGCGCCCGTGCTGAAACTCACGGCGGTCCGCACCGCTTCCGCCCCGACATGCACGATCGCCGCTTTCGCGAGGCGGATCGTGTCGCCGCTGTCGCAGGTCTCATCGACGAGCAGCACCCGCTTGCCGCGCGCCGCCGTCGGCGCTTCACCGAAGATGGCCGGCGTTTCCCTCACCTGCGCATCGGGACGATAGCGACGGCTCACCGTCATCGACACGAACGGCCGGTCGAGAATCGAGGCGATCGTGGCGCCGGGAATGACACCTGCATTGGCGATCCCCACGACCAGTTCGGGATCGAATTCGCGCGACACCTTGAGTGCGAGTGCACGCGAGAGTTCTCCGAAGAGTTGCCATTCCACTTCGAGCACACCTTTGGCGGGATCGATGACGGTGCGACGCGGGGGCATGCGGTACTCTCCTGAGCGGGGCGAACTGAACCGCAAGACGATCGCGGTGCGCGCACGGCACGCAGTGTTCGAACCGCGAAGGTAGCCTGAAATCTCCCGCACTGCAGCGGTCCATCATTGCGACGTACGGTACCCAACACCTAGCTTGTGCAGAATCACGTGCCAGATTCCGGTGGTTCAACACCGGCACGCGACATTCTCTTCCCCGACTCTGTATTCATGACCTGGTTGCGCCGTGTCTCCGATGGCGTGTCGCGTCTGCTCGGCGGTCCGCCGAGCGCACGTGAACTCGGGGCGAGCCGGCCCGATTTCGTGGCGGAAGGGCTCTCGCTCGAAAAGTCGAACGACCTCGACGGTGCGCTGACGTCGTACCGACTCGCGCTCCGCACGAGTCCCGACGATGCGCGGATTCTGCTGAACATGGCGATCGTCTTCACCAAGTCCGGCCGCTCGGACGAGGCGATCCGCAGCTACCGCAAGATTCTCGAGAGCGAGCCGACGCATCCCGGCGCGAACTACGGCGTGTCGTTCCTGCTGATCAAGAAGGGCGACACCGACGGGGCGATCGCGCATCTCGAGACATTCCTGGCAGCGGCCCCTTCGGGTGGCGACAGCGCACGGTGGATCGCACATGCGAATGCCACCCTGCGCACCCTGCGCGGTGAGGTCGAGGAGGTGGAGACTGCCGACGATGCCGTCGCCAGAGGTCCGGTGGATACGCCGGTGCGTCATGCCGCCGTACGCGGCATGCAGCCCGACGCTGCCGCCGACTTCAACGGGCTGAAGGCAACCGGCACCGACGGGCTCCGTCACGGGAATGACGTCTGAACCAGCACTCGGCCGCGTCCTCGCGGTCGTCAGTCAGAAGGGCGGGGTCGGCAAGACGACGACAGCGGTGAATCTGGCCGCGGCGTTCGCGCGCCGCGGGCTCAAGACGCTGATCGTCGACGTGGATCCGCAGGGTGCGGTGCGGTACGGCGTCGGACTGCGGAAGGGACATCCGACGGTCGGTTTCGCCGATTTCCTGCGCGGTACGGTCTCTCTCCGCGACATCATCCTGCCGACGCAGTTGCCCTGGTTGCGCACCATGCTGGTGGGCAGCGTGAACGACGCGGTGGAGCACGACGACTACACGCGTCGCGCCACCGAGACGCAGCAACTCGCCCAGCTGCTGCGCGTTGCGCGGGAACGGTGCCATGTGGTGGTGGTGGACACGCCGCCCGGCCTCGGTGGGATCGTGCGGTCGGTGCTGAGCCTCAGCCAGCATGTGATCGTGCCGCTGCAGTGCGAGCCGCTGGCTCTGCAGACCACGCCGCAGATTCTCAGGGGAATCCAGGATGCGCTCCAGTCCAACGACCAACTGGCGCTCGAAGGGGTATTGTTGACCATGTATCAGGCCGGGAACGCGTCCAGCGAGCGTACCGCCCTGTACATCCGTCAGAATCTCCCTCCGAACCTGGTCTACGACATCGTGATTCCCCGCTCGATCGCGGCGGCCGACGCGTTCGCCGCCGGTATGCCTGTGGTACTTCGCAACCCAAGCGACCCCGCGGCGCTGGCATACACGAACCTGGCAAACAGGCTCGCGGAGCACTTCGCGTGATGCCGGTCCGGCGTGGCGTCGCTGCCGCGCTGCTGACCTTCGCGGCGCTGGCAGGCTGCACGGAGGTCAGTACCGATCCGCAGGTGCCGAACTCGCTGCAGTTCGACTCGCTGCCGGCGCTGGCCGTGGTGGTCGGCGACACGCTGCGCGGGGATTCGCTCACCCCCGCGCGCATTCCCGTCCGCGCCTTCTCCGGTGGAGGGGCGGTGGTGAGCGACTCGCAGCTCCGCGTGATCGGCATCGACAGCACGTCGGTGCAGGCGTTCAGCCTGATCTCCGGCTTCCGCATCGTCGGCCTGCGCGAAGCGGCGGCGGTGCGTGTGGTGGCGCAGGCGGGCGGGCTGCAGAGCCAGACGCAGACATTTGCCGTGGTGCCGGCACCCACCGCGCTCGTGAAGAGCAACACGGTCAACGATTCGATCGTGTATGACCGGCCTGACACAGCACAGCGCTTCGCCGACATCGGCGTCAACGTCATCCGGCAGGTCGCGCCGGATTCCACCGCCGTGACGCTGAACGGACTGCGCGTGCGCTTCGCGGTGGACAGCTTCAGCCGGTCGATTCTGGACTCGGTACGACTGGAGGGCACGGGTAGCCCAGCGCGACTGGCGACATCCGCCGTCGTGACCGGCGGCGCCGCGACGCTCCGGCTCAAGGCATACACGCGCACCGGCGCCACCGGCACTGGCGCAGTACGCGTGCTGGTGACGCACATCACGCGAGGCGCGGCGACACCGGGCAGTCCGTTCGCCATCACCGTCCGCCTCAAACCGTTCACGCTTTAAGCTGACAGGGTAACGGCCGGAGTGCCCCTGCTGGCGCCGGCTCGCGCACTCCCGTACCCTCACGGTTCGCCGGCCGCGGCAGGGTCCGCCAGTGTCGGTCTCGCCTCGCAGGACCCGTCGCACGGAGGAAGTATGGCCGTCTCACCAGCTGCGCTCGACGCCGCCGTCATGTCCGGTTCGCTCACCGTGCATCGCGGTCCGCCACGTCCCGCGCCGGGCACGCTGACGCAGCTGTTCTTCGATGCCGTCGCGCGCTTCTCCAAGCCCGCCGCGCTGCGCTTCAAGGAGAACGGCACGTGGCATGACATCTCACATGCCGAGCTGCAGGATCGCGTGCGCCGTACCGCGCTGGCGCTGATGGAGCTGCAGCTCACGCGCGGTGATCGCGTCGCTATCCTGTCGGAGAATCGGCCGGAATGGGCCATCGCCGATTTCGCCTGCCTCACCGCCGGCATGGCCGATGTGCCGATCTATCCGACGTTGCCGGCCGAGCAGATGGTGCACATCCTGAACGACAGCGGTGCCGTGGCGCTGTTCGTATCCACACCGGAACAGGCCGCGAAGATCGCGCGGATCCGTCCCGACGTCCCGGCGCTGCAGGAAGTGATCAGTTTCTGCAGCCCCGCACCGGTGGGCTGTGACGTCACACTGCACGACTTCATGGCGCGTGGGGCTGCGGTGGATTCGGCGGAGCGCACCGCGGCATGGAAGGCGACGGCACTCGCCGCACAGCCCGATGATCTGGCGACGCTGATCTACACCTCCGGCACGACGGGCCTGCCGAAGGGCGTGATGCTCACGCACGACAATCTGTTCAGCAACGTCCACGCCTCGCTGCCGATCCTGGAGCCGCAGGACGACGACGTGGCGCTGAGCTTCCTGCCGCTGTCGCACATCTTCGAGCGCATGTGCGGGCATTACATGCTGTTCGCCGGTGGCTGCACGATCGCGTATGCCGAGTCGATCGAGGCCGTGGCCGCGAATCTCGGCGAGGTGCGCCCGACGATTCTCAGTTCCGTGCCGCGCATCTACGAGAAGCTGTACGCGCGCATCATGGAAGGTGGCAACGCGGGTTCACCGATCAAGAAGCGCATCTTCCACTGGTCACTGCAGGTGGCCGACGAGTGGGCCGATGCGTACCTCGCAAAACGCGCGCCGAGCGGGCTGCTGGCCTTCAAATATTCCGTGGCGCAGAAGCTGGTGTTCAGCAAGATCAAGGCGAAGCTTGGCGGAAGGCTGCGTGTGGCGTGCAGTGGTGGTGCACCGCTGGCGTCCACGATCAACAAGTTCTTCGTGGCAGCGGGGCTCACGCTCGTGGAAGGCTACGGCCTGACCGAGACCAGCCCCGTCATCAGCGTGAACCGGTTGAACGACATCCGTGTCGGCACGGTGGGACAGCTGGTGGCCGGCGTGGAGGTCGCGATCGCCACGGACGGCGAGATCCTGACGCGCGGCCCCAGCGTGATGAAGGGCTATTACCGCAATCCCACGGCGACGGCCGAAGCGATCGATGGCGACGGCTGGTTCCACACCGGCGACATCGGCGCGGTGAACGACGGATTCCTGAAGATCACCGATCGCAAGAAGGACATCATCGTCACGGCCGGCGGGAAGAACATCGCGCCGCAGCCGATCGAGAACACCGTCGTCACGAATGCCTTCGTCAGCCAGGCCGTGATGCTCGGCGACAAGCGCAAGTTCCCGGTGATGCTGGTGGTGCCGAGCTGGGATGCGCTGCTCAAGTGGACGGCGCACAAGGGCATCACCTCCACCGATCGCACCGCGCTGCTGCGCGATCCGGCGGTGATCGAGAAGCTCGATCGCGAAGTGCGCGGCCAGATGACCGGGTTGGCCAAATTTGAGGCGCCGAAGAAGCTTGCGCTGCTGGAGCACGAGTTCACGATCGACGGCGGCGAGCTGACGCCATCGCTCAAGGTGAAGCGTCGCGTGATCAACGAGAAGTACAAGGGGATCATCGACGCGCTGTACGACGAGTCCGGCGCCGACTGAGCCACTGCCACTGCCACTGCCACTGCCACTGCCACTGCCACTGCCACTGCCACTGCCACTGCACATCTCGGAACAGCACGGCCGCTGAACTGAGGGACCGCAGAACTGAGGGACCGCAGAACTGCTTCGCTTCATGCTCTGCGCGATGTGCGGCGCTCCGACGCGCACGGGGCTTCACTTCTTGAAGGGAAGTGCAACGGCGCACCGCAGTTCCCATCAAATGCGTTGGCGCAAATCGTACTGGAAAGTTGGCCTGCCGCCCCGCAGTTCTGCGGTTCCTCTGTTCAGCGGCAGTTCGATTCTGCGATGCGCTGTGGCTGTTCGCTGTGGCTCGTTACGTGCCCGGCCTCAGACGTCAGCGATCGAAGAGCGGTGCCGCCGGTGCGCGCCGCAGCGCGATCGGCTCCGTGGCGACGGGCAGCCGCTCGGCGACGGTGACCTCGGTGTCGCTGGCGAGTGTGCGCCAGAGGGTGTCGTCCAGATGCACGCCGGCGGGCAGGACGAGGCGGCCCTTGGTGGCGAGCACGCGCGACGCGTCACGCACGTAGCCGTCGCCTGCGTGCGCGCGGTCCAGCGCGAGACCACGCAGCGCGCCGGTCGCCAGAGGAATACCGGTCGCAGGCAGCCGCAGGGTGCTGACCTTCTCGTCGAGTGCGATCACCGACGATGCGTCGCCGACGAACATCGTCACGGTGGAGACGATCCGGCGTAACGGTGCGGCGGCGCGCGACCACTGCCCCACCAGCATCACCGGCTGCGGCGCCTCGACGAGGTGCAATTGCGCCGCCAGGCAAAAGGCGGCGTCATCGTCCAGCACGATCGCACTGCGCAGCACCGGCGCGCTGGTGAACATCACCTCGCCCTCGGTGATGTCGAAGGTCGTCTTGCAGACGGGACAGCCGAGTTTCCCGTCGAGAATGTGCCGGCTGCCGGTGCGCGTGCTCGTGGCCACGAGCCAGCTGTCCTCGTGCGGCTGCGGACAGCGCAGCATGTCGATGAGCTCCGTGAACACGTGTCAGCTCCGCGACAGGCGCAGCTCGTCGATGTTCACGCTCGCGCGACGCGACGCCGCAAACCAGATCGCGTCAGCCACATCATCCGCCGTCAGCATCGATGCCCGTGGCGTGAAGCCGGGGCGATTGTCGGGATCGAGCGGATCCCAGAGCGGCGTATCGACGGGGCCGGGTGACACGAGTATCGCACGCACGCCGCTGCCGCGCAGCTCCGCGCGCATCGCCTCGTGCAGCGCGCGCAGCCCGTACTTGCTGGCCGCGTACGCGCCGTTTTCCGGAAACACGTTGCGGTCGGCGATGGACCCCAGCGTGACGATGCTGCCAGTGCCACGCGCACGCATGGCGGGCAGCAGCGCGCGCGTCAGCAGGAACGGCCCCACCAGGTTCACCTGCAGCACGGCGCTGAAGTCGGCAGGCGACATCGTCTCGACACTGGCAAGCTGAAAGAGACCAGCATTGTTCACCAGCAGGTCGGGGGCGCCGCCGAAGGCTGCCACGATCTGCTCCGCGGCAACCTGCACCGCAGGCGCGTCAGCGAGATCGCACGGCACACTGAGCGCCGCCTCGCCCAGTTCCGCGGCCAGCGCCTGCAGCGGTCCGGGTGTCCGCGCGATGAGTGCGACGCGCATCCCTTCGCGTACGCAGCGGTGGGCGAGCGCGGCGCCGATGCCTTTGGAGGCGCCGGTGATGACGGCGGTGGGCTGGTTGGACATGCCTGAAATGTACCGCCGCCGGCGCGATGACATCGGCCGGCGGCGTTGCGGTCGTTCAGGTACCGCATGACGGCAGAACCGTCAGCGCGGCCCGTGCGCCAGGCGCAGGAATTCCTCGCGCGTCTTGGCGTCGCTGCGGAAGTTGCCGATGAGCGCCGAGGTGATCGTCTTGGAGTTCTGCTTCTCGACACCGCGCATGGCCATGCACATGTGTGCGCACTCGATCACGACGCCCACGCCCTTCGGCTTGAGCACGTCAGCCAGCGCCTGCGCAATCTGCTCCGTCATGCGCTCCTGCACCTGCAGGCGGCGCGCGAACACTTCGACCACGCGCGCCAGCTTCGACAGGCCGACCACGCGACCGTCGGGGATGTAGGCGATGTGCGCCTTGCCGAAGAACGGCAGCATGTGATGCTCGCACATCGAGTACAGCTCGATGTCACGGACCATCACCATGCCATCGGCATCTTCTTCGAACAGCGCGTCACCGATGACTTCGCTGGCATTCATTTCGTAGCCGCGCGTGAGCCACGCCATGGCCTTGGCTACGCGGCTCGGCGTCTTCATCAGCCCTTCGCGATCGGAATCCTCGCCGAGCAGCTGCAACTGGCGACGCACCAGTGCTTCGTACTCCGCCAGCGCCGAACCCGACACTGCCGGACGGACGCCGTCGAACGCCTCATCGGCGTCGTGCGGCCTAATGACCTGAATACTCGACATAGTTGTTCTCGGTCTCCCAGAGTCGGAGCCTGCTCAGCGTTGCGGGGGCCACATGCGGGGTGATGGCGTTCCAGCACGCCACCACGATGTTCTCGGCCGTCGGATTGATACCGCGCAGAATCGCGACTTCGAGATTCAGGTTGCGGTGGTCCATCTGCTCGATCACTTCCCGCTCGACGATCGCGCGCAAGTGTCCAAGATCCATCACATATCCCGTGACCGGATCGATCTCGCCGGCCACCGACACTTCGAGCGTGTAATTGTGTCCGTGCCAGTTCGGGTTGTTGCACATGCCGAACAGCCGGGTGTTCTCGGCATCGGACAGTTCCGGATTGTGAATGCGGTGGGCCGCGTTGAAGCGCAGGCGCCGCGTGGCGGTCACGATCGGCATCATCACTCACTGGCGCCCGGCGCTGCTGCGCGGGTGCCGGCCAAAGGGGTCACGGCGGCTGCAGACCGCACCGCTCCTGCGACTTAAGAACCTACTCGCCGTCGGCGTTCCCGCAGCAGGCGTGATTCACAACGACGAACATGGGCGCCCCGCCGAAGCAGGTACGCCCATGTTCACCAGAGTGGAACGAGAAGGGGTTTTTGAAGCCCGTCGATACGCTACAGCCCTCACCCGCAGCCTTCCGCCTTCCCCGCACTGGGGCATGACGTCA
>JAYWIJ010000225.1:0-2251 GCA_043788935.1 Gemmatimonadaceae bacterium | reverse complement strand
TGCATCGATCCTCGAGTAGCGCGTGCGTGGCGCTCAGGTGGCGCGGGTATCTCCGCAACGATAACTTCAGCGGCCTTGCTCCGCGAGGCGAACCGCTGGGTTCTCCGCGTCGGCCTCGGCCTCCGTGCCTGCAGTTCCGCAACGCCACCGCGACAACTCCTTCGCTTCATGTCACACCCATCGCAGACCGAACCAGCCGGCACTGAAACAGCCGGCGGCGCACTCGTCCTGACACTTCCCGACGGTTCGACGCGGGAGGTGCCGGCGGGAACGCTTGCGCGCGATGTCGTAGCGTCGATCGGTGCCCGCTTGCTGCAGGCGTCGATCGCCGTTGCGGTGGATGGTGACGTGCAGGATCTCATGACGCCGCTCCGCAAGTCCGGGGCCTTCGTCGTCGTCACGGACAAGGACCCGCGCGCGCTGGGCGTGCTGCGGCATTCCGGTGCGCACATCCTCGCCACCGCGGTGCGCCGCCTGCGTCCCGACGCCAAGATCGGGTTCGGTCCCGCCATCGACGACGGCTTCTACTACGACTTCGAAGTCGCGCAGCCGTTCACACCCGATGACCTCGCGGCGTTCGAGGCGGAGATGCGCAAGGTCATTGCGGAGAAGTATCCGTTCGTGCGCGAGGAAGTGTCGCTCGCCGAGGCGCGCGTGCGCTTCGCCGACGATCCGCTCAAGCTCGAGCGTCTCGACGACTTCGAGGGCAGCGACGAAGTCATCTCGACGTACACGGACGGGCCGTTCATCGACCTGTGCCGTGGACCGCATGTGCAGGACACGTCGTACCTCAAGCATTTCAAGCTGCTCTCGGCGGCCGGCGCGTACTGGCGCGGCGACGAGAAGCGCCAGATGCTGCAGCGCATCTACGCAACGGCCTTTTTCAAGAAGGAAGAGCTGGACGCGCACCTGCATCGCATTGAGGAAGCGAAGAAGCGCGATCATCGCGTGCTCGGCAAGCAGCTCGACCTGTTCCAGCTCTTCCCGCAGGCGCCGGGCGGCGTGTTCTGGACGCCCAAGGGCACGACGATCTACAACGCGCTCGAGGCGTTCGTGCGCGAACGTCAGCAGGAGGCATTCAAGGAGATCAAGACGCCGCTGCTGTACAACAAGCGTCTGTGGGAGCAGTCTGGGCACTGGGGCAAGTATCGCGAGAACATGTTCCTCGTGCTCGACAACGAGACGGGCGAGCATGACATGTCGCTCAAGCCGATGAACTGTCCCTCGCATCACCTGTTCTTCGCGGCCACGAAGCATTCGTATCGCGAGTTGCCGATGCGCTACGTCACGTTCGACGTGCTGCACCGCAACGAGCTCTCGGGCGCGCTGTCGGGTCTCACGCGCGTGCGGCAGTTCTCGCAGGACGACTGTCACGTGTACCTGCGCGAGGACCAGATCGCCGACGAGGTGCAGTTCCTGATGAACTTCATCCTGGGCTACTACGACACGTTCGGGCTCACGGCGAAGCTCAAGTTCGCGACGCGTCCCGAGCAGCGCATCGGCGACGACGAGTTGTGGGATCGCGCCGAGGCGGCGTTGCGTGCGGCGCTCGACAGCACGGGACGCCCGTACGAGATGAAGGAAGGCGACGGCGCGTTCTACGGCCCGAAGATCGACTTCGACGTGACCGACTCCATCGGCCGCGCGTGGCAGCTCGTCCCCGAACTTCTCGCCGTGCGTCTCGACCAGCTCGCGGAAGCGGTCCGGATCGACCAGCAGCAACGAAAGCGGCTGCGTGTAGCGGCGTCCGCGCGCGACCTCCGAGCCGGCGACCTCGAAGAATGCGCGGCGCGTGGAGACACCCGTGAGATAGTCTGTCGGACTCGTCGCGTCCTCGCGCGTCGCGTCCTCGAGCTTCCGGCGCTCCGAGAGATCCGTCGTGACCACAGAGAATCCCGTCGCGACGCCGTCGTCGCCGCGCAGCGCGGTGATCACCATGTTCGCCCAGAACATTGTGCCGTCGCGGCGCATCCGATTGCCTTCCTCCTCGCACCAGCCGTTCTGCGACGCCAGCGCCAGCGTATCACGCACGTGCAGCTCGTTGTTGCCCGACTCGGGGAGAAGCGCGCTGATCGGCTGTCCGAGCAGCTCCGACGACGACCACTGGTGCACGCGCTCCGCCGACTCGTTCCACGACTCGATGGTACCCGTGGGCGAGACCAGGTACATCGCGACGTTGCGTACCGCGCCCTCGATCGAACGGAGCTGCTGCTCGAGCCGCGAGCATGCGCCGCGCGCGCTGGCAAGGTCA
>JAYWIJ010000224.1:0-7985 GCA_043788935.1 Gemmatimonadaceae bacterium | reverse complement strand
TCAACGGCGGCGGAGCGCGGTCGCGATGGCCGGCTCCACCAGCCCTGCCATGATGCGATATCCTGCCTCGTTGGGGTGCACGCCATCACCGCCGAGGTTTGCGCGCAATCCATCGCGCTCGTCCTTCATGGCGGAGTGATAGTCGAGGTAGACGGCGCCCACGCGCGCGGCGTACGACTGCATCCAGCGATTGATCGCCACGATGCGCGGTGCCGGTTGCAATCCGGGACGCCACGGATAGTCGAACACGGGCAGGATCGCGGAGAGTACCACGTTTATGCCGTTCGCCTGCGCGATCTCGGTCATCGCCTGCAGGTTCTGCTGGATCATCTCGTTGGTGGACGGTCCGGTGTTACCGGCAATGTCGTTCGTACCTGCGAGGATCACGACCACCGCCGGCTTGAGCGCCACCACGTCGGCGTGAAAGCGGACGAGCATTTGCGGCGTGGTCTGCCCGCCAATGCCGCGGCCCACGTACGGTTTGCCGGCGAACATCGTGGGCCAGTGCCGCACCCACCCTTCCGTGATGGAATTGCCCATGAACACGACCCGTTGCTCACCGGGCCTGGGTGTCGGCAACTGGGCGTTGGCGTCGCGATAGCGGGCGAAGTTCGCCCAGTCATTGTGAAACACGCTGTCGGCCGCGAGTTGCCGTACTCGCGCCTCCCCGGTGGCTGACGTGACCTGCGCGTCCGAGCGCGAGTGGCACGCGATCATGACCAGCAGCAGCGCCCCGAAGCGCATGATGACGGACAGCCGGCGAGCGGTAGGCATGCGATGGTAGGCAGAACGGTCGGCAGGTCGGGCGACGGCACGGAAGTGCGCCGTCACCGCAACGCTCAAGCTATGCTCGTGCGGCGGCGACAACCCCGCAACCCGTGTCGTTTGCCGGCCGCACTGCTCGTGGCGCCCGCCGTGCACAGCGCACACCTTGCATGTGGTCCGGCAGCAGGATGGAACCCAACTCGTGACGGCAACGGAGGCGGTGGTGGCGGAAACGTGGGATGCGATCGTCGTGGGATCCGGAATTTCCGGTGGGTGGGCGGCCAAGGAGCTCACCGAGAAGGGTCTGCGCGTGCTGCTCCTCGAGCGCGGGCGCGACGTCGAACACCTCAAGGATTACCCGAACGCGACCAAGGCCCCGTGGGAGTATCCGCATCGCGGCACGCCGACGCGCGCCATGCGGGCGGCGCGTCCGGTGCTGGAGCGCAGCCGCTTCGCACTCAACGAAAAGAATCCGGACTTCTGGGTGAACGAACAGGACGCGCCCTACACCGAAGTGAAACGCTTCGACTGGTATCGCGGCTATCAGGTCGGCGGCCGCTCACTGATGTGGGGTCGCTGCAGCTTTCGCCTCAGCGACATCGACTTCGAGGCGAACGCGAAGGAAGGCGTCGGCACCGACTGGCCGATCCGCTACGCCGATCTCGCCCCGTGGTACAGCTACGTCGAAAAGTTTGCGGGCATCGCCGGCTCCATCGAGAACCTGCCACAGCTGCCCGATGGCGAGTTTCAGCCCGAGATGCCGCTGAACTGCGCCGAGTCGTTGTTCAAGGGTCGACTGGAGAAGATGTACGACGGCCGGCGGAAGATGATCTCCAGCCGCACCGCCAATCTCACGCGTCCGTTACCGGGCCGCGGCGCCTGTCAGTCCCGCGATGCCTGCTGGCTGGGCTGTCCGTATGGCGGCTACTTCAGCACGCAGTCCTCCACGCTGCCGGCGGCTCGCGCCACCGGACGACTGACGCTCAAGCCGCACTCGATCGTCAGTGAGGTGGTGTACGACAGGAACACCAAGCGGGCCACCGGCGTGCGCGTGATCGACGCACTCACCAGTGCAGCCACCGAATACAACGCGCGCGTCATCTTCCTCTGCGCGTCCACGCTGAACTCCACCTGGCTCCTGCTGCGCTCCGCCCGCGACATCTGGCAGGAAGGTCTGGGCAGCAGCTCGGGTGAGCTTGGCCACAACCTCATGGATCACCACTTCCGCCTCGGTGCCGAGGGCGTGATCGAAGGGCTCGAGGAGAAGTACCAGTACGGTCAGCGCCCGAATCCATCGTACATCCCGCGCTATCGCAACCTGATGGGCGACAAGCGCAATTACCTGCGCGGCTTCGGCTATGAAGGCGGCGCCAGTCGTCAGAGCTGGTCACGCGCCGTCGCGGAACTCGGCATCGGTGGTGACTTCAAGGATCGCATGGCACAACCGGGCCAGTGGACGATTGGCGGCACGGCCTTCGGCGAAGTGCTCCCCAATCACGCCAATCGCGTGACGCTCGACCTGGAGCGACAGGACAAGTGGGGATTACCGGTGCTGAAAATCGACGCGGAGATCGGCGAGAATGAACGCCTGATGCGCGTGGACATGAGGAACGACATGGCGGAGATGCTGTCCGCTGCCGGTGTGAAGGACGTCAAGACCTTCGACTACGGCTACGCGCTGGGCCAGGGCATTCACGAGATGGGCACGGCGCGCATGGGCACGAGCCCGAAGAACTCCGTGCTCAACAAGCACAATCAGGTCTGGGACGCGCCCAACGTGTTCGTCACCGACGGCGCGTGCATGGCATCCACCGCCTGTCAGAATCCGTCGTTGTCGTACATGGCGCTCACCGCACGGGCGGCCGACTTCGCGGTGAACGAAATGACGCGCCGGAATCTGTAGGGCACCTTCGGCATCGCGCGTCCTCATGCAACTGAGCCCGTGGCGGTTTGATGCCGCAACACAGAATGGGCGCAGAGGAGGCGGAGACAGACTGAGCGGGGCTGTTGTCCCAATCGTCCGATCCGCAACCTCTGCGCCCCGATGTGCTACTGCGTCACGCTAAGTCAGCGCTCAGCAGCCAACGAACCAACTCAGTCCGGCTTGATCGTCAGGTTGTTGACGACCGACCACTCGTTCGCCTTCGCCTTCGCGATCTCCTCGGCGATCTTCTTCTGCGCTTCGGTCGGCACATGGCCGTTCAGCGTGATCGTCTTGGTGTCGCCATTGCTGTCGACGTTGATGTTGTCTGCGCTGATGCGCGAATCGGCGAGCAGCGCCGTCTTCACGTCACCGGTCTGCATGGCCGCACCGGCGCCACTGCTGGCGGATTCAGCCGTCGTTGCGGTCGCGCCGGCAGCACGATCCGTCGCAGTCTCGATCTTGTCACCTGCGGTCTCCGCATCCTTCTCGACGCCCTTGGCGGTATTGCTGCACGCCGTAGCGAGCGCGAGGATGGCGGCAATGCTGAGTGTATTGATTCGCTTCATGTCGTAATTCTCCTGGTCCCACTTGTTGAACATCGCGGGCACGCGACGCATCGCGCATCGTGCCTCATGATCAGACGACCGCGACAACGCCGGTCAGGCCTACGACAAGCAAGAAGCGTGCGCAATGATGCGATGCCTGATGTATCCGTCAGCACAGGTCGCTCGTGCAGTTCACCGCATTCGAGTGTGCCACGCGAGACTGCGGTGCGGGGAGCGAGCTGTTCAATTGCACATCGCCGAACTGAACGGCCGCTGACCGGAACAACCGCAGAACAGCAACAGCGGAACACGAACAGCTGAACGGCAACGGCGGAACGGCAACGGCAAAGCACAACTGCTGAAGCGCAAATCTGCACAGCCGCAAAACAGCCAAACATCCTCCCGTGCCGTCGCGCACCCGCCATGGCGCTGCACTTTTTCGTGGGAACTGCACATCGAGCTGAGCTAACCCGCTACTGGCCGTTTATCGGCTGTGTTGTTCCGCAATGAGCAGTCGCCATTGCCGTTGCCGTTGCCTGGACAGAGCGGTGCCTCGCAGCGGGCGGACAGCCGGGTCAGTACGAGGGCCAGGAATGGAGACGTTGTGCCCGCCCCGGTGAGCGGATAGCTTCGGAGACTGTTGGAGCGATGGCCGAGAGGCTGAAGGCACCGGTTTGCTAAACCGGCGTACTGGGAAACTGGTACCGAGGGTTCGAATCCCTCTCGCTCCGTGCGAACGGGCCCACCAACTTTCCGGTGGGCCCGTTTTTCTTGTTCCCCCTGTCGCCGCCCCCCGTATGAGCACCACTCCGCCCCGCCTGCGCTTCGCCCCGTCCCCGACCGGCTACCTCCATGTCGGCGGCGCCCGGACCGCGCTCTTCAACTGGCTGTGGGCCCGCAAGAGCGGCGGCAAGTTCCTGCTGCGCATCGAGGACACCGACAAGGCCCGCAGCACCGATGAGAGCACCGCCGCCATCTTTCGCGGGCTGGAATGGCTTGGACTCGACTGGGACGAGGATGTCGTCTACCAGGGCGCCAACGTCGCCCGCCACAAGGCCGACGCCGAACGTCTCGTCGCGAACGGGTCGGCCTACCTGGACTTCACCACCGTCGCCGAGCTGGACGCGCTCCGCGCCGACGCCGAGGCTCGCAAGGTGCCGTTCCGCTTCGATCGATGGCTGGCCAGCTGGACGCCCGAGCAGATCGCGCACAAGCTCGCCGCCGGCGAGCCGTACACCATCCGCTTCCGCGTGCCCGACGGCACAACCGCGTGGGAAGACATCGTCCACGGCCGCATCGCATTCGAGAACAAGGAGATCGAGGACTTCATCATCCTCCGCTCCGACGGCACGCCGATCTACAACCTCGCCGTCGTCAGCGATGACATCGCGATGGCCATCACGATCGTGATGCGCGGCGATGATCACATCTCCAACACGCCAAAGCAGATCCTGCTCTATCAGGCGCTCGGCGCGCCGCTGCCGCAGTTCGCACACGTCCCGATGATTCACGGCACCGACGGCAAGAAACTCAGCAAGCGTCGTGATGCGGCGGCTGTCGGCGACTGGGAATTCAAAGGCATCCTGCCCACCGCGATGGCGAACTTTCTGGCGCTGCTCGGCTGGAGCCCCGGCGACGATCTCGAACTGATGATGCCCGAAGAGATGCTGCAGCACTTCACGCTCGATCGCCTGCACAGGAAGGCGGCGGTGTTCGACACGGAAAAGCTGGAATGGATGAACGGGAAGCACCTGTCGCTTCGCCCGCTGGAGGAGGTGCTCCCGCGCGTGATCGATGCGCTCATCCGGCACGAAGTCGCGACGGCCGAGAAGCTTGCCGAGGATCCGTCGTGGACCGCGCATCTCGTCGACCAGCTGCGCGTCCGGGCGCGGACGGTCGAGGAGATCGTGAAGCAGGCCCGCCCCTACATCCTCGACACGATCGAGTACGACCAGGACGCCGTTGCCAAGGTACTGCTGAAGGATCGGGCCCTCAGTGCCGACATTCTCTCTGCGACACGGGATGCGCTCGTCGGCGCTCCGGCCTGGACGGCCGAAGCCCTCGAGCCAGCCCTGCGAACGCTCGCGGAGTCCCGCGGCCTCGCGGCGGGGAAGATCTTCACCCCGCTTCGGGTCGCGGTCACCGGACTCTCCGTCAGCCCGGGCATCTTCGATGTCCTGACGCTGATCGGCAGGGATCGGTGCCTCGCTCGTCTCGCCCGGACGCTGGACATGCTGGCGACCACGGCGTAGGGCCCATTCCGGGCTCCCTGCGCTCAGTCGCAGGGAGCCTTATGAGTGAAGTGTTGACGCCCACGGAAGAGAAGGTCTACCAGTATCTCATCGAGTTCCTGGCCGCGAACAGCTACCAGCCGAGCATCCGTGAGATCGGTCGCCAGTTCGACATCAAGTCGACGAAGACCGTGTCGGATGTGCTGGGCAACCTCGCCCGCAAGGGCTACATCCAGCGCAACCAGGCGCGCTCACGTGGTTTGCGTATCCTCGGCACGCAGCCGGGAGCCACGCGCGCCGTGCCGTACTTCGGCCATCTGGCTGCTTTCGGCCCCGCCGTCACGCCGGAGAACCGAGTCGACTCGATCGTGATCGACCGGCGACTCTCACCGAGCGACAACGCGTTCTTCGTGCGCGTGGCCGACGATGCGATGGCGTCGTGCGGCATTCCGCGCGATTGCACCGTCCTCGTGAATCCTGATTTCGCGGCGCTCGATGGTGATCTCGTCGCCGTCCGCGTCGGATCCGATGCAGTGGTGCGAAGTGTCGAGCAGCGCAGCGCGACGATCACGTTGGTCGGAATGGCGGCGGACGTCACGCCGATCCCTGTGCCGCCAGGCGACGAGCAGGTGGTGCTTGGTGTGGTGCACGCCGTCTTTCGCGGCACCGTGCAGTTCAGCGCGGTCGGATCGGGCGCGGATGAAGCCGCAGCCTGACTGACGCGCGGCATTGCGACCTAGTCGCGATCCTGCGGCTGGATCGGCACCGGAGCGACGGGCTGCTGCGTTTGCGGCTGCCCGTCGCGTGCGTCACGGCGCTCGCGATCACGACGCTCGCGAATCCGCTTCACGCGCTCGTTGAACGTTTCCGCATTCAGCGCCACCTGCGCGCCGTTCTGAATTGCGGCGCGCATCGCCCATGGATTTTCCTGCCGGATGATCGACATCGGGTTGCTGCCGACGCGATTCAAGGGCAGCAAGGCGAGCAGTGGCGCCGGCAACGTGATGTTGCCGAGTACGATGCCCCGCTGCGACCAACCGTACTTCTTGCCGCCGCGCGTGATGGTCAGGTCGCCGCGACCATCCTCCGTGACGCCATTGGCATTGCGGGGCGCGTTGGCGACACTGTCGGAGTATTCGGCGAAGCGTTCTGCGATCACGCTGTCGAGCCGCTCCTTCGGTGTCCGGACGACCTGCGGCTCCGCCGGTGCGCCCGGATACAGGCGCGGATCGTACCCCGGCACCAGGCCTCGGGCCGCGCCGGCTCCACTGCCGCTACCGACACCCGTTCCGGTGCCGCCACCACTGCCGCCGCGCCCTCCGGCATCAGGGATGCTCGTCGGTACCGTGGCCGGCGCAACCAGCACATTGCTGCGCGGCGCCACCGATGGTGCCAGCTTTGCGTTCGCCGGAGCGCCGCCACCATTCTCGCCGCGCGGCGGCGACACGGCCACCATCTGAATCCGCTCGCGTTGCTCTGCCGCCTGCGGACCGATCAGCCACTCCGCGATGCCCGTCGAACCCACCACGACCCGCAGCAATCCCGCCGCCGCCACGACGTGCAGCACGGCGGAGACGACGATCGCGCCGCGCGATCGCTGGTCCGGCGGTCGTGGCGAAAAACGCATCAGACTGCGAGTCCGAACGTGGCGAGTACGCGCCCTGCACGCACTGCGGCCTCACGCAGCCGCTCCGGCGACGCGATGAAGCTGATGCGGAAAAACCCTTCCCCGCTCTTCCCGAAACCCGTGCCGGGCATGACGATCACACCTTCCTCCTCCAGCAGGCGATCGCAGAATGCATCGCACGAAATGCCGTCAGGCAGCGGAATCCAGAGATACATCGCCGCCTTCGGCACGTCGCAGGTGAAGCCGGCCTCGCGGAACGCCTCCACTGCAGCATCGCGTCGCGCCTGGAACACGGCGACGTTCGCCGGCACGAACTCGGCCCAGCTTTCGATCGCGGCCACACCTGCCTGTTGCACAGCCATGAACGCACCGGTGTCCACGTAGCTCTTCACCTTCGACAGCGTCGTGATGATCTCGGGCTTCGCGCAGGCCCACGCGCAACGCCATCCGGTCATGTTGTACGTCTTCGACAGCGAGTGGAACTCGATCGCCACGTCGCGCGCGCCATCGATCTCGAAGATGCTCGGCGGCACGTAGCCGTCGAAGCCCATTTCCGAATACGCGTTGTCGTAGATCAGCAGGATGTCGAGTTCGCGACAGCGGCGCACGACCTGCTCCAGATAATCGCGCGGTGCGATCGCGGCAGTCGGATTGTTCGGATAGTTCAGGTACAGGATGCGCGCGCGCCGCAGCACATCGTCCGGCACCGCGTCGACATCCACGAGAAAGTCGTTTTCCGGGCGCAGCGCGTAGAAGTATGGCGTACCGCTGCTGAGCAACGTGCCACCCTTGTACGCGTTGTAGCCCGGTTCCGGCACGATGGTCACGTCGCCCTCATTCACGTAGCCGAGTGCGAGGTGCGAAAGACCTTCCTTGCTGCCGAGCAACGGCAC
>JAYWIJ010000223.1:0-8004 GCA_043788935.1 Gemmatimonadaceae bacterium | reverse complement strand
GCACCATGCGAGGAAATCCGCTGGCGCGCCCCTGCGGCAGCTTCGCCACCGTGAAGGACGGCTCGGCCGTGCCGTCGCGGCGGACGATGCGTGCGCGGACCTCGGAGGTGTCCTTGGCCGTGCGCTCGACCCACGTCACGATCGCCTCGGCACCGTTGATCATCTCGACGTCCACGCGACCTGCCGGCACACCGGCGTCGATGCGCACCGGGGCGCCGAACGTCGCACCGGCGTCGGACGAGAAGACGAGCTGCACCTTCGCCGTATCGCGGGCGCCGGTGAACCAGACGGCGGCCACCGTGTCACCGACGGCGGAGATGGCGGGCCCGTTCACCGGGCAGGCGTCGATCGTCCAGTTGTCAGCGTGCAGTGGCGAGGAGGCTGTCCAGGCGCCGTTCACGAGACGGCGGACGCTGATGTCGCGCGTTTCGGTTTCGCTCCGATCGCGGTAGAGCACGACCGGACCACGTGTGGTGACGGCAGCGGCCGTCTGGCAGCAGTCGCAGGTGCGTTCGTCGAGGATGGTCGGCGGTGGTGGCGCGCCGGCGTCGCTGCCCCAGCGCGCATGCGCGAGTCGCATCGGTGGTCCTCTGACCTCGGTGCCCGCAGGCACGTTGGCCGGCGGTGGCGGCGGTTCACTGCCGTTCAGAAAGAGGATGTCGGCCGAGCCGTCGTCGCCTGGCAGGAGCGTGACGAATCCATGTTCCGCCTGAATGCCTTCACCATGCGGGGTGACGCTCGATGACCAGGTCGCGCCGCCATCGGTCGACTGCGCGAGGCGCACGTCGTACGCGTATTTCCCGGCGCCATTCTTCTGCAGCCAGTGCGCCAGCAGGCGACCGTCCGACAGCGAGACGACGGACGGGAAGTCGGCCCAGTTCACGAAGAGCCGCTGCGACCGGATCACGTCGGGGCGCACGGTCCACGCGCCCGTCGAATCGAGCGTCGCGAGGCGGAGGGCAACCGTGACCGAATCGTCTCCCCGCTCGAGCCAGCTCATGGCTAGATTTCCGTCGCGCGTGGTGCTGACGAATGGCTCCGCGGCGCGTGCACCCGCCGGGCTCGGGAGGGGCGTCAGGGAGAGACGCTGGCCCACCGGACGCGCGGTGTCACGGGGCTGACAGGCGATGATGCCGGACAGCAGAAGCGAACGTAATATCTGGCAGTGAGTCGATCGCATGCGGCACGGGCTGAAGGTGTCTCGCAAGCTGGCCCACGCCACAGCTCCGGTCAACGCGATTCATCGAGCGCGGACGTGCCGACGCGAATTGCGGGCGACCGCCCTCCGCACGTTTGCCCGCACGTTTGCCCGCACATTTGCCCGCCCTTCCGTCCAGCCTTCCTGCCCATGCCCCCCAACGAGCCCGATCCGTCTCTCGCCCGTCGTTCGTTCATGGCCCGCCTCGGCGCGGGGCTCGCTGCGTTCGGCGTCGGCGCTGCGCCCGCGCGCGCCCAGCGCACCGAGTCGGCGCCGTGGTTGCCGGCGCGGCACCCGCAGGACGACTGGATGGACGCCGTGCCGGGCAAGCACCGTTTCTGCTTCGACGTCACCTCGGCGTCAGGTGTCGGTGAGGCGATCACGTTCGCGTCGAATTTCCTGACCGCCAGCAAGAGCGGATACGGTCTCGAGGATCGCGACAATGCAGTCATCCTGATTCTCCGCCATTTCGCCACGGCCTTTGCGTTCGATGACGCGATCTGGGCGAAGTATGGTGCGCCGCTCGGGGAGCGGATCGGCTTCAAGGATCCGAAAACGAATGCCGTACCGGTGATCAACGTCTACCAGACGACGGGCTACGGTACGCTGCTGCCGAATCGCGAACAGACGCTGACGGCGATGGTGAATCGCGGCGTGCACTTCGCGCTCTGTGACATGGCGACGCGCGCGTACGCCGGTGTGATCGCGCAGAAGCTCTCGCTTCGCAATGCGGAGGTGTACGAGGAGCTGAAGGCCTCGGTGCTGCCGAACGCGCATTTCGTCTCGGCCGGCATCGTGGGCGTCAACCGCGCGCAGGAACGTGGGTACGCCATCCAGCACATCGGCTGACGTGGCCATTCCGGTGACGTCCGACGTCGAAGCGCCAGCGCCGGCTGCGGACCCCTCGATCCGCCGGCTCGCGCTGCTGATCTCGGTCATTGCGGTCGGCTATCTCGCGAGCGCGCTGGGTGGACTGGCGATCAGCCGTCAGGCAGGCAACATCGCCACGCTCTGGCCGCCGAACGGGATGCTGGTGGCCGCGTTGCTGCTGTCCCGGCGCCGCCGCTGGATGGACATCATGGTGGCCGGCGCCATCGGCAGCGTTGCGGCGAATCTGGTCAATGGAAACACGGCGGTCACGGCGGTCTCGATCACCGTGGCGAATCTCGTGGAGGCGTTCATCGCGGCAGCGATCATCCGTCGCGAAACGCGGAATCACGTGCTGTTCCAGCGCTCCAGCGACGTGGTGGTGCTGATCGTGGCGTCGGTCACGGCGGCGCTCTGTTCCGGCGTGCTCAGCGCGATGTCGGCCAACCTGCTGGCCGGTGCGCCCTTCACCACGATCTTCATCAAGTGGGTGCTGGGCGACGTGCTCGGATTGCTGGTGGTGATGCCGATTGCCGTGATCGCGTACGATCTCGTCACGAACGGCCCGGACCTGATGCTGGCCCGGAGCTCATGGCTGGAAGCCGCACTGATTCTCGCCGGCGTGCTGGGCGTCAGCATTGCCGTGTTCATGCCGGATGTCCCGCCGGTGCAGTTCCTGGTGATGCCGACGGTGTTGCTGGCGTCGTTCCGACTCGGCCCGCTGGGTGCGGCGCTGTCCACGGTGATCGTGGCCGTCGTCGGCTCGATCGGGACGGTGCTGGCGGCGCGAGCCGGCGCCGGCACGCCGGACCAGATCACGCTGAACGTGTTCAACTTCCAGCTCAATCTCGCGACGCTGTTTCTGACGGCGCTGCCGATCGGCTCGGCGATGGCCCAGCGGTCGCAGCTCGAACAGAACCTGACCGACGAGAAGGAGCGCGCCGACCGCTATGCCTCCGAGATGGCGACGCTGGTGAACGTGGACGATCTGACCGGACTGGCAACCCGACGGTACTTCCTGGAGCAGCTCGACCTGATGGCGTCGACGGCGCGATGGGCGAATCAGCCGCTCACGCTGGCGATGATCGACATCGATCACTTCAAGCCGATCAACGACGAGTATGGCCATGCCGTTGGCGATGCGGTGCTGATGGCGATCGGTGCGGCCTGTCGCACGGCAGTGCGCGGTGCGGACGTGATCGGGAGGCTGGGTGGCGAGGAATTCGCGATGCTGATGCCACTCACCGATCAGGACACGGCGTACCGCATCGTGGATCGGCTGCGTGAGGCGGTGGCCGCCATTTCGATCCCGACCGGAGACGGCAGCGCGGTCTCCGTCACGATCAGCGTCGGCATGGCGATGTTCGGCGGGCAGCAGATCGACCACCTGCTGCTGGATGCCGATCGTGCGTTGTACTCCGCGAAGAAGACAGGCCGCAACCGGATCGTGCTGGCCGAACGTTCGCGCCTGCCGCTGCCGCTGTCCTGAGGGCGCCCGGCCGAACGAGACGACGCCCACGCGACCGGGTGCAGGTCGCGTGGGCTTCGTGGTCTTCGTGCTGCGGTGTGATCCGGCTGGAACGGCAGACGACACCGTCAGAATGCGCCGTCCGTCGCCCCAAGTGCCTCCGAGAGGTCGGCCAGCAGGTCGGGCAGGTCCTCGATGCCGATCGACAGCCGGATCAGATCCGGCGTGACGCCGGCGGCGAGCCGCTCCCCCTCGGACAACTGTTCGTGCGTGGTGGACCACGGGTGGATCACGAGACTCTTCGCGTCACCGACATTGGCGACGAGCGAGAACAGCTTCAGTGCCGAGATGACGCGGCGGGCCGCCGACTCCTGCTCCTCCACCGTGGCGTCGTCCCCCGCGTTCACCCCGAAGGTGAGCACGCCACCGAACCCTCCGGTGAGGTATTTCGTCGCCTGCGCATGCGTGGCATGCGACGACAGACCGGGATAGTGCACCCATGACACGGCAGGGTGCCGCTCGAGGAACTGCGCTACGGCGAGCGCATTCTCAGTGTGGCGCTGGATCCGCAGGTGAAGGGTCTCGAGCCCCTGCAGCAGCAGGAACGCGTTAAACGGCGACAGAGCAGCGCCGATGTCGCGCAGCAGGAGCACGCGCAGTCGCAGCGCGAACGCCGCGTTGACCGGACCGTTGCCGAGATCCACGGCGCCGAAGGCATCAGCGAACACGAGGCCGTGATACGCAGCTTCCGGCGTGTCGTAGAGCGCCGCGAAACGCGGGGCGCGCTTCCAGTCGAAGCGCCCGCCGTCGATCACGACGCCGCCGATCGCGGTACCATGCCCGCCAATCCACTTGGTGGCCGAATGCACGACGATGTCGGCGCCATGTTCGATGGGACGCGTCAGGAGCGGCGTGCCGAAGGTGTTGTCCACCACCAGCGGCAGTCCGGCGGCATGGGCCACGGCGGCCAGCGCCTCGAAGTCGGGAACGTCGAGTTTGGGGTTGCCGATGGTCTCGACGTAGATGGCGCGGGTGCGCTCGGTGATGGCATTGGCGAACGCCGACGGGCCATGCGCCAGGTCGACGAACGTCGTGGTGATGCCGAGGCGGGGCAGCGTGTGCGCCAGCAGCGCGTAGGTGCCGCCGTAGAGCGAGGTGGACGCCACGATTTCGTCGCCCGCCTGCGCGAGATTGAGGAGCGCCAGCGTCTGCGCCGCCTGTCCGCTCGCCGTGGCCACGGCGGCGACTCCGCCCTCGAGTGCCGCAATCCGCCGCTCGAAGACATCCGTCGTCGGATTCATGATCCGCGTGTAGATGTTGCCGAACGCTCGAAGCCCGAACAGGTCGGCAGCGTGGTTCGGATCGTCGAAGACGTACGACGTGGTGGCGTAGATCGGTACGGCGCGCGCGTTGGTCGCGGGATCGTGCGATTCCTGCCCGGTGTGAATGGCACGGGTGCCAAGACCGAGCGACGGGGCGGGTGCGGTGGTACCGGCAGCAGTGGTGCTCATGATCGCCTCCGGGGCGATGAAGTGCTGCCGCCCGGTCAGCGTGTTGGGCAGAGACGACGGCAACCGCCAACGACTCCGCACACAACAAGGCCCGGCAAGCTGAGGGCCGCCGGGCGCTCGCGTTTTAGCTCAGTATTTTACGTGGCGGCAAGAGGCGGCAAATGACCACGGCGTTCAGTTGTGAAAAAAAGTGTAGCCGACTCCCCGCCGCGACGTCAAGCCGGACGGCGCGCCACCGGGAATTCTCCCAGCCAGTACACGCCTGCTCAACCACCGCATGCCGCTGATCACGACTCCACGCACCACGTTGCGCGAGCTGACCACGGACGACGCCGACTTCGTCCGTGCGTTGCTCAACGAGCCTTCGTTCCTGCAGTTCATCGGCGATCGTGGCGTGCGCACCAGCGACGATGCCGCCGACTTCATCGAAACGCGGTATCGCCAGAGCTATCGGGAGCATGGCTACGGGCTCCATCTCATGTCGCGGCGCGACACCGGAGCACCGGTCGGCCTCTGCGGATTCGTGCGCCGGGAAGCACTGGAGCACCCGGATCTTGGCTTCGCACTGGTGCCGGCGGCCGAGGGGCATGGGCTGGCATACGAAGCGGCGGCGGCGACGCTTGACTTCGGCCATCGCACGCTCGGACTCACACCGGTGCTGGCCGTGGTGCAGGACGACAACCATCGGTCGCGCCGTCTGCTCGAGCGGCTGGGGTTCCGGGAAAACGGACATGTTCTTCTGCCGGGCGACACGGCGGCGCTCCTTCGGTACCGCTGGGACGCTCCCTCGCAGGAACCCGTTCTCACGGAATAATCGCCGACGGTAACCACACTGAACAGGAATCGTCTAATTTGATGAGTCGGCAGACCGATGTGCCGCACATCGGTCCGATTCACCTTCCCCGTACCGCGCTGCGTGACCACTGACGTCGAGGACCATGCCGCGGCCGACCGTGCGCCTGAGGATGCGGTCGCCGCGTCCAGTCTTCCCGGTTCGGGCCTGCACTCGGACGTTTCGCACTCGCTCGCGAACGCGCTGAAACTCGGCAGCTCCCTGCTGGGCACGTGGGCCGTCGCGCTCGTGATCCGGATGCTGCTGCCGCGCTTCCTCGGGCCGGCGGCCTTCGGTGCGCTGCAGTTTGCCGACGCCTTCTCGATCATCGCCATGGTCACCACCTGGCTCGGTGTCGAGATGTACATCCGCAAGGAAATTCCGGTGCGACCGCAGCATGCCAGTGACTTTCTCGGCGGCACCATGCTCACCGGCGCGGGCATCGGCGTCGTGGTGCTCGCCCTGGTCCTGCCGGCGCTGAGCGCCGGTGGCAAGTCGCCGGACGTGTTGTTGCTCGTCGCGATTCTCTGTGGTGCGCAACTGCTCGCCAACCAGAGCAACACGCTGGCGGCCGTGCTGCACTCCACCTCGAAAGTGGATGGACTGGCGGCGCTGAACATCGGCGCGAAGCTGGCGTGGGGCGGCGGCATCGCGATGAGCTTCTGGCTGGGGTTCGGCGTACGGGGCGTGGCGGTGTCGATGCTCGCGTCGGAGCTGCTGCGCTTCCTGTGCCTGCTGCAGATGACACGCGCGCAGACAGGCCTCGTGTTGCGCGTGGACCGAGCAGCGACGCAGTCCGCACTTGTGGCCAGCGCACCGTACTACGTGCTCGGCGTGGCTCAGACGATCTATGCGCGCGTGGACGTCAGCATCCTCTCGTTCCTCGCGAATGACACCGAAGTGGGGTGGTACGGCGCCGCATCGACGATCGCCGGCATGTCGATGCTGCTCTCGCCGCTGATCGCCTGGGTGATCCTGCCATTGTTGCAGCGCGCGGCGGCACGCTCACCCGAGGAACTCGCCACGGTGTCACGACGTGGGCTGGAACTGGTGCTGGTGGTGGCGTTCCCGGTGACCCTCGCCTTCTTCGTGAGCGCGCCGATCATCGTGCCACTCGCCTTCGGCGCCGCGTACGAGGTCGCCAGTCACGCCCTGCGCATCCTCGCACCGACGTTCGTGCTCACCTACGCGGCAATCGTATGCGGGTTGCTGCTGGTACGCATGGATCGTGGCTGGGCTGCGACCGGAATCTCGATCGCCAGCATGATCCTCGCGCCGATCCTCAATCTGCTCATCGTCCCGGTCTTCCAGCGCGCGTTCGGACCGGGAGGTGCTGGCATGGGTGCGGCCACCTGCCTCAGTCTGACGGAACTCTTCGCGGCGGCGGCGCTGATGATCGCGGTGGGTGGCGACATCATCGACCGGCGGACGATCACCGTGATCGGGAAGACGCTCGCGATTTCACTCGCGGTCGTCGCGCTGGACTACGCGCTGCTGCCGATCGGCGCATGGCGACTGCCGATCGACGGGCTCGCGTACCTCGCCGCGGGCATACTCACCGGAGCGATCGACCGTCACGGCCTGACGCTGCTGGCGCGCAATGCGCTGGCCGAGCGAAAGGCACAGAAGGCGGGAACCGTGGCGTGAGCGGCGTGACGCACCGACCGCTGGTCAGCGTCGTGATCGCGACGTACAATCGCACCGCATCGCTGGTGCGCCTGCTGCATCTGCTCGGGCGACAGACGCTACCTGCGACGCAGTACGAGCTGGTGGTGGTGGATGATGGTTCGCACGTGCCGGTGGCGCCTGCGCTGCGTGCCCTGCGCGACACCCTGCCCTGCCCGCTGCACGTGGTCACGCAGGTGAACGCTGGTCCAGGCGCGGCGCGGCACGCCGGCATCGAAGCGGCATCCGGCGCCCTCATCGTCATCATCGACGACGACATGCGGGTCGATGAGACGTTCATCGCGGCACATCTCGCCGCCCACCCGCCGGGCTCACGCCGCGTGGTGCTCGGTGTGCTGCTGCCCGATCCCAACGCGCGGCTGCCGCTCTTCGAGCGCTACCAGATGGCGATGCTGGACCGCCTGTACGACAACGTACGCACCGGCCGTGAGGCGATGCGTGG
>JAYWIJ010000222.1:0-2265 GCA_043788935.1 Gemmatimonadaceae bacterium | reverse complement strand
CCGTTCACGTCACTGTTCGCCGTCGGGCTCACCTTCGCGACGGTGCTCACCGCGTTCATTCACGTTGGCGTCGTGATCGGCCTGTTGCCGAACACAGGGCTCACGCTGCCGTTCGTGTCGTACGGGCGTTCCAATCTCGTGCTCACGCTCGCCATGACGGGAATCCTCGTGAACATCGGCAGCGCGCGCGAGCGTGTGTATGGAACCACCGCGACCGATCCGCTGATGTCGCTGCCGAAGTGACCGGCCCGGGCACACGACCAGCGCGGGTCTTCTTCGCGGGTGGCGGTACGGGGGGCCATCTGTATCCGGGTCTCGCGATTGCGCGTGCACTGGTTCGCGCGGCACCGGACGTGCAGCCGTTCTTCATCGGCGCCATGCGCGGCATCGAGCGCGACATCCTGCCGACGACCGAGTTCCCGTTCTCGTTGCTCGACCTGCATCCGCTCTACCGCCACACGCCATGGCACAACTGGCGCACGCTGCGCGGCAGCTTCGCTTCGTTTCGTGCATTGAACGGCATCGCGCGTGGTGCGGCGCCGCTGATGGTGGTCGGCACCGGCGGCTATGCGGCAGGCGTCGCACTGGCGTGGGGAAAGATGAACGGCGTGAAGACCGCGTTGCACGAACCGGACAGTCATCCCGGCCTCACCACGCGCCTCTTCTCGCGCGGTGCCGATGCGATCTACCTGGGTTTCCCCGAGGCGGAGTCGTCGCTGCACCCGCCGAGCGGCACACCCGTGCTTCCGCTTGGATGTCCGATCGAGCCGCCGCCAGACGTTCCGATCGCTCGTGCGATTGCGCGCGCCATGTGGGACCTGCCCGCCGACGCATTCGTCGTGCTCGTGACCGGTGGCAGCCAGGGCGCGCGCGCGCTCAACGATGCCGTCGCGGCCTGGTGTTCGCGCGGACTGCCGGAGGGCGTCGCGCTCATTTGGGCGACCGGTCGTGCGACGGCATCGGCATATCTCGATCGCGAGTCGCGCATGGTGCGCGTGCGCCCGTACCTCGCGCCCATCACGGATGCATACGCCGCCGCCGACATGGCGATCACGCGAGCCGGCGCGATGACCATCGCGGAGCTGTGCGCGTGGCGCATTCCCGCAGTGCTCGTGCCGTTGCCCACCGCTGCGCAGGATCATCAGACGCACAACGCGCGTGCGACGGCCGCGTCCGGCGCCGCCGTGTATTTGGCGCAGCAGGAGCTCACGCCCGACGCGATCGATGCGACGGTACGTGAGCTCCTGCGCATGCCCGCCGCACTCGAAAGCATGCGCAACGCCGCAGGCCGACGTGCACGTCCGACAGCGGCCGCGGACATCGCGAGATCGCTGCTCGGCTTCCTTCCTCCCCGTTGAGGGGCGCTACGCCTCTCGGCATATTGCACATCCAATGACGCTGCTCTCCTCGACGCACTCCGATGGTTCGGCCGACTCGCGCCCCGTGCATTTCGTCGGAATCGCCGGTGCGGGCATGAGCGCGCTCGCCGAACTGCTCGTGCGGCGCGGCGTGTCCGTACAGGGCACCGATGCGAATGCCGATGGCGCACCGGACCTGGTGAAGCTGGGCATCAGCGTGTCGCCGCACGACGCGGGTCTCGTGTCCGCTGCGCGCGCCCTCGTGTACTCATCGGCGATCGCGGCAACGCATCCGGAGATGCTCGCGGCGAGAGCGCTGGGCATCCCGGTCGTGCGCCGCGCCGAGGCGCTCGCGGAAGCGGTGAGCGGCGGCACGCTCGTCGGCATCGCGGGCACGCATGGCAAGACCACCACGACGGTGATGACGACCGAGGCGCTCGCCGCCGCCGGCCTCGATCCGACCGGTGTCGTCGGCGGACGCGTGGGCATGTGGGGCGGCAACCTGCGACTCGGCGGGAACACCTATGTCGTGGAAGCGGACGAGTACGACCGATCGTTCCTCGCGCTCGAACCGAGCGTGGCGGTGGCGCTCAACGTCGAGGCGGATCACCTCGACATCTATCGCGATCTCGACGACATCTCGCGTGCCTTCGAACAGTTCGTGGCGCCGGCACGCGGCGTCGTGCGTTGTGCGGACGACGAAGGCGCGATGAAGCTGCGCATCGCGTCGCGGCACGAGACGATCGCATACACGGCCACTGCGCCGGGTGACGCGCCGGCGGCTCCGGCCGGCGACGCGCGGCTCGTCGCGCATGATCTCACGCTCGGCGCGGCCGGTGCGCGGTTCGTTGCGCGGTTCGATGGCGAGGACGTCGGCATCGTCACACTCGGCGTTCCGGGCGTGCAC
>JAYWIJ010000221.1:0-2272 GCA_043788935.1 Gemmatimonadaceae bacterium | reverse complement strand
CATGCGACAGGGATCGTCGCGTGACATCCTGCAGCCGGGACTGCCGCTGGCCAACCGCATCGGCGGTACGAAGTCGGAAGCGCTGTACTTCCTCGACGCGGCGTTCACGGTGCGTGTGACCGGCAACAAGAGCTGGCGGGCGATGGTGCCGTACATCACGGCCGGTGCCGGGTTCGCGATCGGTGGTGGCAGCGCCACCGACTCGTCGGGATTCGTCTTCGGCAGCCGCTTTGCGCCATCGGGAGGCATCGGTATCAAGTTCGCTCCGGCGCGATCGCGCTGGACGGCGCGTGCCGACATCACGAATCGCTTCTACAGTGTGCCCTTTCCGCAGAGCTTTCGCGATTCGACGCCGGGCATCCCGCGGATCGTCGGCGTGAACAGCAAGAACGACTGGGTGCGGAACACGATGCTGACACTGGGCCTCGTGCGCGAATTCGGGCGGCGATGACCGGCCGTACGACGCTCACCCGCCGCGTGCAGTTCGCGGCGGCGCACCGGTACCGTCGTCCGCACTTCGACGACGCGCAGAACGCGGCCACGTTCGGGTTGTGCGCGCGACCGAACTATCATGGGCACAGCTACGTCTGCGACGTGAGTGTGAGCGGGCCGGTGCTGCGTGAGACGGGCATGCTGGTGGATCTCGGTGTGCTCGACGTGGTGCTGCAGGAGGAGGTGCGCGACCGTTTCGACCATCGCAACATCAATCTCGATGTGCCGGAGTTCAGCGAAGCCGACGGTCTCGTGCCGACGGGTGAGGAACTGGCGCGCTTCATCGCGATGAAGGTGCAGGCGCGTCTGCCCGAGTCCGTGCGTGTGACGCGCGTGGTGGTGGCCGAGGACGCGACGCTCAGCGCGACGTTCGAGCCGGGCTGAGGGTGCGCGCAACCCTGCGCAGCGGGGTGCTGCTCGCGGGCGGAACGAGCTCGCGATTCGGATCGCCGAAGGGACTGGCTTCGTTCGCCGGACAGCGGCTGTGTGACCGGCCACTGTCAGCGCTGCTGGCGGCGTGCGACGAGGTGTTCGTCGCAGCGAACGATGCGCACGCTGCCGAGTGGTTTCCCGGTCTGCGCGTGGTGCGCGACGTACACGATTTCGGCGGCGGCCTGAGCGCACTGGCCACTGCCTGCACCGCAGCCTCGCAGGCAACGGTGCTGGTGTGTGCGTGGGACATGCCGTTCGTGACGGCGGCGCTGCTGGAACAGCTGGCGACAGAGGTCGATGCTGGCAGGAAGAGCTGCGTGCCGATGCACGCGGACTCCTCGCTGGAGCCGCTCTGTGCCGCGTACGACAAGCGATCGTCGATGCGCGCGATAGAGGACATTCTCGTGCTTGGCGACGATCGCTCCGCGCACACGCTGCATGATGTGCTGGGAAGTGATGGGTGGCGAATCGACACGCATCTTGCTGCCGCCGACGCGGCGCGCATCTTCAGCAACGTGAACACCGTCGACGATCTCGAGCGCGCGGCACGATGGCTGACGACCGGACTCGCCACGTGATGCGAACCTGCATGCGCGCAGCGCTGACATCGCTGCTCGCCGCCTGCGCGACGCAGCCCGTCCTCACGACGTCATCGCCGGCGCCGGTCGCGCCGCCCGCGGCAGCGGTGTCAGCCCCAGTGCAACGGGCACCGCTGCGCGTGCGGACCGGCACCCTGCAAGCGTTGGTCGACTCGGTGACGGCGCTGCCGCAGTTCGACAACATGCACTGGGGCATCCTGATCGTCGCGCCTGCGCGAGGCGACACGCTTGCCATGCGCGACGCAGCGCGCCTCGCGATGCCGGCATCGAACATGAAGCTGGTCACGGCGGCCGTGGCGCTCGCTCATCTGGGCCCTGACTTCCAGTGGCTGACGCGGTTCGTGCGTACGGGTCCGGTGGTACATGGCGTGCTGCGTGGCGACATCGTGGTGCATGGCGACGGCGATCCGAGCATATCCGTCGCCATGCGAGGCGCTGATCCGCTGGTGGCATTCGACCGACTGGTGTCGGCGCTGAGGGCCGCGGGTATCCGTCGGATCGACGGACGCGTACGCGCCGCTGATGCCCCTGCCTTCCCCGGCAGCCCGTACGGGTTGGGATGGGAATGGGACGATCTGCCGGAGGATTACGGCGCCGGTGTGAGCGAATTGCTGTTCAACGAAGGCTTCACGTCCGTGCAGGTCGCCGGGTGCGCCCGTCCCGGCCGCGCGGCGTGTGTGACGACGTCGCCGCTTGGGTCATCGCCCCTGATCCGCTCGTCGGTGACCGTGCGCGGCGCGGCGTCGGGA
>JAYWIJ010000220.1:0-8061 GCA_043788935.1 Gemmatimonadaceae bacterium | reverse complement strand
GCTCGGGTCCATCGCGCTTTGCCGACGGAGCCGCGAACGGATCCTCGAGCTCAACCGATGGATCGCTGTACGGCGATCGCGATTCCTCGCGTCCGCGTCGGGGTGGACGCGGCGCACTGCTCTTCGCCGGACGCTCACCACGCGGCAGGAGCTCGGGGCGCGCTGGCTTGACCTCGCCGTCGTTGGTCTCGGCACGTGGGCGCTTTGGGCGCTCCGGACGCTCGGCGCGCGGCGGCCGGGATTCAGTGGCCGGCTTTTCCGCTGCGCGCTCCACCACGCGGTCCACGTCGCTCTCCACGTCGCGCTGCGCGACAATACCAGAGGGCGCCTCGCTCGGCTCGTCGACGGGACGCTCGCCCTTCGCTCGTTCACGCTCGCGCCGCCGCCCTTCGCGCCGACCGTTGAAGGACTCTTCGTCCTCGATACGCGGCCGGTCACGCACACGCTCACGCAGCTTTTCGACCGAGAGTTCTGTTTCTTCGCGGCGCTTGCCGGCGGCCGCGACTCCGCGCGGTGGACGGCGTTCCGCGTCTCCTGCGGCGTCGGCGGCCGATCCGGCCACGGCACGTCGGCCGCGCGCTCCCCAGGCCCATTTGAGGGCGGCGAGGGCATCACGCATTGCCACGCGGCGCGTATCGCGCATGCGCACGCCGTAGGTCGGCTCCATCGGGACGGACTCCACCCGACGGGCTAGCGGCACCAGTTTGAGAAGCAGATCGGCGTTCGCCGTCCACGAATCACCGACGCAGATCGGCTCGGAGCCAGCCTGGCGTACGAGATCACGCAGCGCGGAAATCCGGATCAGGCGCATCGAGGCCGTGAGGTCATTCACGCCGTCGACGCGCACGAATAGGCGCATGGCCCAATGCGCCGCCTTGAACAACCGGCGAACCGGCACCGGCGCGTCAGCCACGACCATCCGCTCGCCGACCACGAGGTCGGCACCGCCTTCGAAGCGACGCGCGAACTCGGGCACGATGCCCGGCGGATCGGTGAAGTCACCCTGCACGAGCAGCATGGCGTCGCGACGCGGATAGCGCGTCTGCGCGGAGACATGCCGGATCAGCGCGTCGAGAGCGCCGGCATATCCCACGTGCGCCGTCCCGCGGAGCACGGTGACGGGCATCGCGTGCGCGTACTGCTCCGCCACCTCCGCCGTTTCGTCGGAGCTCGCATCATCGTACACGACGACCTCGTACTCGCGAGGAAACTCAGCGAGCACGGTGCGGATCCGCCAAAGCAGGACGCCGATGGTGGCGACCTCATTGTGTGCGGGAATGGCGAGGTAGAGCACAGGAGCCGGTAACGGGACGCGCGAGCCAGCCGAAAAAACGCTGGCGTACTGGTGTGCGTCCGATAATAACAGAGAGAGGCCTCCGGCGGAGCGTTTCCGGCGAGAGGAGATCGGGGTACGTGAAATCAAGGAGGATGCGCCATGATTCTCGCGAACACACGCGCTCGGCTTGGACGCGAAGATGCTCAACTGGTGGTTCGGCTCGTTTCGCGTGGTTCCGGCCGCGCCCAGGACGACGCCGAGGCCAAACTGCTCGATGAAGGACTGGATGCGCTCCTGGACGATCCGCGGCTGCTGGAGGGGCTCCTGGGCGCGCGGCAGGGTGCCCACGCCTCGTGGCCACTCTTCACCTACGTGCTGGTTCGGCACGCGCTGCGCACGGCCGGCGAAGAGGATCGCCCGATCGCCGACTACGTGGCCTCAATCCTGCTTCACTTCGGGCTGCGGCAGCGGGCACGGCAGATCGCCGAGCACGACGACGCGACGTACGACACGCTCGCTTCGCTCGGCGACGATCTCGAGAGCGGCGACGCGTCGAGGAGCTTCCTGGCCCGAGCGCATCTGGGCAACTATGCGTTGTGGCTGAGCGGGCTCTTTCCCGATCACATCGAACAGCGGCGTTGGCGTCGAGGCGGACCTGATCTGGGGTATTTCGAAACGATGGGACAGCGGGGCTTTCGGCTTGCCGCCGACCATCGGCTGGCGGGTGAGCATGGTCTGACCCCACTCTTCGCCGCGGCGGCCGAGCGATTTCCTCGGTTGCGGGTGGCGCTGAACCGCGTGAGCGACCGCTTGCTGTTTCCCAACGTGCACACGCCCGAACGTCTGATGCGCCAGGTGCGCGACGACACGCGGTGGCGGGCTTCCAGCTAGCCCCGATTATCCTTCGGGCGCACGACGGGTAGTTTCCCCGATCTCCTTCCCGCCCATGTTCGAACCGCTACGCGACGCCTTGCGCGGATTTTCCACGCGCCTTGATCCAGATGAACGCCGCACGGCAACGCAGGCCATGCGCGACGCGCTTGTGCACGCGAAGCTGGGGCTCAACGACCTTCGTGCGTCGCTCGCGACGACGAATACGCGTCTGGCCTCGGAGCGCGCGGAACTCGACACGGTGCGCCGCCGACAGGGATTGGCCGCGCAGATCAACGATGAGGAAACGGTCGCGATCGCCGAGCGCTTTGCGGTGCAGCATCAAGAACGCGTCTCGATGCTCGAGACCAAACAGATGGTGCAGCAACACGAACTCTCCCTCGCTGAGCGCGACTACGAAGACATGGCGGGGGAACTGCGCATGATTCTGTCCGGTGTCGCTCCCGGTGCGCGGTCGAACACGGCCGCGGCCGAGGAACCGATGGCGTCGGACGACATCCCGGCCGAGTCGTCTCTCGAACACGGCGGCACGGTGGACGGAGACAGCGCGTTGGACGACTCGATGACGGACCCGATGACGGACCCCCTGCTCTCACCAGTTCGTCGCACGCGCGCCGAGCGCGAGGCAGACGCCGAGCAGCGATTGGCGGACCTCAAGCGCCGAATGGGCAAGTGACCCACCGCCGTGTGATATCCGGGGTCTTGTTGGCCGCTGCTCTGCCGTGGTGCGCCGCGGCGGCTCAGGAGGTGCGCGCCAACGGACAAAAGCAGCCGCCGGTCTCGAGTCGCGGCCGCTTGCCGGTGACGGGGTGCGCGGGGCAGCCGATCAGCGACATCATCGTCATTACGCAGCCTCCGTTCACGGACCGTCTGCCAACGCGTCTCGAGTGGGTGCGCCGAACCGTCCGGCGGACGCATGCGAACACACGCGACGACGTGGTGCGCCGCTTCCTGCTGATGAAAGTGGGCGATGCGTGCAATCAGATCCGCCGCGCCGAGTCGGAGCGCATTCTGCGTGCGCAGCCCTTTCTGGTGGATGCCCGCATCCGGGTGTTCGACGACGAGGCCGGTGGTGTGCGGCTCGAAGTCGAGACCCGTGACGACTTCAGCCTGGTCTTCGAGCCGACGCTGCAATCGAAATCGCCGCTGGTGCGCGGCATGCGCTTCGGTGACTCGAACCTTGGCGGATCGGCCACGCTGGCGGCGATCAACTGGCGCGACGGCCGCGCGTACAACGATCTGTTGGGTGTCGACCTCGCGAACTACGCCTTCGGACGCGGGCGAAACGAATTTCGGTTCTCCGCCCAGCGCAATCGGTTCGGACAGGACATGCGGCTCGAGCTGGTCCGGCCATACTACACCGACCTGCAGCGGTACGCGTGGATTGGCGGCCTGGGTGGCACGCGTGAACCGATGGAGTTCCGGCGCGGCGATCTGCCGCGCAATGCCCTGACGGTGCGTCGCGAATTCGCGAACGTCGGCGCCGTTTCGCGTCTCGGTCCGGTCGGTCGACTCAAACTGCTCGGGGCATCGCTCACGCGCGAAGTGCAGCGCACCGACGAACAGTCGTTATTGCTCACGCGCGACGGTGTTATCGCGGATACGACCGCCGTCGCGGTGCCGACCTTCCGGCCGCAGCGCGTCGTGCGCGCCAACGCGCTGCTGGGCGTGCGTGCGATTCGGTTCGTGCAGGTGCAAGGCTTCGACGCCCTCACCGGCGCGCAGGACGTTCGCGTCGGTATGCAACTCGGACTCGTCGCCGGTCGTTCGATCGTCGTGCGGCAGGCCCGCGATCGCGATCATTTCGTGGCGGCCAATCTGTATGGCGGATTCGGCGGCACGCGCAGCTTCGTCGGTCTGCAGGCGGTCACCGAGGCGCGGTACGATCGCGACGCCAAGGCGTGGGACAACTTTGTCACGAGCGGACGGCTCGCCTGGTACTTCCGTCCGGCCGTGCGACAGACCTCCGTCGTGGAGACGGAGTGGAGCGCCGGTCGCGACATGCGCGTGCCCTTCCAGCTGTCGCTCGCCGATCGCGAGGGCGGCATCATGGGCCACCGGGCGTCGCGTCAAGCCGGCGCACGTCGTCTGGTCTTGCGCGCCGAGCAGCGTCTGGTGGTGCCCACCCGGCTGAATGTGGCCGATGTGGGCTTCGCCGGATTTGCCGAAGCCGGTCGACTGTGGGCGGATCCGTCGGTGCCGTACTCCCTCTCGACGCCATGGCGCGGGGCGGTTGGCGTGTCGGTGCTGGCCGCGGTGCCGCCGCGTTCGCGGCGACTGTGGCGCGTGGACTTCGCGCTGCCGATCAGCGCCGATCCGCAGCGTCGATTCGAAGTGCGCTTCTCCAGTGTCGACCGTTCGCGTGTGTTCTGGAACGAGCCGCGCGATGTGCAGGCTGGACGCGAGCGTACCGCCCCGTCCAGCCTCTTCACCTGGCCGTAAGCACTCGCCGTTACTCGTGGTTATTTCGCCGTGGCCATCAGGCGGCGAATCGGCACGATCATCAACGCCAGAATCACGGTGGCGCCGAAGAGCGCGATGGCGGTGCCGGTGAACACGAGCGGCGTCTGATCGAGCTTCGTGGGATCGACGTGTCCGCCCACGAGGCCGGCGACCAGATTCCCAACCGACGTGGCCAGGAACCAGATGCCCATCATCTGTCCGACATAGCGTCGCGGGGCCAGTTTCGTCATCGATGACAGACCAACCGGGCTCACGAACAGCTCGCCCAAGGTCTGGAACATGTAACTGATGATGAGCCACCACGGCGACACGAGCACCGATCCACCGCTGGCGACGACGCGGTTGGCGGCGAACACCATGACGAGAAAGCCGACACCGGCCAGCGCGAGACCGAGCGCGAACTTGGCCGGACTCGACAGGTCGATGTTGCGCTTCGCCAGCATGATCCAGAGCGCGGCGAATACCGGCGAAAAGAGGATGATGAACGCCGAGTTCACCGACTGAAACCACGTGGCGGGAATCTCGAAGCCGAAGAGATTGCGGTCCGTAAAGTCGTTGGCGAACAGCTGTAGCGAGGTCGGCGCCTGTTCGAACGCGGCCCAGAAGATCGCGGCAAACGCGAATAGCACGAAGATCACGCCGGAGCGCAGTTTTTCATCGCGCGTGAGCCCGCCGAACGCGAACAGGAAGCCGAAGAACGCAACGGCGATACCAACGAGGACGAACGTCATCGCGCCGCCGATCGCTTGTGGATCGAGCGTGATCCTGCCGGACGCGGCGAGCACGAACACGCTCAACAGCACCGAGAGTCCGCTGAACGTGAGGACTTTTACCCGCGCTTCGCGCTTCGCCTGTACGTCGGGATTGGGATCACGCACGATGTCCTGCCCGAGGCTGCCGAGCATGTCTTTCGCCTTGAGCCAGAACATGAGCAAGCCGCAAAGCATGCCGACGCCAGCTGCGCCGAAGCCCCAGTGCCAGCTGACCCGCTCACCGAGATAGCCTGTGACCAGCTGCCCGATGAAGGCGCCCGTGTTGATACCCATGTAGAAGATCGAGAAGCCGGCATCACGACGCGCGCCGCCTTCGGGGTAGAGATCACCGACGATGGCCGAAATGTTCGGCTTGAGCAGTCCGGTGCCGAGCACGATCAGCACGAGGCCGAGGAAGAAGAAAATCTTGCCCACGCCCGCTCCGGCCAGGCCCGAGATACCAATGGACAGGTGTCCCGACGTGATCAGCATCGCCCCGATCAGGATCGAGCGACGGAGCCCAAGCCAACGGTCGGCGATCCAGCCACCGGGTAGCGACGCGAGATACACCGACGCGGCATAGATGCCGACGATGGCCGACGCTGCGGGACGATCGAAGCCGAAGCCGCCGTCGGCGAGTGCCGCTGCCATGAACAACACCAACAGCGGGCGCAGTCCGTAGAAAGAGAAGCGCTCCCACATCTCGGTCATGAAGAGCAGACCGAGGCCGCGCGGATGACCGAAGAACGCGCGGTCCTGCGAAGGGTGTGATGAAGGCGTCACGACGCGTTGGATGAAAGGTGGAGAAGCGGCTGCTTGATACAGGCCACGAAGTGCCCGGGTGATTTCTCTTCGAGCGGCGGGACGACGCGCGTGCACTCCGCATCCTTGCGCGGATTCGGACACCGCGGATGAAAGACGCAGCCGCTCGGCGGATTCGCCGGCGACGGCGGATCACCCGGCAGCAGAATGCGCTGGCGCTTGGCGGTGGGGTCGGGCACCGGCACGGCCGACAGCAGCGCCTGCGTGTACGGCATCAGCGGGGTGCTGAAGATCGTGCGACGCGGCGCGAGTTCCACGATCCGACCGAGATACATCACGGCCACGCGATCCGCCATGTGCGCGACGACGGCGAGATCGTGCGCGATGAAGAGGTACGAGAGGCCGCGTTCCCGCTGCAGATCGCGCAGCAGGTTCACGACTTGGGCCTGCACGCTCACGTCGAGCGCGGACACGGGTTCGTCACACACGATGAACGACGGTTCGACGGCCAGTGCGCGCGCGATGCCAATACGCTGACGCTGGCCGCCGGAGAATTCGTGCGGATAGCGCGCCGCATATTCCGGGCGCAGGCCGACTTCGTCGAGCAAGGTGGACACGCGACGGTCGGCAGCGCTGCCCTCGGCGAGACCATGCACGATCAGCCCTTCCTTGATCGCGGCACCGACCGTCATGCGCGGATTGAGCGAGCCGTAGGGATCCTGAAAAATGATCTGCATACGTCGTCGCATGCGGCGCAGCGTTTCGCCGCGCAGTGCCAGCACATCGGTCCCATCGAAGCGCACGGTGCCCGACGTCGGCTCAATGAGACGCAGGATTGAGCGGCCGGTGGTGGTCTTGCCGCACCCCGATTCACCGACGAGCGCGAGGGTCTCGCCCGCGTGCACATCGAACGAGACGCCGTCCACCGCCTTGACCGCGCCGGTGACGCGCTGGAGCAGGCCCGTGCGAATGGGGAAATGCTTGGTGAGGTTGCGCACCTCGAGCAGCGGCGTGGTGCTCATGTGCGCACGACCTCGTGACGTGTGGCGCGTCGTGTCGGCTCTTCGATCAGATGGCAGCGCGCCCGATGGGCCGACCCCACCTGCAACAGGGCCGGCTCCTCCGTCGCACAGCGCTCGAACGCATACGGACATCGGTCGCGAAACGTACAGCCACTGGGCAGCGCGGTCGGCGGGGGCACCGACCCGGCAATCGTCTGCAGGCGCGCTTCTTCCTGCCCTAGCTTTGGTATCGCCGCCAGCAGTCCCTCGGTGTACGGATGGCTCGGCGCCGAGAACAGATCTTCCACGTTCGCTTCCTCGACCACGCGGCCGGCATACATCACGATCACGCGCGACGCCATTTCGGCCACGACGCCCAGATCGTGAGTGATCAGCAGCAGCGCCATGCCCGTGCGCGCGCGCAGATCGCGCAGCAGCTCGAGAATTTGCGCCTGAATCGTGACGTCGAGGGCGGTCGTCGGTTCATCGGCGATGACCAGCTTGGGGGACATGATGAGGGCCATCGCGATCATCACGCGTTGGCGCATGCCGCCGGAGAGTTCATGCGGATACTGCTTGGCGCGCGCCGCCGCGTCGGCGATGCCGACCTGAGCGAGCATGTCTACCGTGCGCGACCAGGTTTCCTGGCGCGAGAGCTTTGTGTGCACGCGCAGCACTTCCGCGATCTGGTCACCAACCGTGAGGACGGGATTGAGCGCCGTCATCGGCTCCTGGAAGATCATGGCCATGTGCTGACCGCGAATGTCACGCAGTCGCTCGTCATCGAGCGTCAGCACGTCGCCGCCATCGAACATGATCCGGCTTCCCGACTCGATGCGGCCCGGCGGTGGCACCAAGCGGAGCAGTGACAGCGCCGTCAGCGACTTCCCGCATCCGGATTCACCGACCAGGCAGA
>JAYWIJ010000219.1:0-8102 GCA_043788935.1 Gemmatimonadaceae bacterium | reverse complement strand
GACGCGGATTGCGATCGACTCCGGCTTCGCGGCGACGACGGTCTATCAGTACATCGCGCCGCGCCAGCGCTGGGGCGTGTTCGCCGTCAAGGGCGAGCAGCGGTTCACCGGTGTCGTGAAGCGCTCGGCGACGCCGACGCTCACCAAGCCGGGCAAGGCGAGCATGCCTGGCGTGCGGCTGGTGATGGCGAACACGTACGAGCTAAAGCGGCTGCTGTTCCGCCGGCTGCGCATCGAGGGCGACGGTCCGGGCGCCATGCACTGGCCGCTGCTGCTCGATCCGGATGGCCGTCCGTTGCTCGATGAATTCCCGCCGGACTACTGGCCGCAGTTCAAGAACGAGCACCTCGAGGTGCGTCGTCTGAATGCGCACAGCGATGAGACGGAGGAGGTGTACGTGAAAACCGGGCCGAACGAGGCCATCGACCTTGAGGGGCTCTCGCTCGTGGCGCTCGAGGACTGCGGCGCGGACGTGAAGCAACGCCTAGCGCAGTTCGCGCACTCGATCGCCGAGAAGGGGCGCGCGCTCCGGGCCGGGCTCGACATGCCGGTGCAGGCGCCGCCGGCGCGGCGCGTCTCTGGCGGGTTCCATCGGCCGCGCTCCGGGTAGGAGCTTCCCGAAGCTCGTTTCGGGAAGCTCCCTGATGAGGCCGCCATATTCAGCCAAAATGCGCGCAGGACTTGCGGACTTAGTTCCGCTGGCGTAACGTTGGGGTGTCGAGGCCGTTCCGGTCTGACCGGTTTCCCTGGCGCCGCTCGCTGGGACTGCAGGAGATACCCATGAAGCGTCCACCGGCTGAAGCGCTGTCTTTCGCAGCGCAGTGGATGGCCAGCTACGAGCCGGCGCCAGGCGATGCCGAAAACGCACGGCATGCCGAGGTGGTCTCGGCGTGGCTGCTCGAGCAGGAGAATGACGAGATGCTGCGCGTCGCGTGCAAGGAGGCCGGGGTTTCGGTGGCCGACGTTCGACGCCAACAGAAACGCCACGCCGAAGTCGCGCGTCGGACTCTCGCGCGCGGAGGTGCGTCGTGAGCGCAGAGGCCGAGGACTTCGTCGCGCCGATAGTCGCCGAGCTGAATCGGCGAATCAAAGCGACGGCCGATCCGGAGCGCTGGGGCACGCTGATCGAGGTCCGAGACATGATCCGGGACGCCGCTTCGAAGCACTACGGTCCTAGCTTGTCGGCGCGCGAGGTGGCGTCGTGAGCAGCGCGCAGTGCGTGCATCCCGATGGCGCGCTCTCCATCGAGCCTGGCTTCCAGCGCATTCGCTGTATCAACTGCCGCGAGGCGTGGGATCTCAATCCTGCAGTCTACCGCTCCGTATGGGCGGCGCACGTGCGAGGTGTGCGTCGTCAGGTGCCATCGGCCATCCGGCGCAGGTTTGAGGCGTTCGAGGTGGCGGTCGTTGAAAATGCGCGCGAGGCGTTCGCGTCGGCTCCCGCTGTGCACATCTCTGACCTGGTGTCCGCGTTCGAGCGAACGCACCGGGCTTCCCAAAATGACAAAATCAACAAAACCGAGGATATCCCTATGCTGACTGACACCGCACCGCAGGACCCGCAGCCGTACGCCGACGACGAAGAGCCCGAGGCCGAGGAGGCCGTCTCTCAGATCTCGCCGGCGGAGCTGCAGCAGATGATCGACGAGACCGGGCTGTCGCAGCGCGAGTGGGCGCGGAAGGTCGCCGGCCGCGCGAGCCGCACGGTGCGCAAGTGGTTGAAGGGTGGACCGATCGCCAGCGACGCCTGCAGCTACCTGCGCCACATCGAGCGCGTGAAGGTCACGGCTACCACGATCACGATCACCGTCGTGCGCTGACCGCTTGCGCGCTCGAACCGGGCGCGCAATCTTCCGTGCGTCTGTAGTGCAGCGGCCGGAAGGCCCAGCAGGAAACGGCGCCGGGGGACACATCCCGGCGCGGTGCAGCGGCCCACAGCGGCCCATCGAGGCTTCGTGCTCCCTTCGGGAGCGTCTCCGTGGGCCGCTGTCCCGTTTCCGTGTCGACTACCGCCGAGCGTAAGGCATACCTGACTGCACTGATCACCGCGCTCCAGCAGGCGGTGCTCGATGTCGTGTCGGGTGGCATGTACGAGGTGCAGGCCGTCGAGCAGCGGTTCCGGACGCTGGATCCGCAGGTGCTCGAGGGGATGCGCACGAAGGCCGAGGCCGAGCTGCGCGGCCTGAACGCGACCGGCGGCCGCGGTGGCGTCGTGCTCCGGCAGGGCCGCTGATGGCGCGCCGGCCGAGCCTCATCCCGACGCGCGTGGCGCTGCCCGAGGCGGCGCTGGCGGATCTCCGGCCGCGGTTCCTGGATCGCGTGCTCGAGCGCGTGGCACCGACCGTCGCGGTCCGCCGTGCCCAGGCGCGCGCCACGCTCGTGGGGTTCCGCGTGCGCTCCGGCCAGTATCAGTCGGCCAAGACGGACCGGCCGAACACGCGCGACTGGAATCCGCGCGCGCAGTCGGCCGACGAGGATGGTTACGGCGATCAGGAGCCGCTCCGCGCCCGGGCGCGCGCCGCGGTGCGCGACATGCCGCTCGCGTCCTCGATCGCGCTGGCGATCCGCACCGGCGCCGTGGGGATCGGCCTTGACGCGTTCCCGAAGATCGACCGCGCGGTGCTCGGCCTCGAGGACACGGTGGCGGACGCGTACGAGCGCGAAATCCGCCGCGTGTTCGACGAGTGGGCGGCGTCGCCGTGGTCGAGCTATGACGCGACGCTGACGTTCAAGCAGCAGCAGGTGACCGCGCTGCTCGGGATGTCGGTCTCTGGAGATCATTTCGGCGTGTTCCGCGAGCGCGCCTCGAAGGTGCCCGGCTTCACGCCGCTCTGTGTGCAACACTTCGAGGCCGATCTCGTCTCCACGCCGGAGCTGCAGTCGCCCAACCTGCAGTATCGCGAGGGCTTCGAATACACGCGCGAGGGCGTGCTCGATCGCATCCACGTCGCCAACCACTACCCGGGCACGCCGCTCATCTCCGGATTGGAGCGGAAGTGGGCGCCGGTCAACGTGTGGCGCGATGATGGCATGCCGAATGTGTTGCATGTCGTCGGCGATCGTCGCGCGGGGCAGTCGCGCGGCGTGACCGACTTCGCGCCGGTGCTCGAGGTGCTGAAGGCGATCAGCGACCTGGTGGAGAATGAGCTGACGGCCGCGCTGGTGGCGTCGCTGTTCACCGTGTTCATGGCGTCCGAGCAAGGACCGCCGCCGGTGGACGTGGACACCGGTGTCGCGCTCGATGCGGACGGGCAGCCGATCGCGGATGACCCGGCGAAGAGCCCGCGTGACGTGAAGTCTCCGCCGCTCAAGCTGGGCTCCGGACTGGTGGCCTACGGGCTCCCGGGCGAGAAGCCGGAAATCATCGAGTCGAAGCGGCCGAACCCGAATTTCGCGTCGTTCTTCGCGGCGCTGGCGGGCATCGTCTCCGCGGGCACCGGGCTGCCGCAGGAGCTGGTGATGCGGCGCTTCACGGCGTCGTACACCGCGAGCCAGGGCGCCATGATCGAGGCGTGGCGGCTGTTTCACGTGAAGCGCGCGGCGCTGGTGTTCTCGTTCTGTCAGCCGGTGCGCGAGCGCGTGATCGCCGATGCGGTCGCGCGCGGCAGGCTGCGGTTGCCGGGGTTCTTCGCCTCGCCGGAGCGGCGCGCGGCGTGGCTGCGCGCGGAGTGGCGCGGGCCGACCAAGGGGCACCTCAATCCGTTGCAGGAGGCGAAGGCCATCACCGAGCGGCTGGACAACGGCACCAGCACGCTCGAGGAAGAGTGCGCGAAACTCGACGGCTCGAGCTGGGAGGACAAGCACCCACAGCGCAAGAAGGAAGTTCGCGCGCGCGTGGCCGATGGCCTGCAAGCGCCCGTCGCGCTGCCGGTGGCACCGGCAGCGCCGGCCGTGCGGCGGCGCGATGAAGAGGACCCGGCGCCCGACGCGGTCTCCGCGCTCGAGGACGACTCTGATCTCGAGACCGAGGAGGCGCCGTGACGCTGCAGGTGGCTGACACGTTGCTGGCGGAGGCGCTGCGCGCGCCGTGGATGATCACCGAGGAGGGGTTCTCCACGGTGCTGTCGGTGCTCACGCGCACGAATCTGTCGCCGGAAGCCATCGCGCTGCGCGAGGGCGAGCGGCCGCGGCGCTCCGGCATGGAGATCCGCGCGGACGGCACCGCGGTCATTCCGGTGCTCGGACCGATCGTGCGGCGCGCGGATATGTTCTCGCGCATCTCTGGTGCGACGGATCTCGGATCGTTCCGCGACGATCTCGTGGCGGCGCTCGATGCGCGCTCGGTCTCGCGGATCATGCTGGTGTTCAACTCGCCGGGTGGCGAGACGACCGGCATTTCGGAGATGGCGTCGTACATCCGTGCGGCGGACGCGATCAAGCCGGTGGTTGCGTTCGCCGAGGGCACGATGGCGTCGGCGGCCTACTATCTCGGCGCCGCGGCGCGCGAGATCGTCGCCGCACCGATGGCGGTGATCGGCTCGATCGGTGTGCGCATGGCGGTCCGCAAGGAAGCCGGTGCCAGCACCACGTTCGACTTCGTGTCGTCGCAGTCGCCGAAGAAGGCGCTCGATCCCGCCACGCCGGAAGGCAAGGCAGGCTACATGCAGCTGATGGACGATCTCGCGACGGTGTTCGTGCGCGACGTCGCCACGTATCGCGGTGTCTCTGAGGAGACCGTGCTGCAGGACTTCGGCCAGGGCTGGGTGTTCGCCGCCGAGCGGGCGCTGTCTGCAGGTCTCATCGATCGCATCGAGACGCAGGATGCTGCGCTCGAGCGGTTGTCGGCGTCTGTGCCGACCTCGCCGGCGGAGCGCGCCGGCACTACGCGCCGGACGACCGCGCAGGCGGATGCTCCGGCCATCGCTCCCGAGGAGCACATGAAGCGTACCTACCACCGCGCGCCGGATGTCGGCGCCGGTGCTGGCGGCGGCGGCAGCGAGGCCGGACCGACCAGCGCGCAGGCACAGGAAGCACTCACCGCATCGGTCACCACCGGTGAGCGTGATCGCATTGCCGGTCTGCTCACGATCGCACGGGTCCCGATCGGCGAGGACGTGATGTCGGCGATCACGGGCGGCACCTCGATCGGCGCGTTCGCGCTGTCGCGCGCACGCGCCGAGGCGGACGCTGACAAGGCGGGCGCCCGTCAGCACCTCGAGGCGTCGAAGGAGGCCGAAGCCGCCACGGCGAAGGCCGCACCGGCAGCGCCTCCGGCGTCGGACGACGCGCAGGACCAGACCACGCCGGCGGCACAGACTGCCCGGATTCTTGCCAACGCGAAGGCGGCCGGTGTGCCGCTCCTGGAGGGCTGATCAATGGGTTACGAAGCTCCCGGTCGTACGACGGACCTGGGTCCGGTGCACGACGTGCTCATCGCCGGGGATTTCCCGGTTAACCGCGTGCAGGTGGACATCCCGGCTGGCGCCGCGCTGGTGCGCGGCACGGTCATGGGACGCATCACCGCTGGCGGGAATTTCATCCAGTCGCTGAGCACCGCGGTGGATGGCTCGCAGACGCCGGTCGCGATCCTGCTCGAGGACGTGCCGGTCTCCGGCGCCGCACGGATCGGCGTTGTCGGACGCACGGGCGAGTACGCCTTCCAGAAGCTGATTCTCGGTGCGTCGCACACGCGCGCCTCGATCGAGCAGGGCCTCCGGGCGCTCTCGATCTTCTTCCGCGACATTCAGGAGGACTGACCCGTGGCCGCTGGGACTTACAACACGCAGACGCTCATGGGCCTCGTGCCGAGCGTGCAGCAGCCGGCGCTGGCGTTCCGTAACCGAGTGTTCTCGGCGACGGTGACGTCGGAGTCGGAGGAGGTGTTCTTCGATCGGCTGGCCGATGATATCCGCATCGCGCCGCTCGTCTCGCCGATCATGCAGGGCAAGGTGGTCGAAGATCAGCAGTTCTCGACCGAGTTCATCACGCCGGCCTATGTGAAGTTCAAGTTCCCGCTGCGCCCGGCGGAAATGCTGAAGCGCTCCGCCGGTGAGCGTCTCGGTGGCTCGCTCTCGCTCGCGCAGCGCAAGGACGCGCGTGTGATGCAGCTGATGGCCAAGGGTGAGCTGATGCGTGCCCGTCGCGAGGAGCTGATGGCGGTGGAGATCCTGCGCACCGGCTCCGTCACCATCGCTGGCGACGGATACGGCACGCGCCTGGTCAACTTCCAGCGCGACGCGGCGCTGTCGGTGACGCTCGCGGGTGGCGATCTCTGGAGCGGCACCGGCAATCCGGCGAGCGATCTCGAGACGTGGTCGTTCGCGGCGCAGAACGCGCCGGGTGGCGCGCCGCTGTCCGAGTACTGGATGGACCCGAAGGGCTTCAAGCTGCTGAAGGCGCGCCTCACCGCGCGGAATGAGCTGGCGATGCTGGACACCACGTACCGCGGCAGCAACTCGACGCTTGAGCTTGGACCGCTCCGCGAGAAGGTGACGTACGTCGGCCGCCTGGGGACGTTTGACATCTACGTCTACCAGGACTGGTACGAAAACGAGGCCGGCGTGGTCACGCAGTTCATGCCGGACAACACCGTGATTGGCGTCGGTGCGGCCGGCGGTGTGCGCGCCTATGGCGCCATCATGGACTTCGACCAGCTGAACGCGCAGGAAGTGTTCTGGAAGACGTTCCGCGAGGACGATCCGTCCGTCGAGTATCTGATGTGTCAGTCGGCGCCGATCCTGGTGCCGACCCGTGTGAACGCGACGTTTCGCGCGACGGTGGCCTAAGTCATGGCCGCCACGAAGCGCACCGCGGCGGCGGCAGGGGAAGCCGCCGTGGTGCCCGAGCAGGACGGCGCCGCGGCGCTCCCGACGCCGGACAGCATGATCGAGGACGCGGCCGTCGCAGACAGCGTGGTGGCGGCCGAGTCGAGCGCGGCGCCGGATGCGCCGGAGCCCGACACCATCGTGTCGTTCACAGAAACGGCCGCGGATCCCGAGGCTGTGCTGCCGAAGGTCGCCATCTACATCATCGACATGGAAGCCATCCTCGGCGCGGATGGCGAGGTCTCGGTCGATGTGGAGCCCGAGGCGGTGCGCACCGTCGTGCTGACGGAGTCGCTGCAGCGGCCGGAAATGACGTATGCGCCTGGCATGACGCTCATGATGCCGTCCGCCGACGCTGAGCGCCTGCTGCAGCTCGGTGCCGCGGTAGATCCGGACGCGCCGGCCGAGGTGGTCGTCTCGTGACGCTGATGGACCGCGGCCAGGTGACGTGGCTTCGGTTCGCCGGGAAGCCGACGCGGCGCGTGGATGCGCCGCTGTCGGTCGCACCGGTGCAGGGCGTGCGCCTCATCGCCGGCGTCGAGTCGGCGTTGCTGCACGACCTGCGGTTCGAAGGGCAGCGCGAGCATCTCGTCATCGCGCGCGATGCGCTGGCGGATCTCGAGCACGGGGCCGTGGTGGTGCACGACGGCGTGCGCTGCCGCGTGCAGGCGGGTCCCATCCCGGTCCCGCCGGATGGCGGGCTGGTGGCATATCCGATCATCGGGGGCGACTGACATGCAACTGGCCGCAGTGCGGTGGATCGCAGACGTCCTGCGTCACGAGCAGTCGGGCGTGCTCGCCGAGATCGCCGATGGCGTACCGGGCGGCGTGGATCTGCCGCTGATCCAGATCGCCGACGAGACGCGCGAGGATGGCGCGTGGATCGCGTACGGCACCTATCCCAAGAGCGTGAAGGACAAGGGGCCGTGCATGATCGTGCGCGCGATCGGCACTGGCGACAATGACACGGTGCAAAACGTCGGCGGCGGCATCGAGACGTGCACCGTCGCCGTGCACATGGTCATGCCGGTCACCGTCGAGGGCGTGCCGGCGGATGTGGCGCGTCTGCACACGGCGTTCCTGCTGCGGCTCGCCAAGCGCTGCATCGCCAAGGCTATTCCGGACGAAGTGGGACGAGCAAACCCGGTGGTGTTCGGCTGCACGATCGTCCCACCGCGAGAATCTGCGTTCAGTTACGCACCGCTCTACGACCCGGAGACGCTGGGCGGCGGCATCATCATCGATGCGCTGCTCGTCACGGTGTCTGTGGACGATCCCTATGCGCGCGGCTTCGAGGCCGACGTCGCACCGACTCCCTGACGAGGCGCTCTGATGCCAT
>JAYWIJ010000218.1:0-8130 GCA_043788935.1 Gemmatimonadaceae bacterium | reverse complement strand
GCATCACCGGCGGTGCATGTCACCGGCCGCGACGACCAGACCATTCGCGTCCTGCTGGGCCGGGCGTCGTACGGGGAGATCGTCGGTCGCGATGAGTCGGGGGTGACGATCTGGAAAGGGCGACGCTACCGCGGTGACATCGATCTGGTGCCCGAGGGCAGCGGGTTCGCCGTGATCAATCGCGTCGATCTCGAGGAGTATCTGCGCGGCGTGCTCCCCGGTGAGATCGGGTCACGTGATCCGCGCGATCGCGCCGCGCTGCAGGCGCAGGCCGTCGCTGCACGCTCGTACGCGGCGGCTCGGATGGGTGAGCGTCGTTCGCTGTACGACGTGACCGCAACGGTCAGCGATCAGGTGTACGGCGGTCAGTCGGTGGAGCGGCAGGCCACCGACGATGCCGTCCGCGACACACGGGGGCTGGTCCTCACCTGGGGTGACCGGATCATCACGGCCCCGTATCACGCCCACGGCGGTGAAGTCACGGCCGCGCCGGTGGAAATCTGGAAGCGCGCCTCCGAACCGTATCTGCAGCCAGTGAGCGATCGCACGGCGGGGGGCGGCTGCTTCTGCGACGCGAGCGGCAATCGCGGCTGGGAGCGGCGATTCAGCTTCGGTGAACTCGAGTCGCTGCTGCTGCGCTACGGTCGCGAGGCCGGCGTGCCCGTGGCCGGCGAGGTCCGTGCGGTGCGCGTGGCGTCACGCGGTCCCTCCGGACGGGTGACGGCGCTCGAGATCGAGACGGGCGGCGGACGTGCGGTCCTGCGCGGGAACGACATCCGCTCGGTGCTCCGCCACGACGGCAGCATTCTGCCCAGCACCAGCTTCCAGCTCGAAGTCAGCGGGTCGCTGGTGGTCCTGCGCGGGGTGGGCAACGGGCACGGCGTCGGCATGTCGCAGTGGGGAGCGATCGGGCGCGCACGGGCGGGACAGGATGCCCGCACCATTCTCGCGGCGTATTATCCCGGGACACGCCTGTCGCCGTTGCTGTAGTCTTGTAGCGGCCGTCGTCGTGCGCCCTCGGTCCGGCGCACGAGCCCGAACCCCGTCCTGACTCAGCCCGCATGTCCAAGCCAGACCTCCGCATCGGCGTCATCGGCGCCGGCGCCATCGCACAGCTCGCACATCTCCCCGTGCTCTCGAAGATGCGCGGCGTGAAGTTGGTGGCACTTTGCGACAATGACAACGCGAAGGTCCGCGCGCTCGCCGACCGGTTCAACGTGCCCGACACGTTCACCGACATCGAGGAGCTGCTCGAGTTCGAGGACATCGATGCGGTACTGATCTCGACGCCCAACCACCTGCACGAGCCGCATGTGCTGAGTGCGCTCAAGGCCAAGCGTCACGTGCTCTGTGAACGGCCGCTGGCGCTGACGACGAAGGGCGTCGAGCGCATTCTCGCGGCATCGGAGAAGTACGAGATGAAGGTGGTGGTGGGGCACAATCATCGCTTTCGCACCGAAGTGCAGAACCTCGAGAGCTTCATCCATGGTGGCGAACTCGGTCGTCTGATCGGCATCCGTGCCGGCGCCTACAAGACGCGCCGCGGTGATGCGGGATGGCGCTCGCGTCGGGCCGAAGCCGGCGGTGGCATCTTTCTCGATCAGGGCGTGCCGTTGCTGGACCTCGCGATGTGGCTCGCCGATTTTCCCGATCCGGTGCGCGTCACCGCGAGCATGGAACGGGGCAGCGGCGTGCGTGCGGTGGAGGACGCGATGTACGTGCACGTGCAGTACGCGTCCGGGCTCAGCGTGGCCATCGACACGGCGTGGGGCTACGTCGGTGAGGAGGATCGCTGGTGGTTCGAGGTGCTCGCCAGCAAGGGCACCGCGCGTCTCGCTCCGCTGCGCGTGGTGAAGGAGCTGAACGGTCGCGCCGTGGATGTGTCGCCCACCGGTGCCGCGCAGCGGGACAGTGCCTTCATCCAGAGTTATCGCGCCGAGCTCGCGCATTTCGCCGCCGTGCTGCACGGTCACGTGGCGTACGAGCCGCCGACCGATCAGACCGTGGTGCAGCGTCTCGTCGAGGCGATCTACCGCAGCGCCGAAGAGGGGAAGGAAGTCCGGCTGTGATGCGGCGGATCGTGCGCGGCCTGCTGCCGCTGCTGCTGGTGATCGTCACACTCGTCGGCAGCCCGCTGGTCGCGCAGCGTGTCATCGACTGGTCCACCAGGCCCGTCTTCCTGATGACGATGGGGCAGGGCGACGAGGTGTTCGAGAAGTTCGGGCACAACGCACTGGTGGTGTGGGACGACGTCATGAACCAGCCGCTGGTCTGGAACTGGGGCATGTTCGACTTCGCGCAGCCCAACTTCATCGGGCGCTTCCTCACCGGCGACACGAAGTACTGGATGGCGCCGGCGACGCTCGATGGCACGATCGCGCAATACCAGCAGCTCAATCGTACCGTCACGATTCAGCAACTCGCGCTCTCGCCCGCGCAGCGGCAGCAGCTCGTGCAGCTGCTCGCGACCAACGCGCTCGAGGCGAACAAGTTCTACCGCTACGACTACTACCGCGACAACTGCAGCACGCGCGTGCGTGACGCCCTCGACGCCGTCACCGGCGGAGCGCTGAAGCGCGCGATGACGGCGCAGGCGGGGCGGGGCAGCTATCGTTGGCACACACGTCGCCTGCTGGCCTACAGCGCGCCGCTCTATCTCGGCAGCGAACTGGTGCTCGGTGTCGATGCCGACGCGCCGCTGACTGGTTGGGGGGAGGCCTTCCTTCCGGGGGCGCTGTCGGACGCGGTGACGCGCGTCGAACTGCCAGCCGACGCGGGGCTCCCCAACCGATTGCTTGCCGCTGCACCCGACACGCTCTTCCGCGCGACGCGTGACGCAGAGCCACCGACCGTGGCGCCGCGGATCGCACTGGCAGCGGTCATCGGCCTGATCCCCGGCCTCGCGCTGCTTGGGCTCGCACGCGCGGGCCGTGTTTTCGCAGCGCTCGGCATGGCGGTGTGGAGTCTCGTCACCGTCCTGGTCGGCACGGTGCTTCTGCTGGCGTGGTTCGCAACGCAGCACGCCTTCATGGCGAACAATCCCAGTGTGGCACTGCTCAATCCGGGTTGGATTGCCGGATTGGTGGCCGCGGTCATGGTCGCGCGTGGCGGCGCCCCGACACGCGTGCGCGGTCTGTTGCGCTGGTTGCTGGTGATCGGGGTGGTGGGCACTGCGGGCGCCGTGTTGGGTGGACAGGCGGTGAGTGCGCTCGAGATCGCCGCGCTGGTGTTGCCGGGGCATGCAGCGGTCGTGTACGCTTCCGATCGCTACCGTCGTGTGACAGCACCTGCTGTGCGCGGCTGAGTCAGGTCGTTTACCTTCCAGGTGTTACGGTTGAGGTGCCCGGCACCGTCCGCAGTCGTGATGTTCGAGCGCCATTCGGTTCGATATTTCACGTGGTCTGCTGCAAGGTGTGTCGGTCCGTTCATCGATGGTCCCCTCGGCGGGACGCTCGGTAATCCACGGATCGCGACTCCGTATCTGCAGTCTGCCTTCGTTTTTTTGCCGACCGCTGACGAGGTGCTTTCCGCCATGCCAACTGACGCACAGAACGCCGAAGGGCAGCGCGCGCGTGCCATGCTCGAAGGTGAGGCGTCCGTCGAAACGGTGTCACTGTACATCGTGCAATTCGAGCCGGCGCTCCACGTCGTCTTCAACACCAGGCCCATTTCGGCCCTTCTGGGATACAGCGCCGCGACGCATCCTGAGATGACCATCGATCGTGTGCATGAGCTGCTGCATCCTGACGATCTGGCCGGCCTGCAGGCGCACCTGATTCGGATCCGGACGCTGGCGGACGGTGAAATCGCGGAGTTCCGTCACCGCATGCGCACGGCGTCCGGACAGTGGGCATGGATCGAGGTGCGTGACGCCGTGCTGACGCGGAGCGCAGACGGCGTTCCGATTCAGGTGATCGGGACGGCGCGTGAGATCACCGACCAGATGCGCACGGCTGAGGCATTGCTGGCCAGTGAGGCGCGGCACCGGCTGCTCATCGAGACCATGCTGCAGGGTGTCGTACGGCACGCGGCGGACGGCAGGATCATCGGCCTGAACGCTGCCGCCGGCCGCATTCTCGGTCGTCCGCGCAGCGAGGTGATTGGCAGCGACCCCGTCGCGGAGGAGAAAAACACCATCCGTGAGGATGGGTCGCTGTTCGCGGGGCTCGAGCATCCGTCGTCCATGGCGCAGCGCACGGGGCAACCTTGCCGCGGTGTGGTGATGGGTGTGTACAACTGGGAACTGCGCGAGTATCGCTGGCTTCGTGTCGATGCGGTGCCGCTGTTCCGCCGGGGCGAAGTGGAGCCGTACGAGGTGTACACCGTCTTCGAGGACATCACGCGCGAGCGGCAGAATGCGCAGGCGCTGCAGGATGCGCACACGCGGAAGGATCACTTCATCGCGACCCTCGCCCACGAGCTGCGCAATCCGCTGGCGCCGATCCGGAATGCGGTGGCGATGATGCGGTTGAAGCAGAGTGCTGATGCGCAGCTGGTGTGGTGCCAGGAGATCATCGACCGTCAGGTCAACCACATGTCACGCCTGCTGGACGATCTGCTCGACGCGTCGCGGATTTCGAGTGGCAAGCTCGAGCTGCGACGGCAGCGCGTGGCGCTGGCGGATGTGATCACGCAGTCGGTGGAGACGGCGCGTCCGCTGCTCGATGCAGCACAACACACGCTGAGCATCGATCTCGGTGCGGAAGCAGCCGTGATCGATGGTGATGCGATGCGACTGGCACAGGTGTTCTCCAACCTGCTCACGAATGCGGCGAAGTATTCCGAGCCCGGCGGTCGCGTGTCGGTGACGTCACGGGTCGACGGCGCCATGGTGGCGGTGCGTGTCCGCGACACGGGCATTGGTATTGACGCGCAATTTCTGCCGCGCATTTTCGAAATGTTCGGGCAGGTCGAGTCGGCGATGGACCGATCGCAGGACGGGCTCGGCATCGGGCTGTCGCTGGCGCAGGCGCTGGTGGAAATGCACGGTGGTACGATCTCGGCGCACAGTGACGGCCCCGGATGCGGCACGGAGTTCACCGTGACGTTGCCGCTCAGCGCGCATGGCACGGCGGATCTGGCTGCACCACCGCCCGATACCGTCATACAGGCCGGCGGCCGTCGGCGTGTGCTGGTCGTGGATGACAATCGCGACGGTTGCGATTCGCTGGCGGCGCTGCTGCGCATGAACGGCTTCGCGGTGGAGACGGTGTACGACGGCGTGGAGGCCATTGCGCGCGCGCGGCAGTGGCGCCCTGAGGTGGTGCTGCTCGACATCGGGCTGCCGACGCTGAGCGGGTACGACGTGTGTCGGTCCATCCGGGGGCAGGATGGTGGCGAAGGTGTGCTGATATTCGCGCTGACCGGGTGGGGATCGGAAGCTGATCTGGCGCGCACGCGTCAGGCCGGGTTCGATGCGCACTTCGTGAAGCCGATCGACATCGGGGCGTTGGCGGGGCTGATGCCGCTGACGCGTGCGGAAGTCGGGGAGCGGACGGGGTTTGCGCGCGGGGGGCTGCCGGGCGTGGAGCCCGGGCACAACATGGCGCGGTCGGTGGGCTGATTCGCACACTGGAGCGTGCGCGCGATCGACGGATCAGAGGGTCAGACTCCATGGTCGGCCGATCACCAGGACTGGCACAGGCGCAGGGTACGGCACTGCACCCTTACGCCAACCAGTCCACCCGATCGAAGATCTTCTGCAGCCGTTCCGCCTTGGCTGGATTCACAAATCGCACCCAGCCGATCCGTCCGAGCAGATGCGCCCGGAAATCCGGCCGGCCCTCGCGGTTCTGCAACGCCGCGCTGTGCCGGACGCAGTTGGTCAACGTCGCCCGCAAGGCGTCAACCTCGCGGCGTGAACAGTTCACGCGCGTGTTGACGAGGAGCCCGGTCAGGCGCTGTTGCACGCTCTGACGCATGATTCGCGTCTTGCGGTGCTGCACGCGCCACCCCTCGTCACTGGCAATCGCACCGATGTGCGCGGCGTACTCGTCGATGCGTTTCGCAACGTCGGATCCCCCGGAGAACGCCAGATCGTCTGCGTAGCGCGAATAGACAGCACCCGCCCAATCGGCAAGACCGGTCAGCCGACAGTCGAGACGCCAGGCACAGAGATTGGCCAGCGCCGGCGACGTCGGGGCGCCCTGCGGCAAATGCGGGCGCTCGTGGAGGTGCCGTGCGTTGCGCAGGTCGTCCGCATGGAGCGATGGCCAGCGTCGTGGAGTGAACACCGAGGCCGGTGTCGTGTTGGTGCACAGCCCACCCAACGCGTCCGCCACTGGCTCGGGATACCCAATCGTGCGAAAGAGCGCCTGCACTCTGGCGCGGCTGACACTCGGAAAAAAGTCAACGAGATCGACGCGCAACACGACCGCTTGGCCTACATGCTCCGCCGCGAACGAGCGTACGGAGCGACCTTTCACGAAGCCATGCGCTGCAGTGTACCACGGTGGAATCTGGTTCAGGATCTCGGTGAGTATGCGACGCTGTGTTCCCTTCAGCCGTGCCTGCGGCGCCTCGAGTACCCGGATACCGCCGTGCCGCTTTGCCTGCAGCAGATAGTGGTAGTGATGCCGTGCCGACGTCCACTGTTCGTGGCCGAGTGCCGCACGATTACTGAACCACGCTAACTCACCGTCGGAAAACCCAAGCCACTCGGCCAGCGCTGCAGTGGTCGTGATCGATGGTACGGACCAGCGGCTGGCCGCTGCAACAGGCACCATGACCGCGGCGCTCGTGAGCGACGTTCGCGTCAGACGACGCCCCGCCGCATCGGTGATCGTGAGGTGCAGCTTCAGCCATGACCAGTCGTCAGTGAGCAGCGCAACGATGTCACGAACGCGGGGGCGGGTCTGTCCGTGGAACCGATGCGCGACGCGCTCCGCCAGCGGACGCAGCGTGCGCGCTGATTCTCCGGTGGCAGACGCAGCGCGCTGCACGAGCGACGGCGTATCGAGCGACCCGATGGCGAACGCCCGTGCAATGGCGGCAACGCGGGCGCTGAGTCGTGACGTCATTGAGGCACAGCGACGGCGGAGTGTTCCAACGAGTCTGACTCTGCGTGAGCGGGTCATGCGCCGTGGCGCAGTGTCGCTCCCGCGACGAAATCACTGCTTCACATGAATCCCTGGGGTAGCCCCAGAGTGACAGCCGTCCTGCGATCCACCGCAGTCCGTCCATCAGCTTGGAACACTCACACCGCTTGCTGCCAGCACACGTTTTTTACGATAGGGGTCTCAACGCAGGTTGTCCAGTCGGCGCTGGTCAGACACCATGGTCGGTCGCGGTGACGATCACAGGGTCAGACATCATGGTCAACTCAGGCAGCGCGCGCGCGGCGACGCAGGTCGCGGTACGCGGCACTGTCTGACCCTTCGATCGCGTTGATCAAGCGAGCAGTCTCATACGCAAACCGCCCCCCGACCAGTCACCTGATCGGGGGGCGGTTCACCTGCACAGCACCACCATCGCACCGCGTCAACGGCAGATCCACGGCGTCGCATTCTCACGCGCCGTGCTCCGACGCGTATTCGTCTCGTCGATCGCCGTGAATGTCACCTCGAGGAAACCGTCGTCCTGGGCCTGCGACGTGCACTGCATTTCCTTGCGCACGCTGAACGCGCCACTCGCATCGGCCTTGATCGGGCCGAAGGCAATGGCCTGACTGGTGTTCGGCGGTGGCGACCCGGTCAGCTTCACCGGACCGTTCGGCGTGAAGTTCGAGCCGGTGATCGTGATCACGGGGCCAGTGGCCTGCCGCTGGATCGAGACGCTGATCTTCAATGGTGCCGCGGCCTGCGCCTGAACGGCCACTGGCAGCGCAAGCACGGCCAGTCCGAACAGGACGGATGCCCCGAGGGAGGACCATGTGCGACGAGCCTGGTGGACACGCATGTACCACTCCTGAATGAGGAAGACCCGCCGCAGCGCACTGCAGCCAGGTTGTCGTGATCCTGCGGGACACGCACGCCAATCGTAGCGGATTCTCACAGGTTCCGACACTGCATGCTACCCCGGTGACGCGCTTGAGTTCATTGGTCCAAGTCGCTTGTTTTCTTGGACTTATGCCATTGTCAGACCCGCTGCTCCGCCCCCGATGAGCCTGCGCGATCGCCTCGACGACGCCGT
>JAYWIJ010000217.1:0-2305 GCA_043788935.1 Gemmatimonadaceae bacterium | reverse complement strand
CGCGCCGTCAGGCAGGCGTGCGGTGTTCGTGCTGCACGACGTCGAAGGATATCAGCACGCCGAGATCGCCGAACGTTTGCACATCGCCGTCGGCACGTCGAAAGCTCACCTGTTCCGTGCACGTCGCCTGCTGCGGGAGATGCTCGACTCATGACACCCCCCATGGATACCCCCATGAGCTCACCGGTCACCTGTCACGATGTGCGGGCACGACTCGCGGCGTATCTCGCTGGCGAGTCGACCGACGCGGAGTCGCTCGCGATCGAGCGGCATGCGAGTGCGTGCGCCGAGTGCGAGGCAGTGCTCGAGGAGGCGACGCGCCTGCCAGTAGATGCGTTCGCCCCGCCGGTCCCATCGGAGCTGCGCGACCGTACGCTTGCGGCGGTGTCGGCGCGCGCGGCCGACGGGGGCACGCCGTCGGTGCGTGCGCCGGGTGCCGCGACCATGCGCACGCGGCGTGTCGCGCGCTGGATTGCGGCGGCGTCGACGCTCGCGGCTGCAGCGGCGCTGTTCCTGGTCGTTCATCCTGACGTCGCACCGCTGGCGCCGCGCCCGGACTCCGCGCTCGCCGTTGCGCCAGCCGCGCAGAAACCGGGAGAGCTCGCGGATGTGAGTGCACGGCCCGAATTCGTGGAGCTCGAGCGCGCCGCGAACGAGCTCAAGGCGGAGTTGACGAAGACACCCGACGACGCGGAGCTGCAGGCATTTCTCGAAGCGGTGAACACCCGGCGCATGGAGCTCGAGCGCCGCGTGAAGGACGCGCGATCGTGACGCGCATGCGAGGGAGCGTGCGACGGACCATGCAAAAGCGCATACGGACGGCGATCGCCCTGGCATGGGTGGGGATGACGCACGGGGATGCGATGCATGCGCAGAACAAGCCGATCGACAAACCGCTCCGCGCGTTCAGCGCGTCGCCGGAGGTGAGCATGCGAGTGTACGTACCTGCTGGTCGCGTGCGCATCATGACGTGGAATCGCGACTCCGTGCAGGTGACGGGTTCGGTGGGTGCAGCGTCCTCGATGTTCGGCGGCGGAGACCGCGACCATGTGAAGTTCGGTGTGGAGCCCGTGCGCACCGGTGATACGGCGATGGCGAGCGCGGACCTGCTCGTGATGGTCCCGCGCAAGGCGCGGTTGTGGGTGAAGATGACGAACGGCGTGATCGACGCCGACGGCAATGCGGGTGAGCTCGAGCTGTACGCGGTCGGCGGGTCGATCTCGGTGCGCCGCGCGAGTGGTGTCGTATCGGTCGAGTCGATCGACGCGACGGTGACGATCGAATCGAGCAGCGGCGACCTGCGCGTACGTGGGAGCAAGGCGCCGATCACGCTGCGCAACGTGTCGGGTACGGCAACGGTTGCGACGGTGAGCGGAAGGGTGTCGGTCGTGGGCGCCGCGCCGGAGTGCCGCGTGGAGACGATCGGTGGCGACATCATGTTCGACGCGTCGTCGCTGCGCGGAGTGACCGCCGAGCTGCAGACGCACGCGGGCGCGATGTACATCGACGTGAAGGGCGCGAGGATGCCGCTGCTCGAACTGAGCTCACGGACGGGTCGCGTGCAGCAGCCGACAACGCGCGGCTCAGTCAAGGAAGGGCGCATCGTGGCGCGCACATTCAAGGGTGCGATCACGGTGAGGATGATCGGCGCGCCGTAGACTTGCTCTAAACGCGTGAACGAGGGGCGGCATCCAATCGGTGAAGGCAGATCAGTATCGGCTCGACCACACCGACCGGAGTTCATCATGTTGCTCGCCCCATCACGTCTCGCCCTGAGCCTCCTTGCTGCAACGTCGTTCGCCGCTGCATTCGGTCCACCACACATCAGCGTGCGCGAAGTGCGTTCATCGACGCCGGGTGGCATGCTCGCGATCGAGGCCACGCATCATGACGAAACGGCGAACCTGAACGTCGTGGGCCGTGCGGAGGGGAGGCGCGATGGCAAGCGTGTGGCGTTGCCGCTCAAGGTCGTGCGCACCGGCAAGGGGCAGTACAGCGTTGCGAAGCAGTGGCAGACGGGCACACCGTGGCTGCTCGTGCTCACGGCAGAGGACGGTCCCGGCGGCGCGCACGCCGTAGCCGAAGCGTTCGTGAAGATCGATGCGACCGGCGTGGTGTCGGGCATCGAGTATCCGGCACCGGGGTGGGTGGGCAAGACGAACACGCCGAAGCGTACGGCGGCGAAAGAGATCGATGCGATCCTGCTCGCGATGGGCGCGAAGCCCTGATCAAGAGCGGTTGCCGGATGCGGAAAGAATTTCCCCCTACGAGTCGCTGAGCTCCGGAGCACAGCGCAAGACGATTG
>JAYWIJ010000216.1:0-2306 GCA_043788935.1 Gemmatimonadaceae bacterium | reverse complement strand
TCGAGCCCGATCTCTCGCAGTGGCGTGACATCGTGCGGCGCATCACCAAGCCGGCGCGCCGCGTGCGCATCGCCGTGGTCGGCAAGTACACCGACTTCATCGACAGCTACAAGAGCGTGCAGGAGTCGCTGATCCACGGTGGCATCGCACACGACACCGGCGTGGACATCGCGTGGATGTCGAGCGACCGCTTCACCGATCACACCACGGCGCGCGCGCTGCTGGCCGACTTTGATGGCCTGCTGGTGCCCGGCGGCTTCGGCGTACGCGGCGTCGAGGGCATGGTCGAGGCAATTCGCGCCGCACGTGAACTCCGTATGCCGTACTTCGGCATCTGCCTCGGCATGCAGGTGGCGATCATCGAGTTCGCACGCAACGTGGCGGGATTGGCAGAAAGCCATTCGTCTGAATTCGCACCGGAAGCCGAGCATCGCGTGATCTCGCTGATGGAGTCGCAGCAGGGTGTGAAGGACATGGGCGGCACGATGCGACTGGGTGCATATCCATGCGTGCTGCAGCCCGGCTCGCGCGCCGCCGTCGCGTACGGCGCCGCCGAGGTGAGCGAGCGGCATCGTCATCGCTACGAGGTCAGCAACCAGTACCGCGATCTGTTCATCGAGAAGGGCCTGGTGCTCAGCGGCCTTTCGCCGGATGGATCGCTGGTGGAAATCGTCGAGCTGGCGGATCATCCGTGGTTCGTCGGCTGCCAGTTCCATCCCGAGTTGCAGTCGCGCCCGACGCGCCCGCACGCGCTCTTCGCCGGCTTCATCGGTGCGGCGCTTCGCGAGCAGGGTGCGCGAGCCGTCGACAGCGGTGAAGCGTCGGCAGCGGTCTCCGGCAACTGAGGATCATGTCCGACGCGGCGCGCTTTCCGTCCGACCGGCTGTTCCTCATCGCTGGCCCCTGTCAGGCCGAAGACGATGCGCTGAATCTGCGCATCGCCGAGGTGCTGGCGCGCGTGAACGAGCGTGTGCCTGGTGGCGTGATCTACAAGGCGAGTTTCGACAAAGCCAATCGGTCCAATCCTGGTGCCACGCGAGGGCTTGGGCTCGAGCGCGGACTCGAAGCCTTGGCCAGAGTGAAGCGCGAGACTGGTTTGCCTGTGCTGACTGACGTGCACGCGCCCGAGCAGTGCGCGATCGCGGCGGACGTGTGCGACGTGCTCCAGATTCCAGCGTTCCTCTGTCGCCAGACCGACCTCCTCGAAGCCGCCGCTGCCACGGGCAAGCCGGTGAACATCAAGAAGGGTCAGTGGCTGCAGCCGGAGGGCATGAAGGGTGCCGCCGCCAAGGTGCGCAGCGCATCACCGCACGGCGCCTCCGCGCCGATTGCGGTGACCGAACGCGGCACGTTCTTCGGCTATGGCGATCTGGTGGTGGACATGCGGAATTTCGCACGCATGCGCGAGGCGGCTGATGCGCCGGTGATCTACGATGCCACGCACAGTGTGCAGCAGCCCGGTCGTGGCGATGCTGGTGCAAGCGGCGGCCTGCGTGAGTTCATTCCGCCGTTGATGTTCGCCGCGCTCGCTGCCGGTGCGCAGGGCCTGTTCATCGAGACGCATCCCGATCCCGATCATGCGCCGAGCGATGGGCCAAACATGGTGTTCCTCGATCAGTTTCCGGGGCTGATCGATCGCGCCGTCGATCTCTGGTCACTGGTGCGGTCGTGAGCATCGACGCGGCACTCGCACAGCGCATCGCGCTCGTCGCGTTCGACGTGGACGGCACGCTCACGGACAACGGCATCTACATCGGTGCGGCAGACGATGCGCCGACGTCGCGGATGGAACTGAAGCGCTTCGACATTTCCGACGGGCTCGGCATCGTGCTCTTGCGTCGCGCGGGCATCGCGGTGGCATTCATTTCGGCGCGGCACTCGGAGGCCACGACGTTACGCGCACGCGAACTTGGCGTGCCGCACCTGATGCAGGGCCGTGGCCTGAAGAAGGTGCCGACGCTCGAGGCGCTGTGCCGCGAACTCGGGATCACCACGGCGGAAGCGGCGTTCATGGGCGATGATCTCGCCGACGTGGCCGTGATGCAGTGCGTGGCGTTGTCGGCGGCGCCGTCCAATGCCGTCGCTGAAGTGAAGGCGGTCGCCAGCGTGCAGCTGGAACGTGAAGGAGGGCGCGGTGCCGCGCGGGAGTTCATCGAGGCATTGCTTCGTGCGCGGGGAATCTGGGACGACGTCGTGACCGGTTACGCGCGCGACAGTCTCGGTGAAGAGGCGACGTCCGCATGACCGAGACGGAACTCGTCACGCGCGGCTTGCGCGTGCTGCGCCTCGAGCGCGAAGCCATTGCG
>JAYWIJ010000215.1:0-2309 GCA_043788935.1 Gemmatimonadaceae bacterium | reverse complement strand
CGAGTGGTGTGGCCACGGCCATCAAGTCGCGCTGTCCGAATGTGCGTGTCGTCGGCGTCGAACCGGCGGGTGCGCGCAAGCTCTCGGCCGCTCGCACCGCGGGGGCGCCCGTCACGCTTCCGTCCTCGAGCGGACTGCCCGATGGATTGCTGGGCGTACGCATCGGTACGACGAACTTCGCGCATCTGGAGCGCTACTGCGACGATGTCGTGCAGGTCGATGACGGAGCGATCCGTTGTGCGATGCGATTCCTGGTCGACCGCATGAAACTCGTGGCCGAGCCAAGTGGCGCGATCACGCTGGCGGCACTGATGGAGGGGCATGTCGTGCCGCAGGGGCCGACGGCGATCGTGCTGAGCGGCGGCAACATCGAGTGGGAAGGATTGCAGGCACTCATCGCGGACGTGCCCGACGCGCCGTCCGCACGCGTGGCGCGCTAGCATGGCGACATCGCGCATCCTCGTGGCCGACGACGATCCGTCGGTGCTCGAATCCGTCACCTGGCTGCTCAAGGAGAACGGCTACGAGGTCGTGCCGGCCGACGGTGGTGCGTCGTGCCTCGAGCAGCTCGAGAAGCGCGCGCCCGACCTGCTGCTGCTCGACATCCTGATGCCGGATGCCGACGGCTGCCAGCTGCTCGAGCGCATCAAGAGCGAGGAGCGCTGGCGCGACTTGCCGGTGCTGATGCTGTCGGCGCAGCCGCCGGAGGAAGCGTCCGTGCGCTCCCTCGGACTCGGCGCATCCGATTTCATTCGCAAGCCGTACCGTCCGAAGGAGCTGCTCGCGCGCGTCCAGGCACAGCTCCGCGTCGGTGCCGTGCTGCGATCGACACGTCAGGCACTCGTGCGCACGGAGGAAGCGCTCACGCGTGCCCAGAACGATGCGGACAGCCGGCGCAAGCTCGTGGACATCCTGCACGAGGTCACTGGCGACCTGTCGGTGACCGAGCTCTTTCACCTGCTCGTGCGCCGTGCGGCGCGCGCGCTGGGTGTGTCGCATTGCTCGGTCGTGCTGTCGCGGCCCGGTGAGGAGACGGCCGTGGTGGTGGCGGCCTACGAGAATCCCAAGCTGCACCAGCTCACGATCCAGCTCGACCGGTATCCCGAGCTCAAATCCGCATTCGAGAGCGGGCAGCCTGTGCTGGTCGAGGATATCGACACGCACCCGTTGTACGAGGGCGTGCGCGCGGTGTGGGGCATCGAAGGCCTCGAGATCCCCATCCGTTCCGTGATCGCGCTGCCGTTCTCGGTGGAGCGTGGGCAGTACGGCGTGTTTCTCGTGCGCCGCACGCGCGATCAGGAACGATTCGGCCCGGCCGATCTCGAGTTCGCACAGGCGGTGATCACGGCCGCGGTTGCGGTGATCCAGCGCGCGCAGATCGTGGAAAGCACGATGGCCGACAATGCCCGCCTCGAGCAGCTCGCGCAGACCGACCCGCTCACGCAGCTGCTCAATCGCCGTGCGCTCACGGAACGCATCAGCGCGGAGATGGAGCGCGCGCTGCGCTACGACTCGACGTTGGCCCTGCTGATGATCGACCTCGATCACTTCAAGAAGGTGAACGACAACTACGGGCATCTCGTCGGCGACGACGTGCTGCGCGACGTCGGGCAGCTGCTGCTCGAGACGATTCGCGGGAGCGACATCGTCGCGCGGTATGGCGGTGAGGAGTTCCTGCTGCTGCTGCCCGAAACGGACGACGTGGGCGCGGAGGCGTTCGCGGAGCGCATTCGTGAGGCCGTCGAACGTCATCCGTTCGGCGGCGGCTCGAGCGGCGACGGGAAGATACTCAGCCTCACGTCGAGCATCGGCGTGGCGGTGTATCCCGCCGCGCGCATCGAGTCGGTGGAAGACCTGCTGGCGCGGGCGGACGCAGCGCTCTACCGCGCCAAGGCCGACGGACGCAACCGCGTACGCATGTAGGCGGCGCGGGCCGCTACCGGCCCGCGCGCGGAACCCGAGCTCAGCGCCGGAGCTCCGCCATTTCGATCTTGAAGCAGCGGTCCTGCACGACGGTGATGCCGGCTCTGGCAAACTGCTCGGCCGCCGCATCGTTCTTGATTCCGAGCTGCATCCACACGACTTTCGGCTTGGCGGCGAGGATCTCGTCGACGTGCTGTGCCACGTCGCTCGAGCGACGGAACAGCTGCACCATGTCCGCGGGTGGATCGATCGTGGCCAGGCGCCGATGCACCGGTTCACCCAGGATTTCTGTCACGTCGGGATAGTACACCGGCACCGGGATGATCGTGAATCCGCCCTGCTGCATGATCTGCGGCACGAAGTACGATGCGCCGCCGGCACTTTCG
>JAYWIJ010000214.1:0-8255 GCA_043788935.1 Gemmatimonadaceae bacterium | reverse complement strand
CTCGAGCACGACGATGACGGCTGCGGCTGGTGTGCTCCCATCGCTGGCGAGTACGGACCCGCGCACCAACTGCGCGTGCAGCACAGCGGGCGTGCTGCCGACGTAAAGGGCAGCGGCGACTACACCGACCGAACGGACGAGGCGGCCCAAGCAGAGCATAGTAGGAATTGCCTCTCCGCGAGCGGATCGGCAAGGGGGCACGGTCCGGTGCGCCGGACTCAGCGCGGCGGAATGACCTCGTCGAACAGCGCGTTGTCGGAGAGCGCCATCGGGCGGAGCAACTGCCGAGCGATGGCCTCCGGGAACTCATGCACGTTGATGCCGTGCGTGTCGCCGATATCGGCTTCCGTTTCCGAGAGGTCGACCGTGAGACCCGGGCCGACCCCATGCACGTGCCCCACGAACGAGCGCGAGGCGCCGGTGCGGCGATGCGCGAGCGTCACTCGCCAGGGGGCGTGAGGCGGCGCCTCGTGTGCGGCGGGCGTATGTGGTGCGGCGTCGTGCGGTGCGACCGTGACATCGAAGATGGCGATACGCGGCGTGGCGATCCCCACGGAGGCGCAGGCGATCGCGCTCGCCGCCGCACAGGTCGTCGCATCGCGGTGCGGCATGGCTTCGCGCACGAACAGTTCACTGGCGCTGCCGGCGTTCGGCGCGCCGCTCGTCGCGGGCGCGAGCCACTGCACGAATTCGGGCATGAGCCGCGACGCGTGGCCGGACAGTTCGATGGAGCGCGCGGCGTAACGAAGCACCTGGCGCACTTCGATGCGATCAACGTCGTCGAAGAACCACGCGCATGATGTGAAGGTCCGCATCGTTGCCCGTTCGAGCTCGAGCAGTTCGCGGGCGCGCTGCACTTGGTGCTCCGACGCATCGGCTGGCAACTCGCGCCGGGCGAACTGTTCGAGCGCGGCTCCATCCTGCGCGACGACGTCACCGTACCGATCGCGCACCTCCCAGGGATCGTCGCGGAACAGCGTACGCCCCTCCTGTTCGAATACTTCATGCGCGTGATACGAGACCCGCTCGATGGCCGCTCGGAGCGGTCCGCGCCACTGCTGTGCCGGCGGCTTGCTGCCATCGAGGCGGCAGCCACAGTTGCTGCGCCACCGCTCCACTCCGTGGGCGCAACTCCAGGCACTCGGCGAGACCAAGCGCACGTCGGTCGTGGGCGGAGACATCGCCACCAACGCCGCGCTGTTCGTGACGCGGGAGCTCGACTGCTGCACCACCATCGACAACGCTTCGGTGAGCGTGGAGTCACCGCTCTTGTGATGATGTCCAAACGTTTCGCCGTCGGTGGCCAGCGTCGTGCAGCGATCGAAGGGCGTATCCCCGGCGTCGCGATAGGGTGTGAGCCGCTGCGCCAGCGCGGGGGCATCACGCAGCAGCCCGCCGAAGGCGACATCGCCGGCCAATGCACCGTCGTAGGGCACGATCGTGAGGGTGCGACCCGACGCGCCTCGCCAACGCACCGGCATGCCGCTGCCGTCGTGACCCTGCACTTGATACGGGGCCAGAATCGTGAAGGCGATGCCCTCCTTGGCCACGGCATCGAGGGTGTCTTCATCGGCCGCGCACTCGGGCAGCCACATGCCCTCCGGTTCGCGATGGAAGCGCCGACGGAAGTCACGAATGCCCCAGCGGATTTCGGTGGTACGCTCGCGCGGCGAGGCGAGTGGGAGAATCACATGATGATACGGCGCGGCGATCGCGTTGCCGTGGCCCCACCGGCGCACGCTCGCCGCATCGCCCTCCTGCATCGCCCGCATAGTGTCCGGCGCTTCCGCGTCGAGCCATTCACAGAGGGTGGCCCCCACGTCGAACGAACACCACGCATACAGATTCACCACACGCGCGATGCCGGATCGTGCGTCAGGATCGCGCGCGGCGGCACGCCGGTCGCGCAGATGCGCCTCGGCGGCGGCGAGGCGCGCGTAGCACTCCCGATTGATGCGCGTATTCCAATCGTGATCGGGCGCGGCTGACGGCTCCGTCGGGACCACCTCGAGCCAGGGATCTTCGCGCGGCGGCTGGTACAGGTGATGATGAATGACGATCGAATGCATCAGCGGCGCTGCTTGGCGATCTCGATTGCCTGCTGATACACCTGCGCATATCGCTCGGCCGAGCGCTCCCAGCCGAAATCCTGCGTCATGGCGGCGCTCATGCGTGGAGTCCAGGCGCTCGGGTCGGCGAAACGCGCGAGGGCGCGGGAAATCGCCCGATCGAGCGCCGCCGGCTGAAATGCGTCAAAGAGAAATCCGGTGATATCGTCCTGCACGGTGTCCGCGATGCCACCGACACGGCGCCCGATCGGCAGGGAGCCGTAGCGCTGCGCGCGCATCTGCGTGAGGCCGCACGGTTCATACTGCGACGGCATGAGGAACATGTCGGCACCGGCCATGAGGCGATGCTCGAGCCGGTCGGTGAAGTTGAGCTGAACGCCGACGTGCTGCGGCCGCGCCTTCGCCAGTGCTAACAGCGCGCGTTCGTACTTGGCCTCGCCGGCGCCGAGAAAGACGAACTGCGCGTCGAGGGTCCAGATGAGCTGAGAATTCAGAATGAGGTCGAGGCCCTTCTGGGTGACCATGCGTCCGGTCAGTCCGAACAACGGAATGCGCTTGCGCTGTGGCAGGCCGAACGAACGCTGCAGCGCCGCTTTGCACTTCGCCTTGTTCGCGGTGTCGGCACGCGAGTAGTTGGCGGTGATCTGATCGTCGGTGGCTGGATTCCAGAGCGACTGGTCGATGCCGTTCGTGATGCCCGTGAAGCGCGGGCCCAGCCACTGAAACACCTCCTGAAGACCGAAGCCGCCACCTGGCGTACGCAGCTCCTGCGCGTGCGTCGGGCTCACGGTCACGACCATGTCGGCGAACGTCAGTCCGCCTTTCAGGAAGTTGAGGCGGTCATACCACTCGAGATGCCGGAAGTTGTACACCTCGGGTGGAATGCCGCAGTCGTTCAACATCGACGCCGGAAAGTGGCCCTGGTAGCCGGCGTTGTGCACCGACAGCACCGTCGGCGTCTCGGCGAAGCGTGCCTTGAGGTCGCCGTACGTGCGCATGTACATGAGCGCCAGCGACGTGTGCCAGTCGTGCGCGTGCACTAGCACGGGACCGGCGATCAGTCGCGGAATGGCATCGAGTACGGCACGCGAGAAGAGCGCGAAGCGTCGCGCGTTGTCGACATAATCGCGGCCGCCCTCGCCGTACAAGCCGGCGCGGCTGAACGCCGACGGAATATCGACGAACACCACCTTCGGACCGGCAGGCGGCTGCACTTCACGGAAGAAGCGCACTTCCTCACTACGGAATCCCAGCTCGACTTGGATCGGACGGCCGAGCGGGGCGAGGTCAGGCGCATGGTCGCGCACCGAGCGATAGAGTGGCACGAACACGACCACGTTCGCACCACCCTTCACCTGGTAGTTGGCCAACCCCATCACGGCCTCGGCCAGCCCACCCGTACGCGCGAAGGGACTGTACTCCGACGTGAGATGCACGATCGTCGGTGCTCCACCCTCGGGGGCCCGGATCACGGGCGACCCGAAGCTGGGCGTGGGCATGGCTGGGGATGTCATTGACTGAGTGTTACGCGATTGGTGGATCGTCGGGCAGGGCGTCACCCAGGATCGATGGCGCATAGTAGGCACGCGCGTACTGCTCCACCATGCGTCGCGCCGTGAACTGCTGACCGGCCACACGGATGGAGTGCTTCATCGTGGCTAGCCAACGACGCGGAAGATCATTCTTGTCCACGTCGTAGTAGCGCGGCACCACCTCCTGCTCCAGCAACTCGTAGAGACGGTTCGACGTGCTGACGCCCGCCTCGTCGTCTTCTTCGGGCGTGATCGCCCAGCCATTGTTACCCTCGTAGCCTTCCTCCCACCAGCCGTCGATCGTGGAGATCTGCGGCACGCCGTTGAGCGCCGCCTTCATGCCACTCGTGCCCGAGGCCTCGAGCGGCACGCGCGGCAGATTCATCCACAAGTCCACGCCCTGCACGAGCAGGTGCGCGAGGTGCATGCCGTAGTCCTCCACGAAGGCCACGCGGCCTTCGAAGCGCGGATCACGGGTGAAGTGATACACGTTCTGCAGCACCTGCTTGCCCGGATTGTCGGCCGGATGCGCCTTGCCGGCGAAGACGATCTGCACCGGTCGCTGCACGTTCGTGACGAGCTTCCGCAGCCGCTCGACATCGCGGAATATCAGGTCGGCGCGCTTGTAGGTGGCGAAGCGACGCGCGAAGCCGATGGTCAGCGTTTTCGGGTCGAGCAGCGTGCCGGCGCCGACGAGCTGCGTGGCCTCGATCTGCCGTCGCGCGAAGGCGCTGCGGGCTTCTTCACGCACGAGGCGCATGAGCGTGTGCTTGAGGCGCGAGTGCGTGTGCCACAGCGCCTCGTCGTCGAGCGTGAGCACCTGTTCCCAAAGGGCGGGATCATTGCTGTGTCCCCACGCCGGTCCGAGGTGATCGTCGAGCAGCTTCATGATGGGATTGGCCATCCACGTCGCTAGGTGCACGCCGTTCGTGACGTGACCGACGGGGATGTTCTCGGCCTCGCGACCGTTCCAGAGCGAGCGGCTCATGTGGCGCGTCACGATGCCGTGGCGACGCGACACGGCGTTCACGCGACGCGAGAGGCGCACCGACGCGGCGGTCATGTGGTACACGCCGGTACCCGACTCCGGCATGTACCCGATGCGCAAGAAGGTCTCGGCGTCGATCCCCATCTCGTTCCAGAATCCTTGGGCACACTCACGCACTTCGTTCACGCCGAAGTGGTCGTGGCCCGCCGGCACCGGGGTGTGCGTGGTGAACACACTGCGATTGCGCACGCGCTTCACGGCGTCGGCGAACGACACGCCCTGCTGGCAGAGCTCGCGCACGCGCTCAACCATCATGAATGCCGCGTGCCCTTCGTTGGCGTGCCAGGCGGCGGGCGCAATGCCGAGCGCACGAAGCGCGCGCACGCCGCCAACGCCCAACAACCATTCCTGCCGGAGACGCATCGCGGGGCCACCCGAGTACAGCTTCGAGAGCAGCGGCCGGTCGTCGGGATGGTTCTCCGGGAGATCGGAGTCGAGCAGATACACGGGCACGCGACCCACCTGCATCTTCCAGACGCGGATGTTGATATCGCGACCGAACGTGTTCACCGTCACGAGGTGCTTCTCCCCGTCCTTGCCCGGCAGCGGCACGATGGGCACCGCATTGAAGTCGATCGCGTCGTTCGAGTCTTCCTGCCAGCCGTCCACGCGGATATGCTGATCGAAGTACCCCTGCCGGTACAGAATGCCGACCGCTACCAGCGGGATACCAAGATCCGACGCCGTCTTCAGGTGGTCACCGGCCAGCACACCGAGACCGCCCGAGTAGATCGGCACGGAGTTGTGCACGCCGAACTCGGCGCAGAAATAGGCGACCGGCTGACCGCGCAGCTCGGGGAAGGTGCGGGCATACCAGGTGTGTTCGTCCGACCGTTCCGAGGCCAGCCATTGCATGGCGCGGTCGTAGCGCGCACAAAAGACCGCGTCGTCGGAGAGCTGCACGAGACGGGCCGGATCGACCAGCTGGAGCAGGCGGATCGGGTTATGGCGCAACCGATGCCAGAGGCTTTCGTCAATCTCCTTGAAGATCATCCGCGCGTCGCGATTCCAGCTCCACGCCAGATTGTGCGCGAGATGGGTGAGTCCCGCGAGCCGGCCCGGCAGTGGGGCAGGTTCGGGGACGGGCGGGGCGGGCGGCACTTCGACAGGTGCGGTCATATCCACGGGAACACGGGACGTAAAAGCGACCCGGTATGGTCGCGTCAGGACAAGCGAAGTGAAAACTAGGTGGATGCGTACCGGTGTGGACAGGTGAACCGGCCCGAAGTAGTGTGCGGATGTGCCCCTCGATGACCTCTCGAGAGTAGGACCGGGGCGTCCGATTGGTCTCATATTCCAGCTGCAACATGCCGCCACTGCGCACCCGTTCCGCTTCGCGGTCCACCGCGATCGACGTTTTCAAGTTTGGCGGGGCCTCCTTGGCCGATGCGGCGGCCGTACGCCACGCGATCGACTTGATCGTCGAACCGCGTCCGAGTCGCGTGGTGACCGTGGTATCGGCGCTGGCCGGGGTCACCGACGCGCTGCTGGCGATCGCCGAGGCGGCGCGCGTCGGGGATGTCGATGCGGTCGATGAGCAGGTCACGACGTTGCACCAACGACACGCGGCCGTGGCTACCGGCATCATCGGCAACGCCAGAGTACGGGCTCGCCTCCTCCGCGAACTCGACGCGGCATTCGAGGAGGTACGCACCCTCGGGTACGGTGTGGCTAGCCTGCGCGAGCTGACGCCGCGCACCACGGACTTCCTCTTGGTGCGCGGTGAGCAGCTCTCGGCACGACTCCTCGTGGCTGGCCTGTTGGCGCGCGGCGCGAAGGCGGAGTACGTGGAAGCCGCCACGCTCATTCGCACTGACGGCGTGTTCGGTGGAGCGTTTCCCGATCTGGTGGCCACCGATCGCGAGGTTCGGGCGCAACTGCGCCCGTTGCTGAAGCGGCGGGTGCTCCCGGTGGTGCCCGGCTTTGTCGGGGGCACGACTGACGGCGCTCTGGTCACGCTGGGGCGCGGTGGCAGCGATCTCACGGCCACGGTGCTGGGACGTTCGCTGCGCGCCGAGCGGATCACCCTCTGGAAGGACGTGCCGGGGCTGATGACGACCGACCCGCGCCTGGTGCCCACGGCGCGCATCGTGCCGCAGCTCAACGTGCGCGAAGCGGCCGAACTGGCGTACTACGGCGCCAAGGTGCTGCATCCGCGCGCGCTCATTCCCCTGGCGCGGGTGCGCGTGCCCGTGTTCGTGCGACCGTTTGCTGACCCCACGGCTCCGGGCACCGAGATCTCGGTGCGGCACACGCTCACGCGGTATCCCGTGAAGGCGCTCTCGATCGTGCGCAGTCAGTCACTGGTCACGGTGACGGGCAATGGCATGCTTGGTGTTCCCGGTATCGCCGCCCGCACCTTTGCGGCCTTGCAACAGGCGGGCATTTCCGTGACGCTGATTTCGCAGGCCTCGTCGGAGCACTCCATCTGTTTGTGCGTGCCGGCCGAACGTGGTGCCGAGGCGCGCGTGGCCTTGGAGAAGGCATTTGCGCTCGAACTCTCGCGGCGTGAACTCGAAGGCATGGACGTACAGCGCGGTATGGCGACGTTGGCCGTGGTGGGACTCGGCATGGCCGGTTCGCCGGGCATCGCGTCGCGCATGTTTACATCGCTGTCCAACGCGCGCGTGAACATCGTGGCGATCGCGCAGGGTTCGAGCGAGCTGAATATTTCGGTGGTGATCGCGGAGCCCGATGCCGAAGCCGCCGCGCAGGCGGTGCATGATGAGTTTCAGCTCGACAAGATCGGTGGCGGCGGATTGCGCGAAGAAGACCGTCTCGACGTGGTGCTGATGGGCGTGGGGCTGATCGGGCGTGAGCTGCTGCGGATGCTGCCGCGGGTGCGGCGGCGCGTGAAGCCGACCATCGTCGGCCTCATCGATCGCAGCGGGTTCGTGTTCGAACCGAATGGTCTCACGGCCCGACAGTTGGCGAGCTACGCGAAGGCCAAGGAGTCTGGCGGGGCGTTGGCCACGATGAACGGCGGGCAGAAGGCTACGGCGGCCGAGGCGGTGGCGTACATCGGCTCGCACGCGCTGGCGCGTCCGGTGCTGGTGGACGTCACGGCGCACGAAACGCTGCCGGCGATTCGCGCCGCGATTGTGGCCAACATGGATATCGTGATGGCCAACAAGCGGCCACTATCGGCGCCGCGTGCCGAGGTGGCGTCGCTGCGGGCGCTGGCCGCGAAGCACGGCGCACGCCTGTTGCACGAAACCACGGTGGGTGCCGGATTGCCTGTGATGGACAGCTATGCCAAGCTCGTGGAAACAGGCGACAAGGTGCTGCGCATCGAGGGATGTACGTCGGGGACGTTGGGGTTCCTGCTCACCGAAATCGGCAAGGGCCGCGCGTTCAGCGAGTCGCTGCGCGATGCGATGTCGCGCGGCTTCACCGAACCCGATCCTCGCGATGACTTGTCGGGCATGGACGTTGCCCGCAAGGCGCTCATTCTGGCGCGCATGATGGGCTTCGGCGGTGACCTGAAGGATGTGACCGTCGAGTCTTTGGTCCCGGCCGCGTATCGAAAGATGCCGTTGCCGAAGTTTCTGGAGTCGCTGGCGGCGCAGGACGCGGCATGGACCGCCCGTTTTGCGACGGCCACCA
>JAYWIJ010000213.1:0-8264 GCA_043788935.1 Gemmatimonadaceae bacterium | reverse complement strand
CGGCACACGATCTCTGCGTGCAACTGCTGCAGGAAACCGGCGTGCTGTTCACCCCCGGGAGCGCGATGGACATGGAAAGCCATGTGCGTGTAGGCTACGGCAATGCGCGCCGCTCGATGGAACTGGGGCTGCCGCGCGTCTCTGAATTTCTGTCGGCACGACGCATGGCCTGATGCCCAGCGACTGCACGGCATGACGTCACATCCCGTGCAGCCGCCGGAATACGGTGAGCAGATCGAGTGAGCGTGCGGCCCACACCAGCAACAGTGTGCCGGCCACGGCGGCGGTGATCCAGACGACGGTGCGACGGGACATGATGCGGGGTTCCTCAGGTGTGAGTGATGGCGTCGCGGACCGTCAGTGACGCGGCGCGATTGGCGGGAAATGCACTGACCATGGCGGCGGCCAGAGCGAGCACCATGGCCCATGCAGCAACGCCGGAAAGCGACAGCGAGAGGACGAGATCCTGCTGCGCAACGGAAGCGAGCACCGCGCCGACGATGCCGGAGAGCAGCCGCGACATGACCACGGCGGGCAGCAGACTGCACACGGCCATGCAGAGTCCTTCGAGCACCACGCTGCGCACGATGACGCTGCGGCTGGCACCGATGCCACGCATGACACCGAACTCGCGCGTGCGTTCGAGGACCGAGACGCCAAGCGCAGACGCGAGACCGATCAGTCCTGTGACGGCCATCGCGACGGCGATCAGCGCGAGCGTCGCCACGAGGATGTACACATGCCCGCCCTGTGCCGCCGCCATGCGCCCCGACGTGAGCACGCGTCGTACCGGCACACCCGCACGCTCGAATGCCTGCGCCACGCGTGGTGCCTCGGCGGTGACGGCAGATTCAGACCGATCGGCCATGCGCACCCGGAACGCACTGCTCCGGGCATCGAGATTCGTGTGCGCGGCGAAGGTGGCCGGCGTCACGTAGGCGGTGGACTGCGTCAGCGACTCGTGCATGATGCCGACGAGCGTCAGCGTGCGCACGGTCCCGTTGATCCGAAGCGAAACGCGCTCTCCGATGACGACGTCCGCGAAGCTGAGTGAACGCGCCATGCTGTTGATCACCACGGCGTCCGTATCACCATCCACGAGCCAGCGCCCCTCCGCCATGCGATGCGCGATCATCGAGGTTGCCGGCTGCGCCGCACGATAGGTGAGCGCGCCATGCCCACCGTCCGCATGCACGCGGCCGATGCCCGCGGGCGAGTCGTCCGTCTCGCGAACGGCACCGGTGGCGTTCCATCCTTCGAGTGCGGCGACGGTGGGCAGCTCGCCTGCGACGCGGCGAAGCAACGAATCCGCCACGGCATCGCGCAGGTGCAGCTCGATGTCGTACTGCCGGTCGCGAGCGGCGGTGCTCACCTTCGCTTCCCATGCCGCACGGAGATCGAGACTGGCGATGCACATCGCGCCGGCGCCGGCGAGAAGTCCGGCGGTCATGAGCAGGCGCGTGCGGCGCCTGACCGCGTTACGCGCTGCGAGCGTGGCGGCGATGTCATCGAGGCGCAGGCGACGGATCACCGTGGCGAGCAGTCCAGCGTCACCGGCGTCGCGCGCGTCGTGCTCGTCGATCGACGCACGCACGGTCCGCCGCGCTGCGCGTTGCACCGGCACGGCGGCAGCCAGCATCGGTGTGACGACGCCGAGCATCGCCGCACCCGCGAGTACCCACCACGGGGCGCGGAGACTGTCGAGCCGCAGGTTGAGCAGCGTCGAGACCGTGCGCACCAGCGCGCGACCTGTCACGACGCCGAGCGGCACGGCGAGCAGAACCGACGTCACGCCAATGACGCCAGCGAGCAACACATACATTCTTCGGATCTGCGCAGTACCGGCCCCGATGGCCTTCATGATCGCGAACTGCCGCACCTGCTGCGCGAGCAGCGCGCTGATCACCGTGGCGGTCAGCAGGCCACCGAGCAGCAGCCCGAGCAGGCTGAAGATCAGCAGCATCGTCACGATCGCATTCATCTGCGACTGATGCGGATGTTCGCGTGCCGGAGGCACTTGCGCGGCGCGCACCACGTGGCCGCGCGCGGTGAGCGAATCGGTGAGGTCGTGCACGAGTCGGTCGATCACCGCCAGCGACGCCGTGCTGTCGCGCGCGACCAGCTTGAGCTGATCGAGGGTGACGGTCACGCCCAGCTTCCCCAGCATTGCCGGCGTTGCATACGCGTAGATCACCTGCTCCTGCCACGCCGGTGCGACGCCGGGATCGTGCACCGTGCCGGCGACTCGCACGACGTGCTGCGATCCATTCGGCAGCCGTAGCGTGATGCCTTCGCCGACGGCAGCGCGCGTCAGTGCCAGTGCACTGCGCTCGATCATCAGGCCTTCGCTGACGTCGTTCGCGCTCGTCTCACGGTGCAGTGCATCGACGCGTCCTTCCGTGAACGCCGGCACGATGAAGAGCAGCACCGGCAGCGACTCGCCACTGGTGAGCATGAGCTGAGCCGACATCCGTCCCGAAACATCCGCCATGGCGACGTCGCGGCGCGCACGCACTAGGCGCAGCACGTCGTCGGGAACCGTGCCTTCGAGAGAGAGTCGTGCCGACGCCGGGTGTGACGACAGGAAGCTGCGCGGGACCTCGCGGCGCAGCACCGTGAACGTGGTGAGCATCGCGACCACCGCCATCAGACTCACGGTGAGCGCGGCCACGATCATGAGCAGGCGACCCGGGGCGTCCTGCACGTCGCGCAGCACCTTCACCCAGCGCGTGGGGAGCGTCATGCCACGAGGGCGATGCGGGAGTCGGACACTACGACGCCATCGGCCAATGCGATCGTGCGCGTGAAGTACCGATCCATTTCCCGGTCGTGCGTGACCGTGAGTACCGTCTTGCCGTCGGACGCGAGTGAGGCGAGCAGCGTCATGACGGCATGAGCCGTGGTGGAGTCAAGGTTGCCGGTGGGCTCGTCGGCGACCAGCAGCGGCGGATCGTTGGCCAGCGCCCGGGCGATCGCGGCGCGCTGCTGCTGACCGCCGGAGAGATCGGCGGGTCGCTTGGCGGCCTGCTCGGGGATGCCGAGCCGCTCCAGCAGCAGCATGGCGCGCGCGCGTCGCTCGGCGCGCGGGAAGGTGTCGCAGAAATCCATCGGCAGCATGACGTTCTCGACGACCGTGAGCGTCGGCAGCAGCTGGAAGAACTGGAACACCACGCCCACCGTACGGCCTCGCCACGCCGCCAATTCCTCCTGTGACATGCCATGCACGGGATGGCCGTTCACGATGATCGCGCCACTGCTCGGTGCGTCGATGCCGGTCAGCAGATTGATCAGCGTGGTCTTGCCGCTGCCCGAGCGGCCCATGACGGCCACGCATTCGGCGCGCGCCACCGTCAGGTTGACGTTTCGCAGCGCCTGAACGTGCTGCCCCGCGGCGCCGTATGTTTTCGAAACGTCGCGACACACCACCAGCTCGTCGTTTCCCTGCTGCGCCACATGCGTCTCCTTGTCGTTGGCCTGCAAGGTCGAGCATACTGTCTGACTGAGCGGATCCGCCGGACAGTTCTCCGGTTTCTGTCCGTTTCCATACATCCACGCGCAGACTGTTCAGCATTCCGACATGACCACGCCCCGGCCGAACCTCGATCGACGCGTGCAGCGCACACAGGAGGCGCTGCTCGACTCGCTGCGACTGCTGCTGTCGGAGCGCGGGTACGAGCGGCTCACGATCCAGAATCTGCTCGAGCATTCCGGCGTGAGCCGCGCGACGTTCTACGCGCATTTCAGCAGCAAGGATGACCTGCTCACGACGAGCATCGGCGGGCTGCGCGCGTGGCTGCTGCGTGCTGCAGCACAGCGTGACGGCGATCGCATGCCGTTCACGCTGCCATTCCTGCTGCACCTCGAGAGTCACAAGCCACTCTACCGGCAGTGCATGCGGCGCGGCGAGGTGACCGTGGGCCGGGAGATCCGGACGATGCTGCGCGAGATGATCCGAGACGACCTGGTGCGGCACACCGGCGCGGCGCGCGAGTCGACGACGGTGTCGTTCACCACCGAATACCTGACCGGTGCGCTCTGGTCGGTCGTGGCCCACTGGATGCGCGTGGAGCCCGATACGGCGGCGGTGGAGGTGGACCGCACGTTCCGTCGGCTCGTGTTCAGCGGCGTTCCCGGCACGGCGACCGGATGAATGCAGCGACGCCGCTCACCCGGGCATCCGGATGAGCGGCGTCGCGACGTCGGCGTGAGTCAGCCGATCGGCGGCTTCGGCTTGACGAACACGCTCGGGATGCCAAGTCCCTGCAGCATCTCGTTGAACTTCGTGATGTCCTCCTGCTCGATGCGATCCAGTGCCTTGAGCTGCACGTCGAGCTTGGAGGAGAGATCGTTGTAGATCTCGCCATGCTGCTGCGTCGGCGCGTAGGCGCCGGTCTGCACCTGTGCGTTCAGCGTGATGAACCAGTTGTAGAGCCGCACCGGCATGTCGAGCGTGCACTGATCGACGTGACACCCGATTTCGTACAGCTGATCGCGCACCACCTCGAGCTTGGCGCGTGCGGCCTTAGCCGCGTCGGCCACCTGCTTCGCGTACGCCTGATCCTTCGTCTGCCCGACCCGGGCGTCGAGCTGCGCCTGCAGGTCTTCGAGTCGCTCCACCCGCTCGACGATCGTGTTGATCCGTCCGCGCACACGCTGCGCCGCCTCGTGCTGCGCGACGAGATCGGCCGTCGTGGCTGACGCGCGTGGATCAGCCATCACCGCGAACTGACGCGTTGACGTATCGCGACCGACGATGAGGCGCACGGTGTACGTGCCGGGCGTCACCTTCGGACCGGTCAGCGATCCCTCGTCGATCACCGTGTTGGGCATTTCGCGCGCGTCGGGGAAGCGCAGATTCCAGAAGAAGCGGTTCGTGCCGGCCTTGAGTCGCGGGATCGAGTCGGCTGCGTAGTAGGCGATGCTGTCGGTCTCCACCTTTCGCGCAACGACGCTGTCGGTGGCGGCGCTGCTGTCGCGCTTCACGGTCGTGCTGAACGTGCGGATGATGGTGCCCTTCGCGTCGGCGAACTGCACGGTGACGGCAGTGCCGTCCGAAGGCGTCTCACGCAGCCAGTAGTCCACCAGCGCGCCCGGCGGCGGATTTTCCCCGGCGGCTCCGTTGCGCTGCCAGCCGCGGCCATCCCACAGGATCGCAGTCGCCGGCTGGAAGAGATGCACCGGCTTCTTCAGCACGACGTCGGTCAGTTCGCGCAGTGGCGACAGATCATCGATCACCCAGAACGCACGGCCATGCGTGGCGGCGACCAGGTCATTGCCATGCACCGTGAGATCGCGCACGCTGACTCGCGGCAGGTTGAGCTGCATGGGCTGCCAGTTCGCGCCGTCGTCCATGCTGACCCACACGCCGATTTCCGTTCCGGCATAGAGCAACCCACGACGCACCGGGTCTTCGCGAACGACGCGCGTGAATGCGGCCGCCGGAATTCCCGTCACGATCTTCGTCCAGGTCTTGCCGTAGTCGGTGCTCTTCCAGAGATACGGGGCGAAGTCGTCCTGCTGATAGCGATTCGCGGCGACGTACACCGTGGCGGGATCGTGCGGCGATGGATCGATGTGCGACGTGCGCGTGAACCTGCCGTAGCCCGGCGGCGTCACGTTCTCCCAGGTGGTACCGCCGTTCTTCGACACGTGCAACAGCCCGTCGTCGGAGCCGGCCCACAGCACGCCCTTCGTCTTCGGCGATTCGGCAAAGGCGTAGATCGTGGCGTACCACTCGGCGCCGGTCATCTCGCCGTGAATCGGGCCGCCGGTGCGCGTGAGCGTCTTCGGATCGTGGACGGTGAGGTCGGGTGAGATCTTTTCCCAGCTCGCACCTTCAGTGCGTGAGCGCCAGACGAATTGCGACGTGACGTAGAGTGTCGACGGGTCATGCGGCGACACGAGCACCGGGAACGTCCACTGGAAGCGCTCCGGCACGTCGGCAGCGGCCCAGCCATCGTAGTTGCGCATCGTGACGGAGATGTCGCGTGACTGACGGCGCGCATGGTCATACCGCTCGAAGGCGCCCATGTAGCAGCCGCCGTACGTGACGTTCGGGTTGCGCGGATCCACCGCCACCGTGGCGTTCTCGCAGCCCGCCGTGCTGTAGTAGTCACGCTCACCGATCACGCCGTCATCCGACCGGCTGGCGATCGAAATGGCGGAGTTGTCCTGCTGTGCGCCGTAGATGCGATACGGAAACTGTTTGTCGGTGGTCACGTGGTAGAACTGCGCGGTGGGCTGATTCATGATGCTCGACCAGGTCGCACCACCATCGAAGCTGATCGTACCGCCACCATCGTTCGAGTTGATCATCCGCCGGCCATCCTTCGGATCGATCCACATCGCGTGCGTGTCGCCATGCGGCACGCGGACGGGCGTGAAGCTCTTGCCGCCGTCGATCGACTTGTACACCGTGAGGTTCATCACGTACAACGTGTTCTCGTTGGTCGGATCGGCCGCGACCTGCGAGTAGTACCATGCGCGCACCCAGAACCGCGGGTCGGTGTTCATGCGGCGCCAGCTCTCGCCCGCGTCGTCCGAGCGGAAGATGCCACCCGACGAATCGGGCGCCTCGATGCTGGCGTAGATGCGCCGCGGATTGGCCGGCGACACGTCGATGCCGATCTTGCCGAGTGGCTTCGTCGGGATGCCGGGCCGGAACGTGAGTTCGCTCCACGTGTCGCCCCCGTCGATCGTCTTCCAGATGCCGCTGCGGCCACCGCCGGCGTCCATCGACCACGGTGTCCGCTGAAACTTGTAAAACGACGCGTACATGATGCGCGGGTTCTGCGGATCGACGGTCAGGTCATTGGCACCCGTCGAATCGTTGATGAACAGCACCTTCTTCCACGATTTGCCGCCATTGAGCGTGCGAAACACGCCGCGCTCGGCGTTGGGCCCGAAGGCGTGCCCCATGGCCGCGACGTACACCCGATCCGGATCACGCGGGTCGACGATGATGTCGGCGATCTGGTACGAGTCGGTGAGGCCGAGCCGCGTCCACGTGGCACCCGCATCCGTTGAACGATACATGCCCGTGCCGTGCGTGAGATCTTCACGCAGCTGTGATTCGCCCGTGCCGACGTAGATCACGTTGGCATCGGACGGTGCGATCGCCATCGAGCCGATCGACGAGATGTCACTCTTGCCGTCAGTGATGTTGCCCCACGTCTGGCCGCCATTGGTGGTGCGCCACACGCCACCGTTCACACCGCCCATGTAGAACGTGAACGGCTTCCCCGGATCGCCTACGACCGCATTGGCGCGACCGCCACGTGTCGGCCCCACGTTTCGCCAGCGCATCGACTTGAACATGCCGCTGGTGGCAGCCGGTGAGCTGTAGAGCGCCGGATCGTACGCCGGTGCCGACGCAGGCCTCGGCGAGGTGGCCGCGCGTTGTGCGGTGGCAGGGCTCGCGCCGCACCACGCGGCGGCCACGAGCAGCGTGGCGGAGATCTGGCGGGGTCGGGCGAGCCGCATCGGGGAGTCCGGGAGGATGGAAGGCTGGCAAGGCATCTCCACCAAACTTCCCACATCGCTGTGCCGGACGCGAGTGCAACCGATCGCGCAGCACGTCATATTCTCGTCGGGAGCTAGCGCTGCCGCCCGCCCCCGCCGCCCACCTCTTCCGATTCTGCCATGTCCTCGCGCCGTCACTTCGTCGCCGCTTCGTCCGCCGCACTCACCGCCGGCGCACTCGGTTTCAGGTCACAGCGGCAGGATGCCGCCCCCGTGCCCGATGATGCAGCGTTGCCAGCAGCCATCCGTGCGCTGCAGCCGATGACCGCCGGCGTGACGCCGATTACCGTCGAAGAGCGTCGTGGTCGCATCGAGAGGGCGAAGCGCCTGATGCGCGACAACGAGATCGACGCTCTCGTGCTGACGGGCGGCACCTCGATGGAGTACTTCACCGGCATCCGCTGGGGCACCAGCGAGCGACTGCTGGCCGCGATCATCCCGGTGAAGGGCAGCGCGTTCCTCGTCACGCCGAAGTTCGAGGAGGAGCGTGCGATGGAGCAGGCGCACACCGGCCCGCTCGGCAGCGACGCGCAGGTGTTCGCATGGGAGGAGGACGAAAACCCGCACGCGCTCATCGCGAAGGGGCTGCGTGAGCGCGGTCTCGCGACGGCGACGGTCGGTGTCGAGGAAACGGTGAAGTTCGTGTTCCACGACGGCATGGCGAAGGCGCTGCCCGGAGGTCGCTTCGTCAGCGGCACGCCGGTCACGGCTGGGTGTCGCGTGGTGAAGGATGCGCATGAGAT
>JAYWIJ010000212.1:0-8288 GCA_043788935.1 Gemmatimonadaceae bacterium | reverse complement strand
ACTCCAGCAGCGTGATGATGCGCGTCTCGCCATCCGACCCGCGCAGCGTGACGCGATCATGGAAGATGTCGTTCAGCATCACTTTTTCTTCGCCCTTGCGCGTGTTGATGATCTTCCCCTCCTTCGGGAAGCGCTTGCGGCTCTGCACGTAGAACTCGTGCTCGTAGCGCAGGCAGCACATCAACCGACCGCACGCTCCACTGATCTGCGTCGGGTTGAGCGACAGCTTCTGTTCCTTGGCGACACCGAGATTGACGGGGCGCAGGTCGGGCAGCCATGACGCCGAGCAATACTGGCGGCCGCAGCGTCCGATGCCGTCCAGTCGCTTCGCCTCGTCGCGCACGCCGATCTGCTTCAACTCGATGCGCGCCTTGAACTGCGCGGCGAGATCGCGCACGAGCGTGCGGAAGTCCACCCGCTTTTCCGCGGTGAAGTACAGCGTCAGCTTGCGATGATCCCACTGCCACTCGGCATCGGTGACCTTCATCTGCAGACCGAGCGCGCGGACCTGCGCCATCGCCGCACGTCGTGTGGTCTCGTTTTCTGCCATGAGTTCTTGCGCCTTCTTCACGTCGTCGGGCTTTGCGAGACGCACGATGAGTCGCGTGACCTGCCCCAGCGCGATGCCGTGCGCCACGCCCGCGAATCGCTTCTCGGCCTGCTCGCCAGTGGCATGCACCTGCCCCAGGTCCTCGCCGCGATCTCCTTCGACGATCACATGCGTGCGCGCCGCCGGCGGTGGGACGACATCCTCCCACCGGTAGAACTCCTTGCGATTCCCCTTGAATGCTACCTCGACGAGGTCCGACATCTCAGCCGATGAACTGGCCCATGCGCAGGAACTTCTCGCGACGGCGGCGCACGAGCTTCTCCGGTCGCAGGCCACGCAGGTCGTCCAGCAGACGCACGAGGGTGTTCTTGAGTGTCGCGGCGGCGGCGTCGTGATTGGTGTGCGCGCCACCCTCCGGCTCGGGCACGATTTCGTCGATCACGCGCAGCTCGACGAGGTCGGGTGCCGTGATGCGGAGTGCGCGGGCGGCCTTCTCGCGGGCCTCGGGACTCTTGTTGTCCTTCCAGAGAATCGCCGCGCAACCCTCCACCGATATCACGGAGTAGATCGCGTTCTCGAGCATCAGGACGCGGTCGGCAACGCCGAGAGCGAGCGCGCCGCCGGAGCCGCCCTCACCGATGACGGTGGCGATGATCGGCACGGCCAGCTGGCTCATCTCGAAGATGTTGCGGGCAATGGCCTCGCTCTGACCACGCTCCTCGGCGCCCAGACCGGGCCACGCACCGGGCGTGTCGATGAACGTCACCACCGGGACGTGAAACTTCTCGGCCAGCTTCATGAGACGCAGCGCCTTGCGATACCCCTCGGGATGCGGCATCGCGAAGTTGCGCTTCAGGTTGTCCTTGGTGTCGCGGCCGCGCTGATGGCCGATCACCATGACTGTCTCACCCTCGAGACGCGCCCAGCCGCCGATGATCGCCGCATCCTCACGGAAGGCGCGATCGCCGTGCAGTTCGATGAAGTCGGTGAACATCCGCTCGATGTAGTCGAGCGTGAACGGCCGCATCTTGAAGCGGGCCACTTCGACGCGCTGGAACGGCGTGAGCTGCTTGTAGATCTCGCGCCGCAGTTCGGTGAGCCGCTTCTCGAGGGGTTCGATCTCGAGGGCGACGCCGAACGAGGCGTCGCCGGCCAGGCGCTTCAGGTCATCGATCCGCTGTTCGAGTTCGGCGATGGGCTTCTCGAACTCCAGCGCTGCAGCTGTTGCCATGTTCTGCTCTCCACGTCGCGCTCAATTGCCGCGCACGAGCCGTACCCGCTCGTGCCCCAGCAAGGCGCGCAATTCGGTCAAGGCGGCGCCATCGGCCGCCATGGTCAGCGTACGCGAACGGAAGCGAGACGAGCTGCCACGCCCGTCGATCCAGCTCACTTCCAGAGGTGCCGTTCCCGGGTGGCTCTCTGCCACCGCGCGAATGTCCTCCATCACGGCGGGGGACAATCCGGCACTCGCCCTCAACTGCAACGACACGATCACGGCTCCGTTGGTCCGGCGCTCCGCCAGCGGGATGACTTCGTCGACGATGAACGTCGGCTTCTCGTTGTCCTGATCGCGTCGCCCGTACCCACCCTTGATCAGAACCGGAATATCAGTCCGAATCCGGTCGGCGAGCACTGACCACGCTTCCGGGAATACTAGGACCTCGGCAGAGCCTGAGAAGTCCTCGACGTTCAATCGGGCGAATTCCTTTTGTGAGTTTCTGCTAACCTGTCGCTTCACTGCCGTGATCACGGCGCCCAGCGCCATCTTGTCGGCCGTCCATCCCTGCAGCTGCGCGACGGTGTGTGTGGCGAACAGTTCGCATTCGGTGCGGAACGGTTCGAGCGGGTGGCCAGAGATGTAGAAGCCGAGGATCGCCTTCTCCTGCGACAGGCGCTCGCTGTCCGACCAGACGGGAGTATTGGGAAGCGTCGGGCCATGCTTTGGTTGCCCATCGATCGCATCCGAGGCGGGTCCGAGCTCGCCGAACAGCGATCCCTGCCCGATGCTCGCCTCCTCCTGCTTGAGGCCGGCTTCGCTGATTGCCGCATCCAGCGCCGCGATCAGCTGCGCCCGGTGGCCGCCGAGCGCATCGAGCGCACCGCTCTGGATCAGGGCTTCGAACACGCGCCGGTTGCAGAGGCGGAGGTCCACCCGCTCGCAGAACTCGAAGAGCGAGATGAACGGCCCATCCTGCTTGGCCAGCAGGATCGAGTCGATGGCGCCGCGGCCCACGTTGCGCACCGCGCCGAGTCCGAAGCGGATCCGCTTGTCGCCGATCACCGTGAACTTGAAGTTCGACTCGTTTACATCCGGTGGCAGGATCTCGATGCCCATCTCGCGGGCTTCGGCGATGTACTTGATGACGCTTTCGGTATCGCCGATCTGCGACGACAGCAGCGCCGCCATGAACTCGGCGGGGTAGTGCGCCTTGAGGTACGCGGTGTGGTAGGCGACGACGGAATACGCGACGGAATGCGACTTGTTGAATCCGTACCGGCCGAACGTCTCGATCTGTCCCGCGAGCTCCTTGATGATCTTCGCGTCATGCCCGCGAGCCACGGCCTTCGTCTCGAACTTGCCGAGTTCCTGCGAGATGAGTGCCGCGTCCTTCTTGCCCACGGCCTTTCGCAGCACGTCGGCTTCCGCCAGTGAAATGCCGGCCAGCACCTGCGCGATACGCATCACCTGTTCCTGATAGGTGATCACGCCATAGGTGGATGACAGGATCGTCTCGAGCTCGGGGAGCGCGTACGACACCGGCTCTTCGCCCTTCTTGCGGCGGATGTACACCTTGTGCATGCCGGCGTCGAGCGGACCCGGACGCAGCAATGCGTTGCTGGCCACGAGATCGTCGAAACGGTCGCAACGCATGCTGCGCAGCACGTCGGTGGCGAGCGGCGACTCGAACTGGAACACGCCGGCCGTGCGCCCTGCGCGCAGCATGCGATACGTCGCTTCGTCGTCGAGTGCCAGCGTGTCGAGATCGATCTGCACGCCGTTGCGCGCAAAGATGTTCTTCACCGCGTCGGTCACCACCGTCAGCGTGGTGAGCCCGAGGAAGTCCATCTTGAGCATGCCAGCCTTCTCCAGGCTGTTCATGTCGTACTGCGTCACCACCACCGACTCGTCGTCACCGGATCCGGCGCCCTTGGACGACTGCGTGCAGATCGGTACGTAGTCGTCCAGCGGACCGGGCGCGATCACCACGCCGGCCGCGTGCACACCGGTGTGACGCGACAGCCCCTCGAGCGCCGAGGCGTAGTCGAGCAGCTGGTGATAGCGATCCTCGTTCTCGTAGCGCGACTTCACGTCCGCGACTTCGCGGATCGCTTCCTTCACCGTCAGCGAGTTGTTCGGCGCGTTCGGGATGAGTTTCGCGAGTGCGTCCGTCTCCGCTGGGGTGAAGCCGAGCACGCGGCCGACGTCCTTCACGGCCGCGCGGCTTTTCATCGTCCCGAAGGTCACGATCTGGCCGACGCTCTCCTTGCCGTACTTCTGTCGGACGTACTCGATCACCTCACCGCGGCGTTCGAAGCAGAAGTCCACGTCGACGTCGGGCATCGACACGCGTTCCGGATTCAGGAAGCGCTCGAACAGCAAGTCGAACTTGAGCGGACAGACGTTCGTGATCTTGAGCGCGTAGGCCACCAGCGAGCCGGCGGCCGAGCCACGACCCGGACCCACCGGAATGCCGCGATCGCGCGCCGCCTTGATGAAGTCGGCGGTGATCAGGAAGTAGCCGGCGTAGCCGGTGCGCGTGATGACGTCCAACTCGTACGCGAGACGTTCTTTCACCTCGGCGGGATATGGATCGCCGTACCGCTCCTTCGCGCCGGCCTCGGAGAGCTGCACCAGCAGGTCGTTCTCGCTGGTGACACCCTCGGGCAGCGGGAAGGCGGGCACGTAGTACTGCTTCTTGAACTGGACGTCCGTCTCGTCCGCGATCTTCAGCGTGTTCTCGAGGACGTCGCGGCGGTCGGGAAAGCGGGCGCGCATCTCGTCGGCGGACTTGAAGTACAGCCCCCCGTCGTAGTGCATTCGATTAGCATCACTCCGATCCTTGCCAAGCCCGATGCAGAGCAGCACGTCGTGCGCATCGTGGTCGGTGTGGGTCAGGAAGTGCGCGTCGTTGGTGGCGATGACGGGCAGTCCCATCTTCGCGCCGAGGGTGAAGATCTGCTCGTTGAGCCGTGCCTGGCCGCCGGAGTCGTGCGCCTGGACCTCGAGGTAGTACCGGTCCTTGAACACCTCGGCGTACCAGGCGGCGGCGGCTTCGGCCTCGGCCCAGCGGTCGTGTTCGAGGTGGTGAGCCACCTCGCCGGCCAGGCAGGCGGAACTGACCACCAGCCCTTCGGAGTATTTATGGAGGAGCTCGCGGTCGATGCGCGGCCGGGTGTAGAAGCCCTCGGTGTATCCGAGGGAGCTGAGTTTCACGAGGTTCTGGTAGCCGACGCGGTCACGCGCCAGCAGCACGAGGTGGTAGTACGGCCGCAGTCCGGGACCTGGGCGGGCCTTCAGTCGTCGATCACCAGGGGCGACGTAGGCCTCCATACCGATGATGGGGCGCAAGCCAGCCTTGCGTGTCTTCTCCTGGAATTCCCACGCGGCATGCATGTTCCCGTGGTCGGTAATCGCGAGGGCGGGCTGCTCGAGCTCCTTGGCGCGGCGGATCAGGTCGTCGATCCGGTTCGCGCCATCGAGGAGCGAGTACTCCGAGTGGCAATGCAGGTGCACGAAAGACATATGCCCGATAAGCTAACTGCAGACAGCAGGCGCGGCGGTGTGCCCTGCGGACGGAGCCCAAGCGTAACCTCATGATGCCAAACACTTTGCACGATCTGTCACGCCGCCGCCCCGTTGCCAGCCTCCTGCTGGCCGCCGCCGCGCTGTCCGCCTGCTCTGACAAGGGCACCGTTGATCCGCCGCCGATCATCAGCACCGCCACCAAAGTGGCGCTGTCCGCCTTCGGGGTGCAGACCGTGGCCGGGGCGGGCGGCGTGACGCTCGTGAACGCGGGCCGCTATGCCGTGCTGCCACAGTTCGCCGCGACTACGGACTTCGCCACCGGCACCAGCCGCGCCACCGTTGCGAGCTATCCGTTCCTGATCGGCGGGGTCGCGCCGGTCACGGCACGGGTCGTCGCATCGCCACCCGTTCCGGGCGCGACGCTGAGCCCTGTCGAAGCGTTCCACCTGAGGCTCCGCGGGATCGAGACAGAGGAGGCACCGCGCGCCATCGCGTACATGCGCACGCTGCAGAGTCGCGAGCCGGCCGCCGGATCGGTGAACCTGAGCGTTCAGTCGGCGACATCGGCGAGCGGCACCCAGTCCCTCGGCCGCACGGCCAAGCTCCGCCAGTCGGTTTCGCTGTCCACGCAGCAGCTCGAGAACCGTGACTTCAAGGTGCTCTCGTCCCTGACCGCGAGTACCTATGCCACCGTGAACGCGCGCCTCGTACACACCGGCACGAACATCCTCCTCTACGTCGACAACGCCTCTCCCACGACGGGTGGCTTCACCGATACGGAGTACGCGGCCTTCGGGCGCCAGTTCGACACCGATCTGTTCCCGATCGACGTCGCCGCCTTCGGTACCACGTCGGACATCGACTCGAACGGCAAGACGTTCGTGCTGTTCACGCCGATCGTGAACCGGCTGACGCTGACCTCAGGTCAGTGCGGGTCGTACGTGGCCGGCTTCTTCAACGGCGCGGATCTGTCGGGCAACACCAATGCCAACAGAGCCGAGATTTTCTACTCGTCGGTGCCGGGTGAACCGGCCGGCGGCGCGAGCTGCAGTCCGCTGAGCCAGGCCGTCGTCCGCAATGCGGCGCCCGCCACGTTCATCCACGAACTGCAGCACATGATCTCGTACAACCAGCATGTGCTCGTGCGCACCGGCAGCACCGAGTCCATCTGGCTGAACGAAGGTCTCAGCCACATGGCCGAGGAACTGGGCGGCAAGCTGTACGAGTCGCGATATCCCTGCCCCAATCTTCCTCCCTGCCCGGCGTCACCGGGTCGCGCCAGCACCGCGCAGATCTTCCCCGACTCCGCGCAGGGGTTCCTGCCGCCCAACTTCGGCAACGCGTACGACTTCTTCTCGTCGCGTCTGGACTTCTCGCTGACCTCGCCGACGGGCTTCGGCACGATCGAGGAGCGTGGCGTGGCGTGGCTGTTCCTGCGCTGGTTGGTGGACCAGAAGGGCGACGCGAAGCTCAGGGATCTCGTGCAGACGCGCAACACCGGCTCGGCGAACATCGAGGCGGTGGCCGGTGAGACCTTCCCGACGCTCTACGCAGACTTCCTGGCCGCCACGTTGCTTGACGACTATCCCGGTACGTCGGCCGGTCAGATCGGACCCCGCTACCAGTTCACGAGCCGCAACCTGCGCGCGATCTACGCGCGGCTGAACCTCGTGGCCGCGTCATCGTATCCGACGCCGTATCCGCTCAGCGTGGCCGATCTCACCGCCGCCAGTGTGCTCAATCCGGCGTCCATCGCCGTGTCGGCGCAGATGAAGCCGGGATCGTTCGACCTGTTCCTGTACACCTCCACGACGCCCAACGCGGGGCTGTCGTTCAAGCCCACCACCGGCACCACGTTCCTCAGCACGCTGAATGCACAGCTGACTGTGGTGAGGTTGCCGGACTGACCCAAGTGGTGGGGCGATGGGCGCGGCGCAGCACGGCGGGGCAGGTCAGGGCGGCATGACACGCGCCCGTGTCTTCCGCTGGCTGCGCCGGTCGTTTGCGGGATTGCTGGTCGTGACGGTGGCGTTCCTCACGCTGGTGCCGATCGGCCGCTACCTCGCGCGCGCTGCCTACGAGGAAGGGAAAATTCTTGCGCGACGGCAGCCGATCGCGGCACTGGTCGCCGCGCCCGGCACCGATCCGGTGCTGCGTGCAAAGCTGTCGCTGGTGCTCGACGCGCGCCGTTTCGCGATCGACTCGCTCGGGCTCACCGCGCAGCAGGAGTTCACGACCTATTCCCGACTCGATCGCGATACGCTGGTGCTCGTGCTGAGTGCGGCGTATCGCGACTCGCTGGCGTTCCGCACCTGGTGGTTTCCGGTGGTGGGCCGGGTGCCGTACAAGGGCTTCTTCGATTTCGAGCAGGGCAAGCGCGAAGCGAAACAGGTGGACGCCGACGGATTCGACGCCGTGCTGCGTCCCGCGTCGGCGTTCAGCACGCTGGGTTGGTTCAACGATCCGCTGCTGCCCACGACGCTTGCGCTCGACACGCTAGAGCTGGCGAACACGGTGATCCACGAGCTGGTCCACACGACCTATTACGCGCCGGGTCAGGCCGTGTTCAACGAGAGCTTCGCCAACTTCGTCGGATCACGGGGTGCCGAGCGGTTTTTCCGCGCCCGTGGACAGCAGGGGGCAGCGCAGCAGGTGGTGGCACGCTGGGACGATGAGCGCGTGTTCGGCGAATTCTGGTCGGCGCTCTACACCGCGCTCGACTCGGCCTTCACGGCGCATCCGGGCGATCGCGCGGCGCGCCTCGTTGCGCGCGATACGGTGTTCACGCATGCCAGACAGCAGCTGCGCATCACATTGCCACCGCGCGTGCGCACGATGGACTCCGCCGCCGTCGCCGGCATCCGCCTCAACACCGCGGCCGTGATGGCGCGTCGCATCTACCTCACCGACCTCGATCTCTTCGAGCAGGTGCACGCACGGCAAGGCGGCGACATCCGTGCGTCCATCGCGACGCTGATCGAACTCGCGCGT
>JAYWIJ010000211.1:0-2352 GCA_043788935.1 Gemmatimonadaceae bacterium | reverse complement strand
CGCATCCGGAGCGCGCGGTGGAATCGCTGCTCGGGTCGACCGACGGCCTGCCGCTCTTCGAATCACTGCTGGCGAGGGTCGGCGCATGAGCACCGCGCCGACAGCGGTCCAGCCGCGTCCCGGTGATCCGGCGATCACGCCGGCGCTGGTGGCCGAGCATGGCATCACGCCATTCGAATACGAGAAGTTGCTGGGATTGCTGGGCCGCGAGCCGACGTTCACGGAGCTCGGCATCGTCAGCGCGTTGTGGAGCGAGCATTGCTCCTACAAGCATTCACGGCCGGTGTTGAAGACGTTGCCGACGGAGGCGCCACACGTGCTGCAGGGGCCCGGCGAGAATGCAGGCGTGATCAGCGTCGGTGATGGCTGGGCGGTGGCGTTCAAGATCGAGAGCCACAACCATCCGTCGGCCGTCGAGCCGTATCAGGGCGCGGCCACCGGCGTGGGTGGCATCCTGCGTGACGTGTTCACGATGGGCGCCCGTCCGATCGCGATGCTCAACTCACTGCGCTTCGGCAGTCTCGACACGCCGCGCGTGCGCTGGCTGGTGTCGGGCGTCGTGAAGGGCATCGGCGACTACGGCAACTGCATCGGCGTACCGACGGTTGCCGGCGACGTGATGTTCGATCCGGCGTACGAAGGCAACCCTCTCGTGAACGCGATGTGCGTGGGCCTGATGCGTGAGGACGAACTGATCACGGCGAAGGCGCAGGGTGTCGGCAATCCGATTCTTGCCGTCGGTGCGCGCACGGGTCGTGACGGTATCCACGGTGCGAGCTTCGCGTCGGAAGATCTGAGCGAGGAAAACGAAGCCAAGCGGCCGCGCGTGCAGGTCGGTGATCCGTTCACCGAAAAGCTGCTGCTCGAAGCATCGCTGGAATTGATCCGCAGCGGGCACATCGTGGCGATTCAGGACATGGGCGCGGCCGGCCTGACGTCGAGTAGCGCCGAGATGGCGGAGCGCGGGGACGTCGGCGTGGTGATCGACGTGACGAAGGTGCCGGTGCGCGAGGAAGGCATGACGCCGTACGAGATCCTCCTCAGCGAAAGTCAGGAGCGCATGCTCGTCGTCGCGAAGCGTGGCCACGAGGAGCAGGCGCGAGCGATTCTGCAGAAGTGGGAGTTGCAGGCCGAGGTGATCGGTGAGGTCATTGCCGAGCCGGTGTATCGTGTGATGGAAGGCGATCGTGTGGTGGCGGAATTTCCGGGCAGTCGCCTGGTCACGGAATGTCCGCAGTACGCGCCGGAAGCACGTGAGAGCGACGCCATCGTCGCGCTGCGTTCGCGTGACCCGCATGCGATCGTCGAGCGTCCGGAGGAAGCCGACACGGCGTGGACGCTGTGCCACCTGCTGTCATCGCCCACGATCGCCAACAAGCGATGGATCTACCGCCAGTACGACTCGCAGGTGCGGACGAGCACCGTGGCCGGTCCGGGTGCCGCTGATGCGGCAGTGGTTCGTCTGCGCGGCACCAACAAGGCACTCGCGCTCAAGACTGACTGCAACTCGCGGTATGTCTATCTCGACCCGCGCATGGGCGGACGCATCGCCGTGGCGGAAGCCGCGCGGAACGTGGCGTGTACCGGTGGGCGTCCGATGGCGATCACCAACTGCCTCAACTTCGGCAATCCGAAGAAGCCTGAAGTGTTCTTCCAGTTCCGCGAAGCGGTGTACGGAATGGGCGATGCATGCCGTGCGCTCGGCACGCCGGTCACGGGCGGCAACGTGTCGTTGTACAATGAAAATCCGCAGGGAGCCGTCTTCCCCACGCCGACGGTCGGCATGGTGGGATTGATCGAGGACATCGCGCACGTGACGCGATCTGCGTTCACGACCGCAGGCGACAGCATCGTACTGCTGGGTGAGAGCACCGACGAACTGGGTGCCAGCGAGTACCTCTCGCGGGTGCATGGACTCACGATCGGCGCGGTGCCGGCGGTGGATCTCGATCACGAGAAGCGACTCGTGGACGCATTGCTGGCGGCAATCGCCAGCGGCAGCGTGCGCTCGGCGCATGACATCAGCGAAGGTGGGCTGGCCGTCGCGCTGGCGGAGTGCTGCATGGGCGAGCGCGGCGCGATGCTCGGCGCAACGGTGGACGTCGGTGATCCGCTGGTGACGTCGTCGCGTGCACTGCTCTGGGGTGAAGCGCAGGGTCGCGTACTGGTGAGCAGCGGGCGTGCTGATGAGGTGCTGACGATCGCTGCGGCGCATGGCATTGCCGCGAAGGTGGTCGGCACAGTGTCGGCTGATCCGCGGCTCGTGATATCCGCAGGTGCACGAACACTCGATACACCGCTGGCGCCACTGGCCGATGCGTACTTCGACGCGATTCCCGCGTTGATGCAGCG
>JAYWIJ010000210.1:0-8330 GCA_043788935.1 Gemmatimonadaceae bacterium | reverse complement strand
GCAGCGGACGATCTACGACGATGGCCCGGGCAAGACGATCTATTCGACCGATGTGGTGCGGGTGCTGGGTACGCGCTGGATCGAAGGGGCAGGCGGCGTGGAGCGCGCACCCACGTCGGAGGTGTCCGAACTCGCGATCGTGTCGCGGCGCAGCGTCGATGGCGGTCAGCGGCTCGTGCTGCGTGGTCGCGGCATGGATGACAACAAGCCGGTGGAGTTCCGCTACAGCGTCACGCTTGGTCCGCTGGTGAGCACTCGGCTCAAGGAATTCCGGACGGCGGGTGGCGCGTGGGCGTACCGACACGAGTATCGCTTCGATCGGGCGGTGAAATAGGCATCGGCTTGCGTTCACGGGAGGCGGCGAATGTGGTCGCGCTTCATCGGGGCCGCCGGGTGACGGCGCTATCTTGCGGGTGACCGGCTGCGGCGCACCGTTGTGGTGCGGGCGCGGCCATCGACGTGCCGACATTCCAGGATCTCGACCGTGGACATGGAGTTTTCAGCAGATGAGATGCGTGCCATGGCCGATCAGGTCGTGGCTCGCTGCGTGGAGCACATCACCACGTTGCCGGAGCAGCCGCTGTATGGGGTGCACGACGCCGAGGCGCTCTGCCTGCGCATGCGTGAGTCAGTGCCGGCGGCAGGCGCGGAGCTCGCGCCACTGCTCGACGATCTGTTCGAGCGCTACATCCCGCAGTCGTTCAACACACCGTCGCCAGGCTACCTGGCGTACATCCCGGGCGGTGGGTTGTACACGGCAGCATTGGCGGACTTCATCACGAACACGGTGAATCGCTACACCGGCATCTGGCAGGCCGCGCCGGCGCTGGTGCAGCTGGAGGCCAATGCACTCGACTGGCTGCGTGAATGGATGGGATTTCCGGAGACGACGCGCGGGGTGTTCACCACCGGTGGATCCATGGCGACATTCAACGCCGTCCTCTGCGCGCGTGAGCAGTACCTCGGCGCCGACATCCGTCGCGGTGTGATGTACACGTCGGATCAGGCGCACCACTGCGTGATCAAGTCGGCGAAGCTGGCTGGCATCATGCCGGACCGCGTGCGGTCGATCACGGCGGACGCACGATACCACCTGCCCATCGCAGCGCTGCGCGACGCCATCGTGCAGGATCGGCGTGACGGCTTGCTGCCGTTCATGGTGGTGTCGAACGCGGGCACCACGAACACCGGCGCCGTGGATCCGCTCAACGGCATCGCCGACGTCTGCGCCGACGAGTCGCTCTGGCATCACGTGGACGGTGCGTATGGTGCGTTCTTCCAGCTGTGTGATGAAACGCGTGGCGTGCTGCGCGGTATCGAGCGCGCCGATTCGCTGACGCTCGATCCGCACAAGGGCATGTTCATGCCGTATGGTACCGGCGCGGTGCTGGTGCGTGACGGTGCTGCGTTGCGCGCCGCGCACGAGTCGACGGCGGATTACCTGCCGGCGATGCCAAGCGCCGACGCGTTCTACGATCCGAGCCAGCATGGGCCCGACCTCTCGCGCGGCTTCCCTGGACTGCGCATGTGGCTGACGATCAAGATGTACGGGTCTGATGCGTTTCGGGCCGCGATCACCGAGAAGCGTGCGCTGGCCGTCGATGCCGCTGCGCGTGTGGCGGCGCTGCCGTACGTGGTCATGGACGCAGTACCTGAACTCTCGCTTTTCCCGTTTCACCTGACGTGGCCCGGAGCCACGCTGGCACAGGAGGACGCAGCGACGCGCCTGCTGATGGCAGAGACATCGTCGCGTGGGCGTGTGATGATCAGCGGTGCCGTGGCGGGTGGTCGATACATCGGTCGCGTCTGCGTGCTGAGTTTCCGCACACACGCCCGGCAAATCGACGACCTGATCGAAGACATGGGCGCCGCCATCCATGACATCGTCGGGAGATACACGTGACGAAGCTGCTGCTGGCATCGGTCGCGGGTACGGTGTCGCCGCGTGGTGGTCGTATGATGCCGGTGTCGTCCGTCGCTTTGTTGCGATGGAATTTCGATCGGCTGACATGAAGCCGGTCGAGACGCTCGCGTCTGCCGTCGCGCCGGATGACTCGAAAGTCGTGCTGTACCGCCACGACGGCGCGTACCTGATGGTGGTGGACGGCGTGGAACTCATGTCCACGCGACGCATCCACAGCGAGGTGCAGCTGGCGACGCTCGCGTGCGCGAAGCTGAAGGAGCGTGCGGGCGCCGCGGTCCTGATCGGCGGCCTGGGCTTCGGCGCCACACTGAAGGCCGCACTCGAACAGCTCGCACCGCATGCCCGCGTGGTGGTCGCCGAGATCCTGCCGGAGGTCATCGCGTGGAATCGCAACGCGGACTGGGCACTTGCCGGTGCTGCCATGGACGATCCGCGCGTCGCGATGCGTACAGCCGACGTGATCGACGTACTGCGCGAGAGTCCAGCAGCTTTCGATGCGATCATGCTCGACGTGGACAACGGCGCCGAAAGCTTCACCACCGGTAGCAACAAGCGTCTGTACGGCGAAAAAGGCATCCGCCTCGCCGCCGCCGCCCTGACGCCGACAGGCACCCTCGCGTACTGGTCAGTGGACAGCGAACCGGCGTTCGTGCGCGCGCTCAAGCGAGAAGGCTTCACGACCGCTGTGCACAAGGTCCGTTCGCACGCAACGTCTGGCGGGTACAACCACATCATCCTCGCTCGACGACCATCGTGATGTCAACAGCACATCGCAGAACGGGACGGCGTGTCTGCGGAACTTCGCGTATTGCCGTTTGCGGTTTGCAGTCTTACGGAATGAGACTCCCACGATTGCGCATGAGCGCTTCGATGTCAGCGATCTCGCGCGGCGCCGTGCTGATCCGCTCGGTGCCGCGTTCCGTGACGATGTAGTCGTCCTCGATGCGCACGCCGGTGTTCTGGAAGCGGAGCACGGCGGGCCTCACCTTCGCGATGAACGCCCTGTTGCGCGGCGTGTCGGGCAGGGCGTCGAGCATCTCGGTGCTCACGTAAAGGCCCGGCTCGATCGTGAAGGCGTCACCCACGCGGAAGGTGCGGTTCCCGTTGTAGAACTGCGCGGGGTCGTGCACCGCGAGCCCGATGCCGTGGCTGATACCGTGGATCATCCAGAACATCGACTGACGGCAGGAACGCGGGGCGTTGGCGCAGTCGGTGCGCCAGGGCATGTCGAGTTGCGCGTCGACACTCTCGATCAGGCCGAGCTGCGCCAGCCCGCGCGCCCGCACATCCTCCGACGAATCCAGTGCGGCGATGGACGACATGCCGAGCTTGGAATTGCGCTCAGCGGCCAGCTGCGCATCGAGCACGAGCTGGTACATCAGCCGCTGCTCCGAGGAGAAGACGCCGCTGACCGGAATGGAGCGCGTCACGTCGGCCGCGTAGCCCTCGTACTCGGTGGCCGCGTCGATCACGACCAGGTCGCCGGGCTTGATTTCGCCGCGATTCCGCATGTAATGCAGCTGCGTGCCACGAACGCCGCCACCCACGATCGAGCCGTACGACGGGCGGGCGCCACCCTGCCGCATGAACTCGTACTCGATGGCCGCCTGCAGTTCGTATTCCTTCGTCGGCTGCGTCACGCGCATCGCCGCACGATGGCCGTCGGAGCTGATCTCCGCCGCTTTCCGGATCAGCGCCAGCTCCGCCTCGGACTTCTTCGCGCGGATCTGGTAGATGTACGGGTGCGCGTCGCGCATCGTGATGCGTGGATGAGCCGCTGCAAAGCGACGTTCCCACAACTGCCCGCGTGTGGTGGAGTCCTGCGTCGCGAAGTCAGCGGCGGCAAAGTCGGCCACAGTGTACACCGTCTTCACACCGGCGGCGAGCGAGTCGAGCACCTGTTCGATCACACCGGCTGAGCGCGCCTTCATGCCGAGCGTGCGTTCGACCGTGAGCGAGTCGGGGCGCTTGCCGTAGTAGAACTGCTGCCGCGCACCGGCCGGCGTGATGAACAACGTCGACTGTGCCTTACCGCCGCGTATCATCATCACGAGCGCGGCATCGGGCTCGTTGTAGTTGGTGAGGTAGCGGAAATCGGGCAGCTGAAAGAACGGGCCGAAGTCCGTCACCGGTGTGCGGCCGCCGAAGGCCACCAAGAGGCCGTCGCCGAGCTTCGCGGCCAGCGAATCGCGCCGGGCGTCGTACTCCGCCTGCGGGATCTGCGCAGCGGCCGCGCCACCGGCCAGCGTCGTCGCGGCAACGAGGGCGGCCATCCGGGTGACGGATCGGATGCGGCGGCGAAGCGAGGCGGGAGACGACATCGGCGGATTTGGCTCGAGGTGAGAGACTCGCGAAACGTGCCGACCCGCGATGCCCGGGGGAAGGGTTGCGGGTCGCTGCGTGGTACCGGTTGCAGAACCGGCGCCGCGGGGCGAGCATCCCCGCTGGATAATTCTCCTGCTCCCGCTGAGGCCCGTATGCGAAAGACCGCCCTGACCCTGCTGCTCCTGCTCACCGCCTGCGCCAAGCCGGACGCGGCGCCGGGTGGCAACGCCGGCAGTGGTACTGCCACCAGCGCCGACGTGACGACGTGGGAAGCGCAGGCGGCACGCATCACGATCGTGCGCGACGACTGGGGTGTGCCGCACATCTACGGCAAGACCGACGCGGACGCGGTGTTCGGCATGATCTACGCACAGGCCGAGGACGACTTCAACCGCATCGAGACCAACTATCTCGTGTCGCTGGGCCGACTCGCCGAAGCCGAGGGGGAGAAGGAACTGATGCGCGACCTGCGGCAGCATCTCTTCATCGATGCCGCCGACCTGCAGCGCCAGTACGAAGGCACCGAACCGTGGCTCAAGGCGCTCTGCACGGCGTGGGCCTCGGGGCTGAACTACTACCTGCACATGCACCCCGAGACGAAGCCCCGCGTGCTCACGAAGTTCGAGCCGTGGATGGCGCTGTCGTTCAGCGAGGGCAGCATCGGCGGCGACATCGAGGATGTCTCGCTGCGCGAGTTGCGGGCCTTCTACGACTCGACGGCTGCTCCGCAGACGGTGGCAACCTCGCTGGATGTGGAGCGGCGGCTCGAAAAGTTTGCGCCGCTCAACGAGCCCATCGGCTCGAACGGGTTTGCGATTGCGCCGCAGAACACGGTCAACAAGCGCGCGCTGCTGCTGATCAACCCGCACACCTCGTTCTTCTTCCGCGAGGAAGCGCAGATGGTGAGTGAGGAAGGATTGAATGCGTACGGTGCCGCCACCTGGGGCCAGTTCTTCATCTATCAGGGCTTCAACGACAAGGCGGGCTGGATGCACACGTCCAGCGGCGCCGACGTGATCGACGAGTACGCCGAGTCCGTGACGCCGAAGGATGGTGGGTACGTGTACACGATCGGCGATGCGGAGCGGCAGGTCACGTCGCGGAAGGTGACGCTCCGCTACACGGGTGAAGGCGGCATGCAGTCGCGCGAGTTCACCGTACATGCCACGCAGCATGGCCCGGTGGTGCGGAAGGCCGACGGCAAGTGGATCAGCGTCGCCCTGATGCAGGAACCGGTCAAGGCACTCACGCAGTCGTTCATGCGCACGAAGGCGACGAACTACAAGGAGTTCCGGGCGACGATGGAGCTGCACACCAACTCGTCCAACAACACCATCTTCGCCGATCACGAAGGCAACATCGCCTATTTCCACGCCAACCACGTGCCGAAGCGGAACCCGACGTTCGACTGGGACAAGCCGGTGGACGGCAGCACGATGGCCACGCTGCATCTGGGCGTCCACTCGCTGGATGAAAGCCCGAACGTGCTCAACCCGGCCACCGGCTGGATCCAGAACACCAACAACTGGCCCTACTCCGTGTCGGGCAGTGCGAGCCCAAAGCGCGCCGCCTACCCGAATTACATGGAGCGCTACACCGAGAATCCGCGAGGTGTGCATGCCATCCGCGTGCTCGACGGCAAGAAGGACTTCACCGTCGAGACGCTGCGCGATGCGGCGTACGACAGCTACCTGCCTGCATTCGCCGACCTGGTGCCGCTGGTGGTGAAGGCCTATGACGCGCTGCCGATGGCGGACCCGCTGCGCGCCAAGCTGGGCGAGCAGGTGAGTGCGTTCCGCACGTGGGATTATCGCTGGGGTGCGGAGTCGGTGCCGACGACCCTGGCCGTCTGGTGGGGGCAGGAGATGGTGCGGGCGTCGCGCGCCGATGCCGAGAGCGAGGATCTGTCGGTGTACGAATACATGGCGAAGAAGCTGACCCCCATGCAGAAGCTGCAGATGCTGTCCGCTGCGTCGGACACGCTCACCGCGAGCTTCGGGTCGTGGAAGACGTTCTGGGGCGATGTGAACCGCTTCCAGCGCCGTACGGGTGACATCGTCCAGCCGTTCAGCGACGCCGCACCGAGCGTTGCCGTGCCGTTCGCTTCAGCGCAGTGGGGTTCACTGGCCTCGTTCGGTGCGCGCACGTGGCCCGGCACGAAGAAGCTGTACGGCACCAGCGGCAACAGCTTCGTCGCGGTCGTGGAGTTCGGCGACAGCGTGCGTGCGAAGGCCGTCACGGCTGGCGGCGTGAATGGCAATCCGGGTTCGAAGCACTTCAAGGATCAGGCGGAGCGGTACGCAGCCGGTGCGCTGCGTGACGTGTACTTCTACCGCTCGCAGCTGACCGGACATACGGAACGCTCGTACCAACCGGGCAAGTAGCGCATGCACGTGCAGGGTGCCGGCATGCGCACATGACGCAGCATCTCGCGCTCGCCACGCTGGTGGTTCCGGAATATGACGCCGCCATCGCCTGGTTCACGACGGTGCTTGGATTCACGTTGCGGGAAGACACCCCGCTCGCCGACGGAAAGCGGTGGGTGGTGGTGTCTCCACCCGGCGCGCATGAGTCGGCGATTCTGCTGGCCCGGGCCGTGACCGACGCGCAGCGCGCGTCGATCGGCCGACAGTGCGGGGGGCGCGTGGCGTTCTTCCTTCACACGGATGATTTCGCGCGTGATCACGCGGCGCTCATGGCGCGCGGCGTACAGTTCGTCGAAGAGCCGCGCACGGAAGGCTACGGAACGGTGGCGGTCTTCACGGATGGTGTCGGCAACCGCTGGGATCTGCTGCAACTCCACACCCGCAATACCGAATGACGATGACGATGGTTCGACGCCTGCTGACTGCAATCATTCTGAGCGCGGGTACCCTTGCCGCGCAGTCGCCCGCCAACTGGACCGAGCCGGTCGCTCCATTCCGCGTCATCGACAACGTGTACTACGTCGGCAGCGCCGGAATATCGGCGTGGCTCATCACGACGCCGAAAGGACACATCCTCCTCGACGTGGGCATGCCGCAGTACGCCACAACCGTCGAGCACAACATCGAGCAGCTCGGCTTCACGCTGACCGACATCAAGATCATTCTGAATACACACGCCCACTTCGATCACTCCGGCGGGATCGCGCAACTCAAGCGGCGCACCGGCGCGAAGCTGTTCGTGATGGCGGGTGACCGCGTCGCGATGGAGCGCGGCGTGTACGTCGGCTCGGAGTCCGAGGTGGCGTATAGGTTTCCGGCGGCGCGGGTGGACAGTGTGCTGAAGGACAGCAGCACCGTCACGCTGGGCGGCATCACGCTGCTGGCGAATCTGACGCCGGGCCACAGTGCGGGCTGCACCACGTGGACGATGCCGGTGCAGGCCGACGGCGGTCGGCACGACATCGCATTTTTCTGCAGCGCGTCGGTGGCGGCCAACCGGCTCACACCGCGGCCACAGTATCCGGGCATCGTGGACGACTACCGTCGCACCTTCGCGCGGCTGAAGGCCATCGACGCCGACGTGCTGCTGGCGCCGCATGCGGAGCTCTATGACCTCGCGGCCAAGCGGGGGAAGCTCGTGGCAGGAAAGCCGAACCCATTCATCGAGGCAGGAGCACTGCGGAAGCTCGCACTCACGCTCGAGGCGGCGTTTACCAAGGAACTTGCCCGGCAGGCCGGTCCACAGCGCTGATCGCGGCACCGCGGCGTGCGGCGGATGTCATGGTGACTGTGATCTCAGGATTCTGTTGGGACGCGAGGGCATCCGCCGCCGTGCGGCGTGTTTGCACAGAACTGACCGTCGCGGTCGGCGCACGCTGCGGGGCACATGAGAAACACGGGCCCCTGCATGTGCTGCAGGAGCCCGTCTTCGCTTGCCTGGCCGCATCGCGCGGCGCAGGCGGGCATGTGGTGCGGTGGTATCAGGCCTGACGGCGTCGACGTGCGCCGATGGCCAGCATGCCGAGGCCGAGCACCATCAGCGACACTTCCGTCGGCTCGGGCACGACGTTGATGTCGGCGGTGTAGGCGTGCAGCACACCCGGCAGCAGCGTGTAGGCACCACTCAGATCCACGGCAGCCCCACCATTCGTGCG
>JAYWIJ010000209.1:0-2365 GCA_043788935.1 Gemmatimonadaceae bacterium | reverse complement strand
GCTCGTGCTGGACGCATCGAGCTTCGCCGTCGTGATGACGCACGACTTCGCAGACGACGCGGCCTACCTTGCTGCATTGCTGCAGACATCGGTCCGCTACATCGGCATGCTCGGCCCACGCCAGCGCACCGAACGCATCATGACGCGGCTCGGCGTGACGGCGAGCGCCGATGCGGATCGCATCTACGGCCCTGTAGGTCTGGACATTGGCACCGATGGCGCCGAGCAGGTGGCACTGGCGGTGGTGGCCGAGCTGCTGGCGGTGAAGTCGGGGCGGCAGCCACAGTCACTGCGCGAACGGCGCGCGCCGATTCATGTGGACCGGGACTGACGTGCGCGTCGGCGCCGTGATCCTGGCCGCCGGTGCGTCGAGCCGGATGGGCCGCAACAAGATGCTGCTGGACGTTCACGGCGTGCCGATGGTGCGCCGCGCAGTGAACGTGGGGATGGACGCTGGCGCCAAGCCCGTGGTGGTGGTGGTCGGCAACGACGAGGCGCAGGTGCGCGCAGCACTGGCGGGGCTGGAGTGCATCATCGCCGTAAACGCCGACTTCACCGGCCCGACGAGTACATCACTGCACGCTGGTCTGCTGGCTTTGGATGCGGACGTGGATGCCACGATCGTGCTGCTGGCCGACATGGTACGCGTGACGGCGGAGATGGTGCGCGCACTGATCACGTCCGCGCAGACCGATCACGCGCCGCTGGCCGTGTCGCGCTACGGAGCGGTGCTCGCACCTCCCCTGCTCTTCCGGCGCGCGCTCTGGCCCGAGCTGCTCGCGTGGCATGGCGAAGGCTGTGGCAAGGCGGTGGTGAAGGCGCATCAGCACGAATCGATCATGCACGACTGGTCCGAGGCTGCGTTGCGCGACGTGGACACCCCCGACGACTATCGCGATCTCGTGCAGGCATGAAGCGTCGTACGTTCGTGATCCGCAGCCTGCTGGCGACGGGTGCGCTCGGGCTGGGCTGGACGCTGCTGCCGCCGCGCGGGAGACTTGGTGATGGCGACGATATTCCAACCGACCCCAACGAATCGGCGCTGAACGGCTGGGTGAAGATCGGCACCGACAGTTCGGTGACGATCATCATGGCGAAGTCGGAGATGGGTCAGGGCATTCACACCACGCTGGCGATGTTGCTCGCCGACGAACTGGATGCCGACTGGCATGCGGTGCAGACGGAGATGGCGCCGATCGATGCGATCTACAACAACGCCCCGACGATCACCGCTTCGCTGCCCTTCCGGCCCGATGATGATGGACTGGTTCACCGCACCGCCGACTGGCTGACGCGGAAGTTCGTGCGCGAGCGGGGCGAGATGATCACCGGCGGATCGACGAGCATCGTTGATCTCTGGCTGCCGATGCGCGAGTCCGGTGCGAGTGCGCGTGCGATGATGGTGGCAGCGGCCGCGGCGCGGTGGAAGGTGCCCGAGGGCGAGATCACCGTGGCGAACGGTGTGATGAGTCACGCCGCGTCAGAAAAGCGCGCGACATTCGGCGAACTGGTCACCGACGCTGCCACGCGTGATGTGCCGAGCAGCGTGTCGCTCAAGACGCCCGATCAGTTCCGGATCATTGGCAAGGCCACGCCGCGACTGGAATCGGCGAGCAAGCAACGCGGTGCCGCCACCTTCGGCATCGACGTGCAGCTTCCGGGCATGCTGCACGCTGCGGTCGTGATGTCACCGGTGATCGGCGGCACGGTGCAGCGCGTCGACACAGCACGCGCGCTGGCGTTGCCGGGTGTGAAGACCGTGGCGGCAGTGCCGGGGTTAAACGGCGGTACGGCGGGTGTCGCGGCCATTGCCGACACGCCGTGGCATGCCATGCAAGCCGCGAAGGCAGTCGACGTGACGTGGAACGACGGCGAAATGGCCGGCGTGAACAGCACGACGATGATGCAAACACTCTCGGCGACGCTGACCAACGACAACGGCTTTGCGTACCACACGGTTGGTGACGCGCACGACGTTCTGCAGCAGTCGGCACGCCGGATTTCGGCCGAGTACCGCGCGCCGTACCTGGCGCACGCGCCGATGGAGCCGATCAACTGTACCGTGCTGCTGAAGGACGGTCGGGCGACGGTGTGGGCTTCGACGCAGATTCCGAGCGTGGCACGACGCGCCGCAGCCGACGCACTGGGCATCGACACCGATGACGTGGAGATCCGCGTGCAGTACATCGGCGGCGGCTTCGGCCGACGGCTCGAGGTGGACTTCATCGCGCAGGCGGCGGCGATCGCCAAGGCAGTGGAAGGGTCGCCGGTGCAGGTGCTGTGGTCGCGCGAGGAGGATATGCGTCACGACTTCTATCGCCCCGCCTGTGTGGCGCGATACGAGGCGGGGTTCGATGCCAGCGGT
>JAYWIJ010000208.1:0-8426 GCA_043788935.1 Gemmatimonadaceae bacterium | reverse complement strand
GTCGTGCCTGAGGTTTCAGTAATACCGGTCTTTGAGGTTCACGATCGTGCCGTTCTTGCCGCTGGATCCATTCGTTGCCGGACAGCAGGAGGGGGCGTCGCTGACCGACGCGTCGTCCGCTGCTGGAGCGCGTGGGAAGGCGGTCCTGCGTGACGTGTGCGGCATCGTGCTCGCGGGGACACATCACTGGGGTGAGGGTGTCTTTGAACGGGTGCTCCGAGGCCCGCTCCTGCCGGTCGCGCATGCGCCTCTGATCAACTATCCTCTGGAGTGGTTGCGGGATGCCGGGGTGGCGTCGGCCGTGGTGTGCGCGAACAGCGCCACCGCTTCGCTGCGGACCGTGCTCGGCGATGGCGCGGCCATGTCGCTCGCGCTGAAGTACTTCGAGGATCACGAGCCTCGCGGTCCGGCGGGCTGCGCGCGTGACGCGTCGCGGATGAGCGATGCGTCGGTGTTCGTCGTCGTCGAAGGCACGATCGTGCCGACGCTCGACTTCGACGCCATGCTGAGCGCGCATCGACTCTCGGGCGCTGCCGCGACGGTGGTGGTGGAATTCGACCGTCGTCGTCGGGGCATGGCGAGCGGGGTGCGTCGTCAGCCGGCCGGCATCTACGCCTTCGAACGGAGCGCGCTCGCGGCCGTGTCGGAGAACGGCTATCAGGACATCAAGGAAGGCTTGCTCGGGCGGCTCAACGAGTCGGGCGCACATGTCGCGATGCACGAGGTGCATGGACTGTCGGCGAAGGTGCTGGACTACTCCAGCTACGCTGCCGTGAGTCGCTGGCTGGTCTCGCGTGCGATCGAACGCCCGGCATTTCTGCCGCACTATGTGCGCGTTGGCGAGGGGTTACACCATCCGACGGCGGTCGTGCATCCGAGCGCACGCCTGATCGGCCCGATCCTGCTGGGTGCCGGCGTGCGTATCGAATCCGATGCCGTGGTGGTGGGCCCCGCATCGATCGGGGAGCGCACCGTGATCAGCGCGCAGGCGCTGGTGACACGGTCCTTCATCTGGGATGACTGCCACATCGGCGATGGTGCGATGATCGACTCGTCGGTGCTCGCGGATCATTGCGAGGTGCCACCAGGCGAGCGCTTGACGAGTGTCACGCAGTTGCCGGACCAGTACGTCAGTGGGGATCGCCAGACCCCGGGATCGCTCGACGCGGTGACGGTCGAGTTGATGCCCAGTCTCGATGCCGCGACGACGCGGCTGCGGACCGGATTCGGGTTCGGTGGGGTGAAGAGTGACGAGCCATCGCGGTTCGTCGCTGCGCGTGACCAGGCCACAATGCAATGAGCTTAGTGCCCGTCCTGCTCGACGTTCGGCCTTCGTACACCGGTAACGATCTCGCTAGCGGCTCGCTCCTGCTCCTCCCGACGGCGGATGATCTGCTGCTGGCCGAGGTGCTCCGCAGCGTGGCGCGCGTGACGATGCACCGGCCGATCGTGCTGACGGCTTTCGAGCCTGATGGTGACTATCTCCGGCGCTTGCGTGCTGCCGCGCCCGACATCGAGGCGGTCGTTCCCGTCAGCCGCTTCGGTATGACGATCGAGCGATTCCTGCCGTCCGACTCGTTCCTGTTCGTGTCGCCGGTCTGCTATCCGTCGGACGGCGTGGACCTGCGTCCGTTATGTACGGCAGCGGTGAACGATGCGCGCATGGTGCGACATCTGGTGGCGTTCGAGGCGCCGTCGCTGCACACGAAGGAACTGGTGCAGGCGGATGACGACGGACGTGTGCGCCGGATCCAGCGCTATTTCGAGCCGGTGACGTGGCCGTTCCCGTCCGGCGTGCTCGCCTCGCTGGTGCCCGTCGCCTGTGCACAGATGGCGTTGCCACTCACACTCACGTCGCTCGAGGGCATGCGCCTGCAGCTCTCCGCGGGCGGCATTCCGAATCAGGATGTGCCGTTCCATGGCGATTGCTTCGACCTGCACGACGAGGCGGGCGCACTCGCGCTGAGCGAGCGTCGGGTGAGCACACGCGTGGCCGACTCGGTGCGTTCGCGTCAGGGCGATTCGGGGCTGCGGGCCGCCACGTCGGTCGTGCATCCGACGGCGCGGCTGGTCGGGCCGGTGGTAATTCGTGACGGCGCGCAGATCGATTCGGGTGCCCTGATCATCGGACCCGCCACCATCGGCGCTGGCGCGCATGTGCGTGCAAACGCGGTGGTCGCGCAGTGCCTCGTGCTGCCGGGTGCTCTCGTCGCCGAAGGTGCGACGGTTCGTCACCGCGTGATCAGCGGTGACTCCTCGCATCCCGCTGCCGCCGGCGGCCAGCGACGACACACCGGCAGCAACGTCGTGGCCACTCCCGAACCGGTGCGGCGCAAGCTGCCGACGTACGTCGGAGTCAAAGCCGTGTTCGAACCGGTGATTGCACTGCTGGCGTTGCTCGTGCTGTCGCCGGTGCTGTTCGTCATGGGGGCACTGGTCAAGCTGACGTCGGCGGGCCCCGTGTTCTATGGCGATTCACGCGAGGGCAAAGATGCGCGTCCGTTCACCTGCTGGAAGTTCCGCAGCATGCGCACCAACGCCGATGCGATGCAGCGCACCCTCGCGGCGCAGCAACAGATGGATGGGCCGCAGTTCAAGATGGATCACGACCCACGGGTGACCCGTGTCGGATACTGGCTGCGACGCCTGAACGTGGACGAGCTGCCGCAATTGTGGAATGTGGTGCGTGGCGAAATGAGCCTCGTCGGTCCGCGGCCGTCACCGTTCCGCGAGAACCAGATCTGCGTACCGTGGCGAAACGGCCGACTCTCGGTTCGGCCCGGCATTACGGGGCTCTGGCAGGTCTGCCGGAAGGATCGCAAGACCGGTGACTTCCATCAGTGGATTCACTACGACCTGCTGTACGTCCGGAATGTATCATTCCGTCTCGATGTCATGATTTTCGCCGCCACGCTGTTCACCTTGGGTGGGCGCCAGCCCGTGCCGCTGCGCCTGATGATCGGGCGCCAGCCCAGCGCCGTACGGCAGCGTCGCGTCACACCGCTCGAGACACCCCGATTCCAGTCGCGTGCGGAGTCGCTGCAGGGCGTGGGTCCGCGATGAGCATGGCGTCGAACCGGCCGTGCGCCCGTACCGTTGCCGTGGCGCGTGCCATTGTGGTCACGATGGCCTTGTGCCTGCTCGTGCGCACCGTCGCCGCGCAGGACGAGTCGGAGGCGGAAAAGCCGGCGCAGCCGGCGTCGATGGTACGGAGCGCGTGGCTGTGGCGCACCACCATGGAGCAGGGCTGGGACAGCAACGTCCGGTTCACGTCCGGTGCCGATGACCCGGACTACGTCTCGCGCGTGAATTCGTCGGTGGCATTGCTGCGCGCGGGGCTGCGCGGCAGCATGGGCGTGATCGTCGATGGGTCGCTGGTTCGATACAACCAGATCGAAGGCTTCAACACCGTCAATTACGACCTGATCCTCACGGGAAAACGTCGGATCACACCGCTTACCACGGGTACGGCGGGCGTGTTTCATCGGAAGCTGCTGGCCACCGGTGTCGTCGGCGCGGTGCAACTTCCGTTGCTGGCCTTGGCAAACCAGACGTCCACCGGCGCCGACATGATGGTGGAACATCGCCTCACGCCGAAGATCTCAGGCGTGCTCGATGCCGCATACACGTTCGTCGCATTCGACACACCCGCGCTCCTCTCCGGTGGCGCGGTGCAGGTGCGCGTGCGCGGGCGTCGCCAGTACACGTCGCGCGACGCAGTCCTGCTCGAGGGCGTGGTGCAGCAGGGACGCTCGAATGGCCTGCCCCTGTCGGCTCAGACGGTGGAAGCGGGCTGGGAGCCGCAACTCGGCCGGGTCGGGCTCCGGCTGCTTGGCGGCATGACGCGGGTCTCGACGGGTGGGCCCAGCAGTACCGTGCCGACCGGGTTGGCCGAGGTGCGCGACTCGATCGGGCACGGGTTGTTCTCAGCCGGGACAACACGATCCGTCGCGCAGGCGTTCGGCGTCGGCCAGCTCCTGACGACCACCGCTGGCAGCGTGGCGTACGACTTTCAGGCCCTGCGCGGCAACTTTTTGACGCTCGGCGCGTCCATTGCAGACAGCCGCGAGTCCACGGGGGCGGGCATCCGCTTCCAGTCCAGTCTTTTCTCGGCGTCACTGCGCCGGGTGCTCTCGAATGGGGCGACGTTCGGCTGTGGCGTGGCTTACCGCGAACGCGAGGACGTGACGACGGCGTCCGGCCTCGGTGCGCAGATGCAGCTCGGTTACACCTTTGGCTCGCGCTGATCGTGTCGCCGCTTCGATCCGTACCCACCCGTCCCATGTCGTCATGCGTCTGAATTCCGTTGTGCGTCGTGTCCTGCGGCTCCATGCCGTTATGCCGTTGCTGGCCGTAGTGCTCGGCGCCGGATGCGCAGCGAGTACGGGGCAGTTCGTATGGGCTGACACGTATGTGACCCGCGATCCCACCGCGGCGGAAACGCGCTACCTCATCGCGCCGGGCGACCTGATCGCCGTGCAGGTATTCGACAACGACAAGGTGTCGACGCGCGGGCGTGTGCGCTCCGACGGCAAGCTCGCCGTGCCGCTGATCAATGACGTCGTGGTCGTCGGCAAGACGCCGGTGCAGGTGGCCGGTGACGTGGAGCGGATGCTGAAGGAGGGACGCTACATCCTGTCGCCGCGCGTGAACGTGGTAGTCGAAGAAGTGCCGCAGATTCGCGTCACGGTGCTCGGCGCGGTGTCGCGTGCCGGCAATTATCCGCTCGACCAGGGGAGCGGTGTGGCCGAAGCGCTGGCCAGTGCTGGCGGTCTCACCGAGTTCGCCCACAAGGATCGGATTTTCGTGTTGCGGAAAGTGCCGACGCCGGTGCGCATCCGATTCACGTTTGCGTCGCTTACGGCGACAGGGCCGGCATCGGCGTTCCGCCTGAAACTGGGCGACGTGATCACGGTCGAGTAGTCCATTTTTCGGAGGGACGCAGGCATGGCCAAGCTGCTGCTGCTCTCGATCCTCGTCGCCACGGTCGCGGTGCCGATGGTGGCGGCGGCTGATTCGTCGGCGCGGCGCGGTTTCAAGCGCACCATCGTCTGGATGGTCGCATTCAATGCGTTCTACCTGATCGCGATCATGTACGTGTATCCCCGACTCCCTCAATGAACGTCGTGCCGAAATTCCGCACATGAACCTTCCCATCCGATCCAACCCGCCTGAGGGCGAGTCGCTGCCGGTCGTTTCCGGACCGCGCAGCTACGCGATCCAGACATCGATGCCCGGTCAGGGTGGCGGTTTCGGCGCTCCGCCGTATCGCGCACCGGAAGAGGAGCCGCCGGTGTTCGTACTGGCGGACCTGCGCGTGGCCGCCGGATTTCCGTGGCGTTCCCTGAGGCGGCATCGGGCGCTCGCCACGTGGATTTTCTCCGGCCTGCTCTGCGCCGTGGCTGCGGCGATCGCGGTCACACCGAAACACTACAGGATCGAAACGAGTTTCGCGGCCGAGAAGAACTTTCTGATGCCGGCGCTGGGCAATCCGAAGCGTGCGATTCCCCGTGAATCCGATTCGCCGACGCGACTTGCATCGGAGACGGTGCTGCGTCGCAGCAACCTGACGGAGATCATCCGGCAGACGAAGCTGCTGGCCGCGTGGGACCAGATGCGCTCACCACTCGGCAAGGCGAAGGATGCGGTCGTCGTCGCGATCAACGGCCCGCTGACCGACGCCGACAAGCTCGATGCGTACATCGGCCTGCTGGAAAAGCGGATGACTGTCGCGTCCACGCTGGAAGGCACGGTGACGATCGAGCTCGATTGGCCCGATCCGCTGCTCGGTTACCGCATCGTGCAGGCTGCGCAGCAGAATTTCTTCGAGCAGCGCCACGCGGAGGAGGTCTCGCTGATCGGTGAGTCGATCGGGATCCTCGAGGCGAAGGTGTCGGAGTCGGAGCAGGCGATTCAATCGGCGCTGTCACAGATTCGGACGGTGACGCCAATCCGGTCGGTGGCTTCCGCGCCGCTGCCGGTGTTCGGTCCGCCGCGGCCAGCGGCTCCGTCGGCCGCCGTGACGGCGCTCCAGGCCGAACTGCGCAGCAAGCGGCAGGTGATCGACGACATCACGGCGTCACGGAGCGCCCGTGTGGCCGCATTGCAGACGCGGTTGCAGGAGATGAAAGGGATGTATGGCTCCGCGCACCCGGAGGTCACCTCCACTGAGGAGAACCTTCGCACACTGAGTGTACCGTCGGCGCAGATCGAGACGCTGCATCAGGAGGAGGCGGCGATCCGCGCACGCCTCGTCGCTGCCGGCGGGACGGACGGCGCGGTGGCAGCGTCCACCACGCGCGAGATCAGCGTGGAGCCGACGTTCGCGCGTGAGGCGCTCGAGAGCATTGCACGCCTGAAGGCGGATACGGCCGAGTCACCCGAGGTAACCGTGGCCAAGTCGCGTCTCAAGATCGCAACGACGGCGTACGAAGACATGCTCGATCGTCTCGAAGGTGCCAAGATCGAGATGGAAACAGCTCGTGCGGCCTTCAAGTACCGCTACAGCGTGATTACGCCGGCGCGGATTCCGAAGAAGGCCGACAAGCCGAAGATTCCGTTGCTCGTCATCGGTGGATTCATCCTGTCGGCGATGCTGACGGTGTTCGCAGTCATCGTGATCGACTTCGCCGGCGGGCGGGTGCTGGAGGCGTGGCAGGTGGATCGCCAGCTCGGGCTTCCCGTGATCGCCGAGGTCCGCCGCCGGTGAGCTCTGTTCCGGCACCCACGAAATCAGGCATGCCCCGCGCATGGCTGCCTTCAGGTGTGCCGGAGATCAGCCCCGCGCTGGCCGCGTTCCTGGCGCTGGTGATCGTGTCGTCCGGCCTGCTGCTGGTCGCGCTGGGCGAGCCGGTGCTCGCGGCGATCCCGTTGCTGGTGTGCATGGCCGTGCTGCTGTTCTTCACGTTGCCGATCCGCTTTCCACTGTTCGGCATCGTGTTTCTCGCCTTCTTCGGCGATGTCGCGCAGTTGCAGCTGCCGAGCGGCTACGAATACACGCCGGTGCAGTTCTTCCTGTTTCCGCTGATGTTCGAGAACCTGAACAAGGTGCTGCCCGTGGCGGCGCTGCGGTTTTCGTTCGTGGATGTGATGTACCTGTCGCTCGCCGCGCTGCTGGTCGCCCGTGCCGGTTTCCGAATCCGCGTGGATTCGCGCGGGCGTCTTACCGGTACCACGGGACTGTATGTGGTCATGGCCTGCATGTTCCTGTGCGTCGGCTGGCTGACGGTGCGCGGCGTGTTTCTGCGTGGCGGCGACTTCAAGCAGACGCTCTGGCAGTTCCGCCAGCTGATCTGGATTCCGGGATTGGTGGGGCTGTTCTCGTGGGCCGTGCGCGATGCGCGCGACTTTCACACGGCGATCAACGTGATGACGGCGGCGGCCATCGCGAAGATCACCATCGGCTTGCACTTCTACTTCACCGTTGCGCGACCCCAGTCGTTCGAGCCGGTGACGCTGACGAGTCATTACGACTCCGTGTTGTTCACGATCGTGATCCTCTCGCTCGTGATTCGTTTTCTGCACGCACCATCGCTCAGGAGCGGTGCGCTGATGGCATCAATCGGGTTGTATATCTTGATCGGTGTGGTCATCAACAACCGTCGCCTCGCCTTCGTCAACATCCTGGTGTCGCTGTTCATCACGGTGCTGATCTTCCGGGGGCCGGTGAAGAAGGCGATCATCAAGCTCGCCGTTCTGTCCATGCCGCTGGTGCTCGCGTACGTCGTGGTGGGGCAGGCCGGTAACAGCCGCGTGTTCAAGCCCGCGAAGCTGATCATGTCGGTGTGGTCGCAGAACGATCGCTCCAGCAGTACGCGTGACATCGAAAACTTCAACCTGATGGTCACGATCAAGGGCAACAAGGTGCTCGGTTCCGGCTTCGGGCACGAGTACGTCGAGATGGTGAAGGCCGACGACATCTCGAAGGCGTTTCCCCAGTACAGGTATCAGGCGCACAACAGTGTGCTCTGGCTGTGGAGCATCGGCGGTGTGGTTGGCTTCACGCTGCTCTGGCTGCCGCTCAGCATCGGCATCTTTCTGGCACGGCGCGCCTATGTCTTCGTGCGAACGCCTGAGGAGCGGATGGCGTCGGCACTCTGCATCACGATCATCGTCACCTACATGATGCAGGCGTGGGGTGACCTCGGCACACAGGGGCTCACCGACTCGCTCGCCCTTACGCTGGCTCTCGCTACCAGCGCCAAGCTGGCCGTCGGCTCGGGCGCCTTCCCGTCGCGTGTGCGGTGGTTTGCACGCCGGCGTGCGCTGACGCCGGTCACGACGACGGTCGGCGTGATGCCATCGAGGCACCCGTGACGGGGCTTGTCGTCGACGTACTGCTGCTGGTACTGGCGTTGCCCGTGCTGGCGGCATGCGCCTACCTCGCGTGGCTCACCGCGCATTCAGCCGCATTGCCCGCACCGACG
>JAYWIJ010000207.1:0-8428 GCA_043788935.1 Gemmatimonadaceae bacterium | reverse complement strand
CGGGCGCATTGACGAGCTGCACCACCACCTCGTAGTCCACCGCCTGGTCGGCGGCCTGCGTCGCGGCGCCGGCGGCCTTCACGGAGCTGTTGGCGATGCGCACCACACGACCAATGAAGGTCGTGTCGGGGAAGGCATCGATCTGCACCACCGCGCTGTCACCGAGCTTGATGCGCGAGACATCGGTCTCGTCGACCTTGATCTTCGTCTCCAGCACCGACAGGTCGGAAATCGTGAGCAGTGTCGCAGCATCCTTGTTGAGGGTGCCCTGAATCGCGGTTTCGCCGTTTTCGACGTTGAGGCGCGTGATCCGCCCGGACATCGGTGCCAGGATGGTGGTGCGGCTTAGCGAAAACCGCGCGTCACGCACCGACGCCTCGGACTGCTCGACGCTGAACTTCGCCGCATCGGAGAGCGCCTGGTTCACCTCGACCTGCGTGCGCAGCTGCTCGAGCTGCTCGTCGCTGATCAGCGTCGGCGTGGACTTCTTGATCTCCGCCGACCGGTCGTAGTTCCGCTTGGCCTGGATGAAGTTGGCACTGGCCTGCGCAAACTGCGCCTTGGCCGACGCCAGCGAGGCCTGCGACCGCTGCAGCGCCGCCTCGAACTGCTGCGGATCGATCTGCAGCAGGAACTGACCCTTCGTGACCTGGTCACCCTCCTTCACGGCCAGCCGAATGATCTTGCCGGTGATGTCGGCGCTCACGTCCACCTTCGTGCGCGGGCTGACCTGCCCGCTGGCCGTGACGCTCGCGATGAGATCGCGTGCCTCGACGGCCTCGATCTTCACCGTGGCCGCCTTGTTCTTGTTCTTGTTCTTCGCGTAGAAGCCCGCACCGGCGAGGCCCCCGATGATCACCGCCGCAATTCCGATCTTGACGCCTTTATTCATCTGATTCTCGTGGGTGGGTCAGCGCAGCCGGCGGCCGACAGCTTGTTCGAGCGCGGCGAACGCGCGATGGAAATCGTACACCGCAGTGATGCGGTCATTCTCGGCGCGCGAGAAGTCAGCGCGCGCGTTGGCGACGTCGAGGAATGTCGCCTGTCCGACGCGATAGCGCGTCTCGGCCAGCAGCAGCGCCTGACGCGCCAGCGCGCCGTTCTGCTCCTGGATCGCCACCGTCTGGCTGGCTGCGTCGAGGTTCAGGTACGCCACGCGGACCGCCTGCTGCGCCGACAGTTCCTGCTGGCGGACGGCCTGCTTCGCGTTGTCGCGCGCAACGGACGCCTCGGCCACCCGCTGCTCGCGCTGCCAGCCGTTGAAGAGCGGCAGGGAGAGCTGTGCGCTGACGTTGTACGGGTTGCGGGTGAACGCGAACGGGAAGGCGGTGTTGGTGGAGCGCGCCGCCGCGATTTCGGGTGCGCTGAGCGTGATGCCCGCGCAGGTGGCCGGATCGAAGGGCTGCCCGACGATGCCCAGCACATTGCCGCGCGAAAAGCATGCACCCTGCTTGCTGGCAAGCGCCTGCGAGACCGGGAAATTGTTGTCGGTGAACGAGTTGGTGAATCCGCCGTAGCCTGCCGACAGCGAGAGCTGCGGCAGATACTGCGCCCTGGCGATCCGCTGGTTCACGGCCGCTGCATCTTCACGCTCGCGGCGTGCGGCCACGTTCGGGTTGCCGCGCTTTGCGAGGTCGATGAGGTCGTTGAGCGGCGTCGAGATGGGCGTGACCGTGAAGTTGCTGGTCAGCGACACATCGGCGGGCGGCGTCACACCGACGTTCTCGAAGAGGCGCAGCTTCTCGATCGCGAGCGTGTTCCGGGCCTGCACCACCTGCACGCGCTGCTGGCCCAGTGCCACTTCGGCGCGCTGCACGTCGAGGACGGTCGCCGTGCCGGCAGCGGAACGGGCGCGCGCCAGATCCACCGAGAGGCGTGCACTCTCCTGCAGCGTGTCCTGGAGAATGGCACGCGCCTGTGCCTGCAGTGCGATCAGGTACTGCTGCGTGACCGTCGCGCGGAGCTGCTGCGTCGCGGCATCTGCCTCGGCCTCGACGGCACGCTCGGTGAACCTGGCCGACTTCGGCTGCAGCAGCACGTCGAGGCCGTAGTTCAAGGATGCATTCACACCGGCGTTCGATCCGACGGTATTGGCATTGGCACCGAAGCCGACGCCGTTGAACACCTGCTGGCGACCTTCACGCCATGACATTCCCGCCGAGGAATTGAGGTTCGGCAGCAGCTGTCCCCGTGCGGAACGCGTGGCGGCGGCGGCTGACCGCCGGGCATTCAGCGACTGCCGCAGCTGCGGATTGTTGGCCAGCGCCAGATCGACCGCCTGTTCGACGCTCAGGGCCGTTGGCGCACTCGTGGCCTGCGCGGAGGCGAGCAGCGGAAAGAAGAGCGCGGCAGCGAGGCCGCGGGACAGCGCTTTCATCGGCATAGGCAAGGTCGGAGTTATACGGACTGACTCGTGTACGGGCTCGGTCTCTCGGCAGTTTCAGCGCAAAAGGCGATTTGGACCCTCACGGGGCGGCTGAGGTTGCCGACCACGTGCCCACTCGTGATATGGCGCCCTGCGTCCGGGCGTTGGCCGCAGACACAGCCATGATCCGTCAGGAGGCGGGCGGATCGTCGCGGAGCACCCGCGCGCGCTCACCCCACACCACGCGAAGCAGGTGGCCGCGGGCATCACGCCACCAGGTGAGCGGCAGCGCGAGCCCGGTCACCGTGACCGGCGTACCGCTCACCACCGCCTCGGCCAGTGACAGGTCGATCGGCGTGCCCGGCGCGGTGAGCGCATCGGTGACGACGCCACTGCGGACGTCGAGAAAGGCGAGCCGACCCTGCCTGGGCAGCACGCCGGCCAGCACGACGAAGGGCACGACCGTGGCGGAGTCGAGGATCATCAGGTCCCGCTGGCCTGTGTACTCGCGCATGATGCGCCGCCGCGGTGTGACCCGCTCGAGGGTCACCCGGCCACCGGCGCTGGTGACCTGCACGCGGTCGATCAGGACGCCGGCGCTGTCGCGCGACTCCGCCACGTACTTCCGGAGCTGGAAGAGCGAATCGGTCCGCAGTTCGGCCGTGACGCGCAGGCCTTTGCGGACCAGCGTTCCGTTGGCCACCAGCTCCAGGTCAGTCCCCGTGCGCAGCTGCCGCAGCCGGAGCGACCCGCGGGCCACGGTGGTCGTGTCGCGCTGTACGGTGATGGACAGGGCGTCCAGCGCTGGCGGCGCCGGCGACTGGGCGGCGAGCGATGAGACGGCGAGAGAGCAACAGGCTGCGAGCAGCGTGCTCCAGCGGACCCGTCGAGGTGTATGGAGGAAAGGCGTCACCCTGTAAACTGACCTGTCTCTGCCGTTGGGCGCGACACCGCGCCATGCTTTCCGCTCTCGCTCCTCCGTCCCTGCCTCCGATCGCCTCGCCCGAACCGATCCTGACCCCGCGCCGCCGGTGGCTGTTCCCGGCGGCCGTCGGCGTGGTCTGCGCGGCGGTGTGGCTCCGGTCACCGTCGCCGGCCTGGCTGCTCGCCGTGGCGGCGGCCGTTGCGATGACGGCTGCATTCGGCGAGCGGGCCAGCCGTCGCGGCTCTCCGCGCATCGTGACAGGCCTCGGCGTGCTGTTCGTGGCCGTCGCAACGTGGCAGCAGCTGGATCTGCTGCGGATCGAGACGCGCTTCGACGAGTGGGCGACAGCGGCGATCCGTCGTGGTGATGCCAGTGCCGCGCGCGCCCTGCCGATCGCAGCACAGCGGGTGCGTCAACTGGCGACGCGCGCGCTCGCGGCGCCGACGCTGCCGGCGGCTGGCTTTCGCTATCTGGCGGGGCTCGACGGCATCGACGCGCGCACCAGCGTCGTGCTCTATCGCAACGGATTGCCGGTATCGTGGGCGGGCGATCCGAGGGCGGTGCCTGAAGTATTGCGCGGCGACCTGGGTGTGGAGCGTCTCCGGTTCTATCTCGTGCTGTACGCGGCCGAGCGACGCAATGACGCCGTCGCGGTCGCCACGATGGTGCTGGATGCCGATCCGCCGGCCCGTCATCTGGTGCAGGGCCTCGGCGCCGATCTCGCCGAGCGTGCATCGATCGGTGCCATCGAATTCGCGCCACCTGGTCCGGCGGACGAAACCGGCTTCCGTCCGTGGATCGTGGATGGCAACGCGATGCTGCGCTATCGCGCCACCGCCCCGTCGCGCGGCAATGCCGTGACGGGACAGCTGGAGACCGCGCGCGGCGTGTGTGGCGCCGTGCTCGCGGCGTGGGCGCTGGCATTGATCGTGGTCGCGTGGCGTCGCCGACCGTCGCTCGCGGAGCAGCTCGGCGCGCTGGCTGCCGGCGCGATCGTGGTGGGGCTCGTGCCGCTCGGTGCGCTGAGCAACGTCTCCTGGATCTTCGATCCAAGTCTGTATTTCGTGCGTGTCGGTGACGTGACCATCGCCGGCCTCGTGGCGCTGCTGCTCGCCGGCGCACTGCTCACGCTGGCCGGACTCGCACTGCGTCGCGCGCGATTGTCGTATCACTCACGTGTCGTGCCCGGCATCGTGCTGCTCGCGCTGGTGGTACTCGGGCCGTTTCTGCTTCGTGCGCTCGCCGGCGGGATCACGCTGCCCAGCGATGGTGTGCCGACCACGCTCTGGCTTGCGTGGCAGATCGGCATCTTCCTGTTCGCGGTAGTGGTGCTGCTGGGCGGTGCGGCGGCGGGTCGCGCGCTGCTGGCTGGACGGCGTGGTGTGGACCCGATTCTCGGGCCGTCGCTGGCGGCGTTCGCGGCGGCACTCGGACCGCGGCTCTGGGCACCGGAAGGCGCATGGAACAACGTGTACACGGTACTCTGGATCGTAGTGATCGCGTGTACGGCGCTGTCGCGACCCACGCGTGGCGTCCTGCTGCAGGTCGGCACAGTGGCGGCACTGGGTGCGACCGTCGTGACGTGGGGTGCCGTCATGAAGCGCACCATCGAACTCGCGACGTTCGAGACGGCACGACTGATGGCACCCGACGCGGAGGCGACGCAGCTGCTCGATCGGTTCGCGTCGCAACTCGTCGCGCAGCCGTCGCCACGCTCGCGAGCCGACCTGCTCGATCGGGTGGCGGCGAGCGACCTGGTGGCGCGCTATCCCCTCACCGCAGCGACGTGGAAACTCGACGGCACGCCGCTCGCCTCGCTCGATGTGTTCGGTCAGACCGAGCAGCTCGACATGCGGCAGGTGGTGGAAGCGGCGGTGCGATCCGGCCGTCCGGCGGCAGATGATGTGGTGGGCTATCCGGGTGTCTATCAGGTGCTCGCCGTGCCGTTCAGCGACAGCACGGTGACCACCGTGATCGTGGAGCCGCGTGCGCGCACCGGTGTCACGCCGGCAGTGGCCGCATTGCTCGGCTACAGCTCGCCGACCGCGGGTGCGCCGCCGTATCGCTTCGAGCTGGGCGAAGTGCAGGCCGATCGCAAGCAGAACGACGGCATCCGATGGACGCGCGAACGTGGTGTGTACGATGGGTCGCGCGTGGTGCCGACGGTGCTCGGTCCGCTGCAGGCTCACGCGCTGATCGAAGTGCCGACGGGCTGGTCGTTGGTGCAGCGCGGGACGCTGCTGGTCGCCGCCGACCTCGTGCTGTTGTTCGCGCTCAGCGCGGCTGCCGGGCTGACGCGCGCCGGTGCGTGGCGCTGGTGGCGCTTGCAGCGCCGGTCGTGGCGCGGCAGCTACCGCCTGCGACTCACGATGGTGTTGCTGCTGTTCTTCGTCGTGCCACTCAGCGTGCTCACCGTGTGGAGTTTTCAGCGTCTCCGCATCGACGACGCCGAAAAACGTGAGCTGCTGGTGCGTGAATTCCTGCGCGCCGTGGATCGTTCGGGCGAGCGGCCGGAGCTCGAACAGGCCAGCCGCCGCATCGGCGTGCCGTTGCTGGGCTATTCCGTCGGTCGGCTGGTGGACGTCAGCGATGAGCTCTTCGGCGCGCTCGCACCGGTCGGGCTGTTCCTGCCGCCTGAGGTTGCGCTCACGCTTGCACCCGGCGGCTCACTCACCGCCACGAGTACGGTGCCGGTGGCAGGCACCAACGTGTTGCTCAGTTATCTCAGCACACGCGGTGCACGCGGCGAACGCATCGTCGTGGCGGCGCCGGCGGTGCTCGAGGAGGAGACGTTCGATCAGCGGCGCGAGGATCTCGTGATGCTGCTGCTGTTCGGTGCGATGAGCGGTGTGCTCGCGGCGCTGTGGCTGTCGGGGCTTGCGGCGCGCCAGTTCGCGCGACCGATCGGCGCATTGCGTGATGCGGCAGTGGCGGTGGCTGCCGGGGAACGCGCGCCGCGACTGGACGAAGCGCCGCCGAGCGAATTCGTGCCCGTCTTCGATGCGTTCCGGCGAATGGCGGACGATCTGCGCGCGAGTGAACGCGCGCTGGATGCCGCGCGTCGTCGCACCGATGCGGTGTTGCGCACCGTCGCCTCCGGGGTGATCGCCGTCGACGCCGAGTCACGTGTGGTGCTCGCCAATCCGCGCGCCGAGGCACTGCTCGGCGGGAGTGTGCCTGCGGGGACGATGCTGTCGGTGGTGTCGGCGTCGCTGGCGTCGCGCGCCGCCAACTTCGCCTCGTCGGTGAAGCGCGACGACGCCTTCGAGGAAACGTGGGGCGATGCGACGGTGCAGGGACGATTCACGCGGCTCGACAGCGGCGGTGTGGTCGTGACACTGGACGACGTGACGCAACTGGCGCATGCACAGCGCGTGCTGGCGTGGGGTGAGATGGCGCGACAGGTGGCACACGAGATCAAGAATCCGCTCACACCCATCCGCCTTGGCGTACAGCACCTGCGACGCGCGCGGGATGATGGTCGCGCCGACTTCGACGCGATCCTCGATCGCAACGTCGGCACGATTCTGACGCAGATCGATCGGCTCGACGAGATCGCGCGCGCGTTCAGCCGGTACGGATCGTCGCCGGAGACCGCACCGGTGGCGGAGCCGACCGACATCGCGGCGGTGGTGCAGGAGGTGCTCGCGTTGGAGCGGATGGCCGAAGGCACCGTGGATTGGCGGCTCGGCTTGCCGACGGCGATGAGCACTGCGGCGATGGCGCGTGCGCCCGAGTTGCGCGACGTGCTGCTCAACCTGCTGGAAAACGCCCGACAGGCCGGCGCCACGGTGGTCGAGGTGACGGTGGCGCAGTCCGATGATGTCGTGCGGCTTGCCATCGCCGACAACGGCAGCGGCATCGCGCCGGACGTGCTGTTCAAGGTGTTCGAACCGCATTTCTCGACGCGCACCAGCGGCAGTGGCCTTGGTCTCGCGATCAGCCGTCGCCTGGTGGATGGCTGGGGCGGATCGCTGATCATCGAACGCAGCGGACCGGAGGGCACCGTCGTCGTGATGACGCTCCGGCCCGTCACCGACGTCAGCCTGTCGGCGCGAACGTTATCTTGACGCCATGACCGTACCGGACCGCAGCTTCATGCTCACGCCAGCCGGGGGCGTGCCACGTGTCGTCATGCCGACCGTGCCGGCGCATCTGCAGAAGTGGGTGTTGCCGCCTGGCTGGCGCTGGGGCCGCGGATCGGTCGGCAGCGCCGTGCGGCACTTCCAGGAAGTGATCGATGCGCTGGGCCGCTCGCTGACGCTGGTCACGGCGCCTGATGCCGATCATCGGCCATGGCTGGCGCAGGAGGCGCGGCAACTCGCGCATCAGAGTCATCCCGCCATCCCGACGACGTATCACTACTGGGCCGACTCCACCGACGTCGCGCGTGGTCCCGGCTATCTGCGACGCTGGATCGCCGGTGAAAGTGTGGAGAGTCGCACGCACCGCATCGGTCCCGACGACGCGCCAGGCATGCTGAATCTGCTGCGCACCGTCGGCACGTTGCTGGTCTATCTGCACGACCAGAATCTCGTGCATGGTGCCATCGGCACCGGCAGTTGCTGGATCACGCCGACGGGCCGACTCTGGCAGCTTGGCTGGGAGTGGGCGTTGCCGGAATCGCTCCGCCCCGCGGGCGTCGCGCCACCGGTGTCGTACGTGCCCTACGCTCCTGAGTGGGCGAATGGCTGGCAGCCGACGATGGTCAGCGATCAGTGGCAACTCGCGGCGCTGGCGTTCTCGATGATGTCCGGTGAGCGTCCGCCCAACGACGAGACGGCGCCGCCACTCGCACTGGTACGTCCGGATTGTCCGGCCAAGGTCGCGACGATCATCGATCGCGCACTCTCGCTCGATCCAAAGGAACGTCACGAGTCGGTGGCCACGATGCTCCGCGCGCTCGAGCGCGTGGCCAGTGTGCGCACCAGCGTGATCGGCATCGAACGCGTGGCGCCAACGGCGCGGCGTGCGGCCGATCAGGAAGAGGTGCGTCTCCGCTGGGCCACCGGCGACGACTACGAAGTGCTGGCGCGCCTGGGCGCCGGCACCTTCGGCAGCGTGTGGCGCGTGCGTGATCTCTCGCTCGAACGCGAAGTGGCCATGAAGGTGCTGCATCCCACGGTCGCCGACGACGA
>JAYWIJ010000206.1:0-2392 GCA_043788935.1 Gemmatimonadaceae bacterium | reverse complement strand
GCGCTCGGCGCGGCGTATGTGGCCGCACGCGTCGTGACACGTCCGATGGATGCGCTCGCGCGCACGGTGCGGAGAGCCGCCGACGGCGACTACCTCGCCCCGATGGAGGGAGAGGGTGTGATCCGCGCGATCACGGATGGAACGCCCGAGATGAGCGCGCTCGCCGAGGCAGTGGATGCGCTGCTGCGGGACTTGCGCGGCAAGGAGGCACTCATGCGCGTCGCGCCCGTTTCTGTAGCGCATGCGTCGACAGGCCCGGGCACGGCGGGACGCACCGAGCGCAGCGCGGCTCCGGCGACACGCAGCGGCGGTGCACAGCGCCCGCTGCTTCGGCAGGCCGTGAGCGGAACGGTGCGTCCGCGGGAGATCGAGCGCACCGACATCGGCCTCGATATCGGTGCCGTGCTTGCCGACCGCTACGTCATCGACGCGGTCGTCGGCCGCGGTGGACTCGGTATCGTGTATCGCGCACGCGACCTCGTGGTGCACGAAGTCGTTGCGGTAAAGATGCTGCGTCCGGAGCTCGTGCTCACCGACGAGCAGGCAATCGACCGTCTCAAGCACGAGCTGCGCATCGCGCGGCGGGTGACGCACCGGAATGTCGTGCGCACGCACGACATCGGTGAGAGCAATGGCGTCCCGTTTCTCACGATGGAGTATGTGGACGGCGCATCGCTCTCGACGATCGTTGCATCGCACGGCGCACTGCCGGTTGCCGCCGTGCTCTCCGTCGCGTTGCAGCTGTTGCGCGCGCTGGTCGTCACGGCAGAGCAGGGAATCGTGCACGGCGACCTCAAGCCGGCAAACGTGCTGATTGGACCGAGTGGTGTGGTGAAGGTGACGGACTTCGGTGTCTCGCGATTCGCGCGGGCAGCGGCGCACCATGCCGCGCTGGACAGCTCACCCGGCACGGAGGCGAGGACACTTGCGCATCTGGGCGGTGCGGTCGTGGGCACACCCGAGTACATGGCACCCGAACAGCTGCTCGGCGAGGCCGCGAGCGAGGCGACGGACATCTACGCTGCGGGAATCCTGCTGCAGGAGTGCCTGGTGGGGTCGCTGCCGAATCGCGCCGATACGCCGGTGGCATTTCTGGCGAGCAAGCTGCGAAGCGACGCACGGCCGGCCCGCGTGCAGATGCTGCTCGAGTCCGCGAGCGGCGACGGCGCCGTGCACCGGCTCGTTGCGGCCATGCTCGAACCGGACCCGGCACGGCGTCCGGCGTCGGCCGCAGCGCTGTACGCGCGCTTCGCCGAGCTGGCCTGAGCGCTTCGGCCCACCGCTTGCCGCCGGCCACATTCCGATCGCAGCACACGGCCCGCGACTACTGCGGCAGCGCCAGCACGTTGAAAGTCTGCGTGGGACCGATCGCGGTGAAGGTCGTGCCGATCATGCGGCCGATCGCGGCCTTGTACACCCCCGGCGTGACGCGCTGGGCCACCGGACCGCGGCCACCGAAGCCACCTCCGCCGCCTCCACCGCCTCCACTGCCGAACGCGCCGGGGATCACGAGCGGCACGCAGGCCTGCACGGTGGCGTTCGCGGCAGGCGCGCGGTTGGTCGCACTGTCGGGCCGCGGAGCGTTGGCAGCGTTGGCTGCCGCGGCCGGTGCGACGGGATCACCGTTGAGATTCCACACGAATCGGCGCAGCCCCGGCGTGCGATCGAGCTCGCAGCGGCGAACGGGGCGGCCGCTGTTGTCGGAGATCATCAGCACGAGCTTCGAGTCCGCCGGAATCGTGCTTTTCACGTTGTACGTGATCCACGCGCCCATCGGCGGGTTGGGTGTGCTGTAGTTGCCCGAAATGGCGAGCACGCCCGCGGCTCCCGCGGGCGCGATACCGCCCGGGGTGAACGCGTAGGCATGACGCATCGGGAACAGCCGCGCGTCCTCCGCCATGGTCGCCGGCGTGATCTCGCGCAGCGCGCTGTAGTCGTCGAGCACGTAGAAGCCGCGCCCGAACGTCGCCATCACCACGTCGCTCTCGCGCTTGTGCAGCGTGAGGTCGCGCACCTGTACGGTCGGCATTCCGCCCTTGAGCTGCGTCCATCGCACGCCGCCGTCGACCGTCACGAATACGCCGTACTCGGTGGCGGCGAAGAGCAGCTCGCCGTTGATGTGATCCTGCGCGATCGCCCCCCCGTCATGCCGCGCCGGCAGGTTGCCGGTGATGTTCGTGAACGTGCGGCCGCGATCCGTGCTCTTCACGATGTACGGCTTGTAGTCGCCACGCTGCCAGTTGTTGAGCGTGACGAACACGGTGTTCGCATCGCGCGGCGACGCATGCACGTCGCTCACGTACGTGAACTTCGGCACGCCCGGAAACGTCTCCACCTTGCGCCAGATCTTGCCCGCGTCGTCGCTCACCTGCAGCAGGCCATCGTCGGTGCC
>JAYWIJ010000205.1:0-8520 GCA_043788935.1 Gemmatimonadaceae bacterium | reverse complement strand
CGCTGCGGCAGTGCGGCGAAGAGGAGCGCAAGCGCGAATTGCGGGATGGTCGGGATACGCATGATCAGTGTCCAATGTGTTGTGATGTGAGTCGGGTGATCAGAACGCGGAGCAGCTGAGGGTGCCGCGTCGCAGTGCGACGCCGCCCGTCTCGCCATCATCGGCCCAGAGCGCCATGCGGCGACCGTTCACACATTCGGCCAGCGGTGCGAAGGTGAAGCCTTCATTGTTCAGGTCCGGCATACCGGTGGGACGCTCGAAGCGGTTGGTGACCACGAAGCGGCCGACGGTGGCGCTGCCCGTCTGCTGATCGATGCGCAGCACGCTGGAGCGACCGTTGCAGGTGTTGTCGCAGATCGACCAGAGCTGATTGAGCTCGGTGTCGAAGGCGAGCTCCATCACGTTGGTGAAGCCGCTGTTGAACGTCGCGACACGTGTGAAGCCACCGCTCACGTGATCGAGCGCGTAGGCGTGCACGTTGCCCGACGCTTCCACGCCGACGAAGTACAGCGCGCCTTCATGATTCGGATAGTCGGCCGGGGTGTACGCGCGACCCTTGCTCTCGTCGAAGAACCCGCGCGCCACGAGATACGCATCGGGCACCCGCGTGATCGCTTCGAGCCCGAGGTTGGCACCGTTGGACGGAATGTCGGCCGTGATGTTCCACTCGTGTGTCGCGACGAGCGCGGTGGCGTTCTCCTGCGTGATGTCGTAACGCAGGATGCTGTTCCGGCTCACCGAGTTGGCGGCGTTGTTGCGCTCTGCCGCGACGTACACGGCGTTGCCCACCGCCACGACACCTTCGGCATCCACGTCACCGGTGCCGTTCGGGTAGCGGAGCGGCTTGCCACCGATCCAGGTGCGCGTGGCCGACGGCGTCCACAGGCCGTTGATGAAGGTCAGGCGGAAGAGCGTGCCCGGTCCGTTGCGCACGGCCCAGATCACACCCGTCGGCAGGCCGGCGAGCGGCTGATACGTGAGGCCGCTCATGTTGCCCGCGAACTGTGCACCACCGGCATCACCGTTCACGATGGCCGCGTCGCCCGGCCACGGACTGACGGGTGCCGGCGGCGGCGGGGGCGGCGGTGTGACGACGGCACCGCAGTCGTTCGGCGCAGCCTTGGTGGACGTCGCGTTGGCGGTGAATGCGCCCGTTCCATCGGGGCAACGCCCCCACGTGATCGATGCGTGCGCAGTCCAGGTGTAGCTGTCCACGACCGTCGCGCCGCCCGGCGCGAAAAGGCGCGCCGCGTCGGCGGCACCGAGCCCGAAGCCGAACTGCGCTTCCTCGAGCACCAGGTATCCCTTGGCCGGAATGATGGTGCCGGTCGGGATCGTGTAGCCGCGCGTGTCGTCGTTGTCGCGGAAGACGTAGCCGCCGAGATCGACTGCAGTCGTGCCGACGTTGTACAACTCGACCCAGTCACCTGGCGTGCCGCCGTTGGACTCGACTTCGTTCACCCTCACGTCGGCGCTGGCTGCGCTGCAGCTGTTGGCGGCGCCCTTGGTGGCGGCCGCCGTCGTGACGAATGCACCGGCGCCATCGGGGCAACGCCCGTAGGTGGTGCTGGCATGCGCGGTCCACGCATAGCTGTCGACGAGCGTCACACCACCCGGACGGAACAGTCGGACCGCATCGGCGGCACCGATGCCGAAGCCGAACTGCGCTTCCTCGACGACCAGGAAGCCCTTGGCTGCGATCGTGGTGCCCGATGGAATGACGTAGTTGCTGGCGTCGTTGTTGTCGCGCAGCACATGGCCGGCAAGGTCCACCGCCGCGTCGGTCGGATTGTAGATCTCGATCCAGTCGCCGGGGGTGCCGCCGTTGCCTTCGATTTCGTTGATGACGATCGGCGCGCTGCAGTCGTTCGCAGCGCCCTTCGTGACGAGCGTGCTGGTGGCGAAGGCGCCGCTGCCATCGGGGCACCGTGCATACGTCGTGGTGGCGTGCGACGTCCACGCGTACGAGTCGATCAGCTGTGTACCGCCGGGCGCAAAGAGGCGCGCCAGTTCGTTGGCACCGAGACCGAACCCGAACTGCGCTTCGTCGAGCACGAGGAAGCCGTTGGCCGGAATGACGGTGCCGGCGGGGATGGTGTAGCCGCGCGAGTCGTCGTTGTCACGGAACACGTACCCGCTGAGGTCCACGGGCGACGCGCTGCTGTTGTGAAATTCCACCCAGTCGCCGGGCGTCCCCTGATTGGACTCCACTTCGTTGACGCGCACACTGGCCTCCGCCTCGGCCACTGTTGCGGCGCTGCCCTGCGGGTTGGTCGCGGGCGATGTACTGGCCGCGTCGCCGCCGCAACCGGCCAGGGCCAGGAGTGTGGACGCGCCGATGAACGTGCGGATTCTGCCTGACACGCGTACCTCGAAGACTCGATGTGGGGGGATGCATTGTGCTCGCGCCGACTGCTGTCGCTGGCGCAGTGCCGTCAATCACCGAGTGCGGCGTCACGTCAGCGCTGCGTCGACGTTACGGTCGGGTCACGGCTGCGTGCGTCATGTCACATCGTGTCACGGAGTGCGCACTGCGCAGTCACGCGTCGGACCGCGTGATCACGCTTCCGTCGCTATCCTGCAGTCGTGACATCACTCCGCCATCGCGCAGACCACGCGGCTCGCCGGCGCCGCAAGCGAACCGGTGCGCCGCCGCATGCCGTGGCGCATCATCACCGCGGGGTCGCCTTTCGCTTTGCACAGGTCAAGCGCTCGGGCGCGCCGGTACTGGTGGCGTTTCTCGCCGTACTCGGGCCCGGTCTGCTGGCCGGCCTCTCCGACGACGATCCCGCCGGCATCACGACGTACTCCGTACTCGGCGCCGACTTCGGCTACCGCCTGCTCTGGATCATTCCCGCGTCGACCATCCTGCTGATCCAGTTCCATCTGATGGCGGTGCGGATCGGCGCGGCGACGGGCAAGGGGTTCGTCGGCATCATCCGCGAACGCTGGGGACGTGGCGCCGGATATGTGGCGGTCGCCGGACTGCTGCTCGCCAACTTCGGCACGATCTGCGCGGAGTATGCCGGCATTTCGGCGGCGGGAGGTCTCATCGGCGTTCCGTCGTGGATCAGCGCTCCGATGGCCGGGATCCTGATCGCGTCGGTGGTGGTGCTGGGGTCATTTCACCGCGTGGAGCGCGTGCTGCTCGTCGTCTCGTCGACACTGGCGCTTTACATCGTCGATGGGCTTCTGGCGCGACCCGACTGGTCGGAAGTGATGAACAACTCGGTCATCCCGCGTATGCCGCTGACACCGGCCGGCTGGGTTGCACTGGCTGCCACACTCGGCACGACGCTGGCGCCGTGGGGGCTGGCGTTCATACAGAGCTATGCGGTGGACAAGCAGATCACGATCGACAAGCTGAAGCTGGCGCGCGTGGATGTGATCATCGGTTCGGTGCTGACGGGAGTGATCGGGCTGGCGATTGCCGTCGCCTGTGCGGCCACGCTCCACAAGGCGGGTGTGCACATCGACGACGCCGGTGACGCCGCGCTTGCGTTGCAGCCACTCGCGGGGAAGTTCGCGACGGTGACCTTCGGCGCAGGCCTGCTGGGCGCATCGTTGCTGGCCGCTGCGATCGTGCCGATCGCGACCGCGTATTCGATCGCCGAAGGGATCGGTGAACCCGCGTCCCTCGACCTCGACTCGCAGCATTTCCAGTGGTTCTACGCAGCCTTCGTCGGGCTGACGATCGCCGCAGTCGGGATCGTGTCGCTTCCGGACCTGCCACTGATTCCGCTGATCTACAGCAGTCAGGTGGTGAACGCCGTGCTGTTGCCACTGCACGTGATCGCGCTGCAGCTGCTGTCATCCGACGCGACGCTGATGGGCGACGCGCGCTCGCCGGGATGGGTCCGCGTCGGAGGATGGATCAGCATCGCATTGATCATCGCATGCATCGGGGCGCTGGGATGGAGCTGGTCGCGCTGAGTTTGGCGTGCAGTACCGTCAGCCTGGGCGTCGCGAACGGCGCGTATGCGCCGGAGCCACGGTGCGCTCGGCCAGCGCGAGCAGCGCATCGACCCCTACTGCCAACAGCGCGGCAGGAATCGCGCCCGACAGCACGAGTCGCGTGTCGGCGAGTCCAAGACCGGTGACGATCGGCTCACCAAGCCCACCGCCACCGATGAACGCGGCCAGCGTGGCCGTGCCGATCGTGAGCACGGCGGCGGTGCGAATGCCGGAAAGCACCACCGGTGCCGCCAACGGCAATCGCACCCAGAGAAGCGCTTGTCGTGGTGTGGCGCCCATCGATTCGAGTGCCGCAGCCGCCTCCGGGTCGGCGATACGCAAGCCGGCGATCGTGGCGCGTGCGATGGGCAGCACGGCGTACGCAAACAGTGCGAGCGTGGAGGGCAGCGCGCCGATGCCGAGCAGCGGAATCATGAAGGCGAGGAGTGCGAGACCGGGAATCGTCTGCACGACGCCGAGGCCTTGCAACACCACATCCGCCAGTGTCGGTCGGTTCACGAGCCAGAGGCCGAGCGGCACCGCAATGAGCATCGCGGCAATGAGTGCAATGGAGACGAGTCGCAGATGCTGCAGGGTGAGACGCCACGTCACACCGGCGCGCGATCGCATGAACGACCAGAACGACGGGCTCGACGCACGTGTGCCGTCGCCCGCAGGCGTTGCCCGCGTCGCATCGCCAAGCCCGACGGATGCCAGCGCCTCGCGCGCGACGGCCTCGAACGGACGTCGATCCACTTCGATCGCGCGGTTCCATGCACGCATCTGCGTTTCGGACAAGCGTCCGCTGAGACTCGACAGGATGGCGACGGCACCCGGATCGTCGGTCATCAGCTGCGCCGACACGACGGCCGCCGCTTCGTACGGTGGAAAGAAGTGGCGATCGTCGTCGAGTGTCACGAGACCGTACTTCGCGAGCAGTCCATCGGTGGCGTAGCCATCGATGATGTCCACCGACCCCCGGGCCAGCGCCTCGTACTTGAGCGCCGGAGCGAGCGGTTTCACGTCGGCTAGTGTGAGTCGGTACGCGTCACGAACCCCCGGCCAGCCGTCGCCGCGACCGATGAAGTCGGAGGTGAAACCGGCAGTCAGTCGCGCTGGTGACGCCGCGAGGTCACCGAGTGTGCGCAGCCGGTATTTCGCGGCCGTCTCGCGACGCACCGCGATGGCGTAGCCGTTCTGAAAGCCGAGTGGCGCGAGCCAGTGCACGCCGAAGCGCGAGAGGCTTAGCGTCGCCACGTGCGTGAACGCCACGCGCGGATCGGCGCGCATGGCGGGCGTAACGCTGTCACCGAGAATTGCGACGAGCCCGGTGCCCACATACTCTGGGTACACATCCACGGCACCACTGCGGATTGCCGAGAAGGCGACTTCCGTCGCGCCGAGTCCGATGCGTCGATCGACGGTCAGTCCGCCGCGCTCGAGAAGCTGCGCGAACATTTCGGCGAGCAGGTAGCTCTCGCCAAACGGCTTGGACGCCACCACGACAGGCCGTGTGACGCGCTGCGCATCGAGAACCGTCACGGTGAGGGTCAGCGCGGCCAGCAGCCGGGCCAACTGGCGCGGCAACACCGGCCGCATCCTCACGCCTGCCCCAGCGTGCGCGCGGAGGCCTGTGCTCGCGTGAGCAGCTCATGCACGTAGGGCGTGGCTGGCGTGGCGATCAGTTCGCCGAGCGGTGCGCACTGCTCGATGCGACCGGCACGCATCACGGCGATCCGGTCGGCCAAGCGCGCGGCTTCGCCGATGTCGTGCGTGACGAGAATGGCGGTCAACCCGAGCGAGCGGCGTAACTCGCTGAACGACTCCAGCAGTTCGTGCCGCGAGATCGCATCGAGCGCGCTGAAGGATTCGTCGAGCAGGAGGAGGTCCTGCGATGCTGCGATCGCTCGCGCCAGTGCGGCACGCTGGCGCTGACCGCCCGACAGCTCATGCGGAAACCGCTGGCCGAATGTGTCGGACGACAGTCCGCAGCGCTCGAGCGCGATCCGTGCCAATGCATCGGGATCGGGCGCGCCGTTCAGGCGTGGGACCACGGCGACGTTGCGCAGTACGGTCCAGTGCGGCAAGAGGCCGCCGTTCTGCGGCACGTATCCAATGCGACGCCGCAGCGGAACGGCGTCAAGGGACATGACGTTCGTTTCGTCGATGCAGATCGTTCCGGCATCGGGTTCGAGCATGCGATTGAAGCAGCGCAACAGTGACGTTTTCCCTGACCCACTTTCGCCGACGAGCGCGACCAGTGAGCCCGCCGGCACCAGCAGCGTCACCTGTGACAGTGCAGTCACGGAACCGTAGCGATGGCTGACGCCGCTGGCCGAAAGGTTCGGAAGGACGGAAACTCCGCGGGGAAACGTGGTGGCCGATGTCGTCACACGCGGAAAGTTAGTGCAGTTGGGGCTCCGTCTGTGCCGAAGTCGGGTACGGCGGGTACCAGACCGGTGCGGCGCTCGAGAGGAGGCCGCCACATCTTTCATGAAAACGACGCATGAGTTCTGACACCATCACCGCGCCGCATCTGCCGGCCATGCACCAGCCGCCGACCAGCGCCGCGGTCGCCGCTCGTGACACGACGGTCATCCGCCGCAGCTTCGACGCCGTGCGTGCGCAGACCGAACTGCTCTGCGACCCGCTCGTCACCGAGGATTTCGTGGTGAGCAGCATGGCGGACGTCAGCCCCACGAAGTGGCATCTGGCGCACACGAGCTGGTTCTTCGAGACGTTCGTGCTCACGCCTCACCTGTCGGCGTACCGTCCCCAGAACGCGATGTACGCCTTCCTGTTCAACTCGTACTACGTGCAGGCAGGCGAGCGCCACTGTCGCGCGCAGCGCGGACTCGTGACACGCCCGACAGTGCAGGAGGTCTTTTCGTATCGTGCGTGGGTGGACGACGCAATGCGGTTCCTGATGGATTCGCTGGCTGATGATCCCTCACACGACGTCTGGACGCTGGTCGAGGCGGGTCTGCATCACGAAGAGCAGCATCAGGAACTGCTGCTGACCGACATCAAGCACGTCTTCTTCACCAACCCCATGCGCCCGGCCTACCGCTCGGACCCGCTGCCTGCTGCCGGTGCTGCCGCACAGGGGTGGCAGCGGATCGACGAAGGCGTGCACGAGATCGGCCATGTGGGCGCTGGCTTTCACTTCGACAACGAAGGTCCCCGTCACAAGGTTTACGTCGGTGCGGCTGAGCTTGCGCACCGGCTCGTGACGAATGCCGAGTATCTGGAATTCATCAACGATGGCGGCTATACCGCGGCACCACTCTGGCTGAGCGCTGGCTTCGCCACTGCCGCTGCGCAGCAGTGGACGGCGCCGCTGTACTGGGAGCGGATCAACGGCGAGTGGCACGAGTTCACGCTGCATGGGCTTGCTCCGCTCGACCCACACGCTCCCGTGACGCACATCAGCCATTACGAAGCGGACGCGTTCGCGCGCTGGGCCGGCATGCGCCTGCCGACGGAACCGGAATGGGAAGTCGCATCTTGCTCGCATCCGCTCACCGGCCGCTTCGTCGACGCGAAGCGGTTTCATCCATCTGCCGATGCGGTCGCCGGCATGCAACAGCTCTTCGGCGATGCGTGGCAGTGGACGTCGAGTGCGTATCTGCCCTATCCGGGCTACCGACCAGCGCAGGGCGCGCTTGGCGAGTACAACGGCAAGTTCATGAGTGACCAGTGGATTCTGCGCGGCGCGTCTTGTGCAACACCAGCCTCGCACGCCCGCCATACCTACCGGAATTTCTTCCCCAGCGATGCACGGTGGCAGTTCACCGGCATCCGTCTCGCCCACGACCTCCGATGACTGCGACATACACTCCGCCATCGGTGACGATCGTTTCGCAGTCCCATCCGTTGCGCTCGACGATCCTCGCCGGCCTCCGCTCCACGCAGAAGTCGCTGCCGGCGACGCTGTTCTACGATGAACGCGGGGCTGCTCTCTTCGAGCAGATCTGCACACTGCCCGAGTATTACCTCACCGGCACGGAGAAGGTGCTGCTGCGCGAGCACGCTGCAGCGCTGGCGGCGCTGATGGGTCCGCGCATCGCCCTCATCGAGCTGGGCAGCGGCGCGGCGACGAAAGTGCGCCCGCTGCTGGCCGCGTTACGCGATCCGGTGGCCTACATCCCCGTCGACGTGGCACGGGAACAGCTGATGGATGTCGCGGCCGAACGTGCCCGCGAGTTCCCCGGATTGACGGTGATGCCCGTGTACGCCGACTACGTGACTGGCGTACCACTGCCGACGCTGCCGGCCGACGCGAGGCGGGTGGCCTTTTTTCCAGGCTCCACCATCGGCAACCTGCTGCCGCACGAGGCGAGCGATTTTCTGCGTTCGCTGCGAGAGTTGGTCGGTAGCAGCGGCGGCATGGTACTCGGCGTCGATCGCCGCAAGGAGACCGCCGTGCTGCATGCCGCGTACAATGATGCGCAGGGAGTGACGGCGGAGTTCAACCTGAACATGCTGGAGCATCTCAACCGTGAATGCGGTGCAGATTTCGACCTGTCCGCGTACCGGCATCATGCATTTTTCAATGAGGCCGAG
>JAYWIJ010000204.1:0-35566 GCA_043788935.1 Gemmatimonadaceae bacterium | reverse complement strand
CGCGGCCGCCGAAATGATCTTCGGTGCGAGTGCCGGAACGGTGATGGCGTGCCTGATCCTGATCTCGACGTTCGGGTGCAACAACGGTTTGATTCTGGCCGGGTCGCGCGTGTTCTACGCCATGGCCAAGGACGGCGTGTTCTTCCGCAGCGCCGGGACGCTGAACGCGAAGGGTGTCCCGGCGCGCGCCATGCTGATGCAGGGCGCGTGGACGTCGCTGTTGTGCCTCAGCGGGACGTACGGTCAGCTGCTCGACTACGTGGTGTTCGCGGAGCTGGCGTTTTATGCGCTCACCACGGTGGGGCTCTTCATGCTGCGGCGTTCGCGTCCGCAGGCTGAGCGGCCCTACAAGGCGGTGGCGTATCCCGTGTTGCCGGCGCTCTACATCGCGGCGTGCAGCAGTGTGGCCGTGATCCTGTTGCTCGCGGACAAGACGCGCGCGCAGGCGGTCTCCGGTCTCGTGCTCGTGTTGCTCGGTCTGCCCGTGTACGCGTTGACCCGCCGCGGTTCCCCGCCAGCGGCTGCCTGATCTCTCCTTCCACTCAGACTCTGTCATGAACGCTTCGCAGTCATCTCTGCTGGGCATCATCATCGGGGGCAGCGTGATCGCCCTGGTGTTCGCCGGATTCCTCGCGCGCTGGGTGCTGGCGCGCGGTACCGGCACCGACGCCATGCGGGCGATTTCCGACGCGATCCAGGAAGGCGCTGAGGCGTATCTGTCGCGCCAGAACAAGACGATCGGCGTCTTGTCGATCGTGGTCGCTGCGCTCCTGTTCATCGGCTACGGATTGCTGCGCGAAACGTCGGCGGCTGATCCTGTCTCGGACCCGAAGGTGCTGGCGCTGTTCGTCACGCTTTCCTTCTTCCTGGGCGCGCTGAGCTCCGGCATCGCCGGCTACATGGGCATGTGGGTGTCGATCCGTACCAACATCCGTGTCGCCAGTGCGGCGATGGAGTCCCTGAACGCGGCACTGCAGACGGCGTTGCGCGGCGGCGCCGTGTCGGGACTGTTCACCGTGTCGATGTCGCTGCTCGGCGTGGGCGGGCTGTTCGCGATCATCACGCTGCTCGCGCCCGATGGTGTGACGGCCGACCAGTGGGCGCCGAAGATTCCTTTCCTGATCGTCGGCTACGGCTTTGGTGCCAGCTTCGTGGCGCTGTTCGCGCAGCTTGGCGGCGGCATCTACACGAAGGCTGCCGATGTGGGCGCGGACCTGGTGGGCAAGGTCGAAGCGGGCATCCCGGAAGACGATCCGCGCAACCCGGCCGTGATCGCCGACCTCGTGGGCGACAACGTCGGTGACTGCGCCGGCCGCGGTGCAGACCTGTTCGAAAGCACGGCCGCCGAAAACATCGGAGCCATGATTCTTGGTGTCGCGCTCTTCAAGTTCTTCGGCATCGCGGGCATTCTCTTTCCGCTCGTCATCGGCGCGCTGGGGCTGCTCTGCTCGATCGTCGGCGTGATGGTCGTCAGCACCAAGGAAGACGCCGATCCGATGGCTGCGCTCAATCGTGGCTACTATGTGACCGCAGCGCTCGTCGCGATCATGTTCTTCTTCGCGTGCAAGTGGCTGCTGGCCACGCCGGAAGCACCGAATGCGTGGATGAGCTTCTTCTACTGCGGTCTGATCGGCATCGTCACGTCGATCGCGTTCGTCTTCATCACGCAGTACTACACCGAGTACCGCTACCGTCCCGTGCTCTCGATCGCCGACGCCAGCCAGACCGGCCCGGCCACGAACATCATCATGGGTCTCGCGGTCGGCATGGAATCCACGGTGCTGCCGGTGATCACCATCGGTATCGCGCTGCTGTCGAGCTTCATGATCGGGCAGGGCAGCGGGTTGCTGGAGAATGGCGTGCCGGTGGGCGGTCTGTTCGGCACCGCGGTCGCCACGATGGGCATGCTCGGCACGGCCGGCTACATCCTCGCGATGGACGTCTTCGGCCCGATCACGGACAACGCCGGCGGCATCGTCGAGATGTCGCAGCAGCCGCCGGAGATCCGCGACAAGACGGACCGGCTCGACTCGGTCGGTAACACGACGAAGGCATTGACGAAGGGCTACGCCATCGGCTCCGCGGCACTTGCCGCGTTCCTGCTGTTCTCGGCGTACCTCGACGAAGTGAAGAACATGACCGGCAGCCCGCTGACGGTCGATCTGTCGAAGCCGCAGGTGTTCGTCGCGGCGCTGCTCGGCGGCATGCTGGTGTTCTGGTTCTCCTCGCTGGCGATGAAGGCCGTGTCGACGGCGGCGCAGTCGGTCATCACCGAAGTGCGTCGTCAGTTCCGCGAGAAGCCAGGCATCATGCTCGGCACCGACAAGCCGGACTACGCCGCGTGTGTGGACATCGTCACCAAGGGAGCGCTGCGCGCCATGGTGTTGCCAGGCGCACTCGTGGTGAGTTTCCCGATCCTCGTCGGTGTGGTGTTCAAGGCGCTGGGTGCGCCAGGCGAGCGGCTCGGCGCCGAAGCGGTGGCCGGATTCCTGATGATTTCGACCGTCGTCGGCATTCTGATGGCCGGCTTCCTGAACAACGCCGGTGGCGCGTGGGACAACGCGAAGAAGTACATCGAAACCGGTGTCTACGGCGGCAAGAAGAGCGACACGCACAAGGCTGCGGTGGTCGGCGACACGGTGGGTGACCCGTTCAAGGACACCGCCGGCCCGTCGCTGCACGTGCTCATCAAGCTGCTCAGCACGATCACGCTGGTCATGGCACCGCTCTTCATCTGATCGTCAGGGTTCCGGTGCGCCTTCGCGGCGCACCGGCGTCGTTCATCCTTTCGTGTGCCTATGTCCCTGATGCAGCGCAAGCCGATCGCGAGCTCCAATGAGAGTTCGGGAATGGCGCGACACCTCGGTGTCAGTGATCTCGTGTTGTTGTCGATCGGTGCCGTGATCGGTGCCGGTATCTTCGCCTCGCTCGGTACCGCCGCGGCCGGCGAGACGCTCAAGGACGGGACGATCGTGCGGTACGGCGCCGGCCCGGCACTGGTGCTCAGTTTCGTGTTGCTCGGTATCGTGTGCGGGCTGGCCGCGCTGTGTTATGCAGAGCTTGCGGCGATGATTCCGGCGGCCGGCAGCGCCTACGCGTACTCGTACGCCACGCTCGGTGAGCTGGTGGCGTGGATCATCGGCTGGGACCTGATCCTCGAGTACGCCGTGGGCAACGTGGCCGTCGCGATTGCATGGAGTGGGTACTTCGACTCGCTGCTGAGTGGATTCGGGCTGCAGCTGCCCGTGTGGCTCACGCACGGATACTTCCAGGCCATGAAGAGTACGGTGCCCGCCGTGCAGCAGGCGATCATCGATGCGCCGCGCATCGCCGGCATCCCCGTGCTCATCAACCTGCCGGCGTTCCTGATCGTGGCGGCGATCACGTGGCTGCTGTGCCGAGGCGTGAAGGAAAGCGCGAGGGCCAACGCGATCATGGTCGGGATCAAGCTGCTGGTGTTGACGCTGTTCGTGGTGGTCGGGTCGATGCACATCGACACGGCCAACTATCACCCGTTCGCACCCAACGGATGGAAAGGCATCCACCAGGGAGCGGCGATCGTGTTCTTCGCCTACATCGGCTTCGATGCCGTGAGCACCGCGGGCGAGGAAACGAAGGATCCACAGCGCAACCTGCCGCGTGGCATCCTCATCGGGCTTGGTGTCTGTACGCTGATCTACGTGATCGTCGGCGCGGTGGCGACCGGCATGGTACCCTACACGCAGCTGCTCGGCGCCGATCCGTTGGCCAAGGCACTGACGCTGGCAGGGCTGAGCACGGCCAGCTGGATCGTGTCGGCTGGCGCGGTGGTCTCGATGGCGGCGGTGCTGCTGGTATTCCAGTATGGCCAGCCGCGCATTTTCTACGCGATGGCGCGCGATGGACTGCTGCCGCCCTTCGCGGCCAAGCTGCACCCGAAGTATCGGACCCCGCATGTCACCACCATCATCACCGGTGTCTGCGTGGCGTGTGGCGCCCTCGTGGCCGACGATGCCGCCACGTACGACCTGACGAACATCGGCACGCTGGCAGCGTTCATGCTCGTCTGCATCGGCGTGCTCGTGCTGCGCGTGCGGGAGCCGGAGCGCCACCGTCCCTTCAAAGTACCTTTCGTCTGGCCAGTCGCCGGTGGCGGTGCGCTCTCCTGTCTGTACGTGATGCAGGGGCTGCCGTCCAGCGCCTGGGTGGCGTTCGGTGTCTGGCTGCTGATCGGGCTGGTCCTGTACTTCCTGTACGGGTACCGCAACAGCGTGCTGCGCACCGGAAAGAAACTGCCTGTCGTGCCTGAGCTCGAAGGCCCATCGCACTGAACTGTCTCGACGTCCGACCCTTCCGCGTCTTTTCTCCAGCTCCATCGCATGTCGTTTCTGAAGAAGCTGTCCATCACGCAGTGGATCATCGTCTCGATGGTCGTCGGTACGCTGATCGGCTGGTTGTTCCCGGAGTTCGGGCAGAGCCTCAAGCTGCTGTCGACGATCTTCCTGCGGATGATCAAGTCCGTGATCGTGCCGCTGCTCTTCAGCACGCTGGTGATCGGCATCGCGGGTCACGGCGACGACATGAAGAAGGTGGGCCGCCTCGCGTTCCGCTCGATCATCTATTTCGAGATCGTGACCACGCTGGCGCTGGCCGTTGGATTGGTCGCGGTGAACTGGATCCGCCCCGGTGATGGAGTCTCGCTGGCTGCAGCGAGCGCCACGGATGCCAAGGAGTTCACGACCAGCACGCCGACGCTCGCCGGTGTGCTCGAGCATACGGTGCCGCAGAGTTTCTTCGAGGCGGCGGCGAAGAACGAAGTGCTGCAGATCGTTTTCTTCAGTGTGCTCTTCGGCATTGCGCTCGCGCGCGTTCCCGGCAAGCCTCGGCAGGTGATGCTCGACTTTTGCGAGTCGCTGAGCGAGGTGATGTTCAAGTTCGTGGCGATCGTGATGAGCTTCGCGCCGATCGGTATCGCGGGCGCGATCGCTGCCACCGTGGGCAAGTCGGGGTTGGCGGTGCTGCTCACGTTGCTCAAGCTCGTACTGACGCTCTACGGCGCGCTGGCGGTGTTCATCCTGCTCGTGCTGGTGCCGGTCGCGCTGATCATGCGCGTGCCGTTGAAGGCGTTTGTGAAGCAGGTGAAGGCGTCGGCGCTGCTGGCCTTCTCGACCGCCAGCTCGGAGGCGGCCTTGCCGGGTGCGATGCAGGCCATGGAGAAGCTCGGTGTACCGAAGCGGATCGTCGCGTTCGTCATGCCGACGGGCTACAGCTTCAACCTCGATGGCAGCACGCTGTATCTGGCGGTGGCGAGCATCTTCGTGGCGCAGGCCGCGCACATCGAACTGGATCTGCGGACGCAGCTGCTGATGATGCTCACGCTGATGCTGACGTCGAAAGGCGTCGCAGCCGTACCGCGCGCATCACTCGTGATTCTGTCGGGTGCGCTCACGCAGTTCGGGTTGCCATTGGAAGGCGTCGCGCTGATTCTCGGTGTGGACGCGCTGATGGACATGGCCCGCACCAGCGTGAACCTCGTGGGCAACTGCCTCGCCACGGTCATCATGGCGCGCTGGGAAGGCGAGTTCGATGACAGTGCCGCGAGCGCAGTGCTGGCCGAGCAACCTGCGTGACGCGGACGCCTGCGCATCCGTGATGTGGCGCGCGGGGATGGCGCGCATCACTTGGTGATCTGTAGCCACAACCACTGATCACGACCGACAGAAAGGCCCGCAGTCACGAGACTGGCGGGCCTTTCTGTTCCGCGACGGCGACAGTGCGCAGAGCGCCAGTCGATGCCGTGCGTTGTGTCCCTGCTCAGCGCGTTGCGAACGTGTTGCAGGCGTCGATCGTACCGGTGTCGAACCCGCGTCGGAACCAGGTCATGCGCTGTGCGGCACTGCCGTGCGTGAACGACTCGGGATGCACGTCGCTGCCGCTCATCTCGGAGATGCGATCATCACCGACTGCCGATGCCGCGCCCAGTGCTTCTTCCACGTCGCCCGCCTGCAGACGGCCCTGCTGCTGTGCATGGCGCCCCCAGATGCCGGCGTAGCAGTCGGCCTGCAGTTCGAGCCGGACACTCAGCTCGTTGCGCGCGGACGGATTGCGCTGCTGCATCTGACGCATCTTCCGCTCGGTACCGAGCACGTTCTGCACATGGTGCCCGATCTCGTGCGACAGGACGTATGCCTGCGCGAAATCGCCGGGCGCACCGAATCGTTTACGGAGTTCGTCGTAGAAATTGAGATCGATGTAGACTTTCTGGTCGGCCGGGCAGTAGAACGGGCCCGACGCCGATGTCGCGCCGCCGCAGCCGGTGGTGACCCGGTCGCGGAACAGCACCAAGCGGGCACGCGGATACTCCGCGCCTCCCGCCGCGAACACCTTGGTCCAGTTGTCCTGTGCATCGTCGAGCACGAATGACATGAATCGAACCAGCTCTTCCTCTTCGGCCGTCGTCTGTGCGGGGGGGCGCGCCGGACCGGCCGCTGGCGCACTCTGCGACGGGACGCCGCCGCCACCGCCCAGCGCCCCGGTGAGGTCCGTTTTGAACACCACGCTGAGGACGAGCAGCACGAGAAAGCCGCCCACGCCCATGCGCCCGCCACCCAGGCGGAAGCCACCTCCGCCGCCGGACTGACCGCGGCGATCTTCAAGGTCCTGACTTGGACCGTTATCGTCCCACTTCATGTGCGCTCGCGACGTGAGGGAAAAGCGAGTGCTCCGACCGGCGCCGGTGGAGCGTCATGACGGGCGGGCTGCACGCCCGCTGCCGATGCGAAGATTAATCACCGGCAACGGGTCGGCAGTGGGCGCAGCCCAGAATCAGACGGCGCCGCGATCCGCTGCGGTACCGGCGGCCTCGGTGAGGCTGTCAAGCACCAGATGCCAGCTGTCCTCCACATGGACCCGGACGGCCTCGCTGACCGCGTCTCGGTCGCGGGCGCCCAAGGCATCCACGATGGCCTGATGCTGTGAGACCACCAGCTGGCCATGCTCTGGTGTCAATTGGGCAATCTGCACGAACCGACGACTTTCGAGCATCAACCGGCTGATCTGGTCCGCCAGGCGTTGGTTGCCACTGCGCTTGGCAATGATGTCGTGAAATTCCGTGTTCTGCACAGCATACCGTTCCAGCGACGCCGAGTCCGTCGGATCGTAGCCGGTGATGCTGAGCTCCTGCAGTCGATCAAGTGCGTCGTCGCTCATGTGTTCGACGGCAAGCTGTGCTGCAGCAACTTCTACGATCACGCGCATCTGGAAAATGTCGTCCACGTCCTGCCGCGTGATGCCGATGACGGTGTAGCCAAGACGTGGTGTGACATCGAGCAGACCTTCCAGCACCAAGCGACGCATCGCTTCACGAACAGGTGTCTTCCCGATCTTGATTCGTTCGACGATGGAGTTTTCGGTGATCGCGCTGTCAGGCGGCAGATGACCGGCGAGGATGAGGTTGTGGAGTTGCGCGTACGCAGCTTCAGCGAGAGGCATTGGTTGAGGCATGGCAGAGTATGCGGTTCGCCTGCGCACCGAGGCGCAGGCCAGCTACACGTGCGACGGAACTGTGGCGAGAGATGCATCGACGTGAGTCACGCGTTGCAACGCTGCAATTTCACACAGCCGGCGCTGGCGGCGAACCGGTAATAGTGATATATCATAAGGGATTTAATTAAGCGAATCATTTCTTGTGCAAGAGACATCTACGTCGGATGATACGTGCTGCCCGTACGCCTGGGTGCGCTCATGTAGCCGGACTCATCGCTTGCTGGACAACCCTTCAGCGCACTGACATCAATGTCACGAACCATACGTGCAACTCGCGGACCGAACCGCTCCGCGAAGGGATGGATTCAGGAAGCGGCGAAACGCATGCTCATGAACAACCTCGATGCCGAGGTCGCCGAGCGGCCTGATGACCTCGTCGTGTACGGTGGTCGCGGCAAGGCCGCACGTGACTGGGCATCGTATGAACGCATCGTCGCCACGCTCGACCGCCTCGGCAACGATGAGACGCTGCTGGTGCAGTCAGGCAAGCCTGTTGCCGTGCTCGAAACGCATCCGATGGCGCCGCGTGTGCTCATCGCAAACTCCAACCTCGTGCCGCGCTGGGCGACGTGGGAAGAGTTTGACAGGCTGGATCGGCTGGGGCTGATGATGTATGGCCAGATGACGGCGGGGAGCTGGATCTACATCGGCACGCAGGGCATCCTGCAGGGGACGTACGAAACGTTTGCAGGCGCGGCGGAACGGCACTTTGGCGGAACGCTCGCGGGGACGATCACGGTGACCGCAGGGCTGGGCGGTATGGGTGGTGCGCAGCCGTTGGCGGTGACGCTCGCTGGCGGTGTGAGCATCTGCGTCGAAATCGATGCGTCGCGCATCCAGCGTCGACTCGACACGCGGTACCTCGATACGGTGGCGGCAACACTCGACGATGCGATTCACTTGGCCAACGCCGCGAAGCGCGAGCGTCGTGCCCTCTCCATCGGTCTGCTCGGTAACGCCGCCACCGTGCTGCCGCAGATGGTGTCTCGTGGCTTCACGCCCGAACTCGTCACCGATCAGACGTCGTCGCACGATCCGCTCATCGGATACCTGCCCGTCACACACGCGGACGAAGACGTGGACACGCTTCGTCGGGTGACGCCCGATGTGTATCTGGCACGTGTCCGTGATGCGATGGTGGCGCACGTGGACGCGATCGTCACGATGCAGGCGCGCGGTGCAATCGCGTTCGATTACGGCAACAACCTGCGCGCACAGGCACAGCTGGCCGGATACACGCATGCCTTCAGCTATCCCGGATTCGTTCCCGCATTCATCCGTGAGAGTTTCTGTGAAGGGCGCGGACCGTTCCGCTGGGTGGCGCTCAGCGGTGATCCCGCCGACATCGCCGCCACGGACATCGCAATGCAAGCGCTCTTTCCCGACGATGCGCGATTGCAGCAATGGCTCGGATGGGCAGGGGAGCGCATCGCGTTCCAGGGGCTGCCGGCGCGGATCTGCTGGCTGGGGTATCGGCAGCGCGACAAGGCTGGGCTGCTCTTCAACGAGATGGTGCGTGACGGGCGGCTGTCGGCACCGATCGTCATCGGGCGCGATCATCTCGATGCCGGGTCGGTGGCGAGTCCGTACCGCGAGACGGAGGCGATGAAGGATGGCAGCGATGCCGTCAGTGACTGGCCGCTGCTGAACTTCGCGACCGGTATCGCCAGCGGCGCGGCGTGGATGAGCTTCCATCACGGGGGCGGGGTCGGCATGGGGTACAGTCAGCATTCCGGCCTCGTGGCGGTCGCGGATGGCAGCGCAGAAGCCGATGAACGCCTTCGCCGCTGCCTCACCAACGATCCGGCCATGGGAGTCATCCGGCACGCCGATGCCGGCTATGACACCGCGCTCCGGGTGGTGAAGGAGCGTGGCGTGGACATGCCATCGCTGGAGCATCCGTGACGATGCACGCAGCGTGTCACGGCGTTGCGCAGTCATCGACACACGCTCTTGCGTGCGCAGGCATCCGCCGACGGCATACCGATGCTCGTTGACCAACTGCTTACCAATGTCGCGCAACTCGTCACGCCGGCCGGCAGCGGCGTGGTGCGCGGCGCGGCCATGAAGCACCTGCACGTGATCCGTGACGCTGCCATTGCGATCACAGCCGGCCGCATCGTCTGGCGCGGGCACCGTAATGAGTTTACCGGTTCCTCGCGAACTGAAATCGACGCGCAGGGGTGCGCCGTGGTCCCCGGGCTCGTCGATCCGCACACCCACGTGGTATGGGGCGGCGACCGCCTCGCCGACTTCGATGCGCGATCCAGCGGTGTCAGCTACGAAAACATCCTCGCCTCAGGCGGCGGCATCCGGCAGACTGTTGCGCAGACGAATGCCAGCGACGAATTGGCGTTGCAGGCGTCGGCGATGCAGCGGCTGCAGCGCATGATGCGCGCAGGGGCGAGCACCATCGAGATCAAGAGCGGATACGGATCGACATGGATGGGTGAGTCGCGGCAACTCGACGTCATCCGCGCGCTGTCGTTCCGTGTGCCCGCACGACTCGCCGCCACGATGCTCTTTCACGTGCCCCCAGCCGATGAGTCCGCGCGTGTCGCATACATCCGCGAAGCGGTGCGCGACTGGATTCCATCGCTCGCGCGCGACGATCGCGCCACCGCCATCGACGTCTTCATCGAACGTGAGGCGTTCTCGCTCGCCGAAGCCGACCTCCTGATGCGTGCGGCGCGTCAGGAAGGCCTCGCGTGCAAGGCGCATGCGGACCAGTTCACCGCGATCGGTGCGACCGAACTCGCCATCGCGCACGGCGCGCTCAGCGTGGACCATCTCGAAGCGAGCGGACCGCGGCAGATCACGGCACTCGCAGAAAGCGCGACGGTCGGCGTACTGCTGCCAGGGGTGACCCTGCATCTGGGCCTGCCGGCCGCGCCGGGCCGCGCGCTCGTCGATGCGGGCGCGGCCGTCGCCGTGGGCACCGACTGCAACCCGGGTTCCTCGCCACTATTTTCGATGAGCCTCGCGCTGGCCCTCGCCGTCCGCCTCAACGGTCTCACGCCGGCCGAGGCGCTGACGGCAGCCACGGCAAATGCGGCAGCCGCCCTGCACATGGCCGACGTGGGCCGGATCGCTCCGGGCATGTCCGCCGACCTGCTCATCCTTCGCTCCGCCGACTGGCGCGACCTTCCCTACACACTCGGCGACGATGCGGTGGGCCGAGTGATCATTGCCGGATTCGAGCTGCCATCATGACCATCGAGCCTGTCGTCGTCGGACGCCTGCTGCGCGTGCAGGACGTGGTGCGCGCCGCGCGGCATGGTGCCCGTGTGCAGCTCGATGCCGACGCGGTGCCGCGCATCGCTGCCAGCCGACGGTACGTGGACTCACTCGTGGCCGCCGACCGCACGGTGTACGGCATCACGACAGGATTCGGCCGGCTCGCCAGCGTGCGCATCGCCGCCGGTGACGTGCAGCAACTGCAGCGCAACCTGCTCCTGTCGCACGCCATGGGCGTCGGTGCGCCACTCTCCACCGAGGTGGTGCGGGCGATGTTGCTGCTGCGCGCACAGTCGCTCGCCTTCGGGTGCAGCGGCATCCGGCTCGTGGTGATCGAGTCGCTGATCGAGTGCCTCAATCGTGGCGTGCATCCCGTCATTCCGAGCCAGGGCTCGGTCGGGGCGAGTGGAGATCTGGCGCCACTGGCGCACATGGCGTTGCCGCTGATCGGTGAAGGGAAGGCGGAGTACGGCGGTGCGATCTGCTCCGGGCGCGAGGCATTCGAGCGTGCCGGACTGGCACCGGTGGTGCTGCAGGCCAAGGAAGGGCTGGCCCTCATCAACGGCACGCAGGCCATGACTGCGATCGGCGCCCTCGTCGTGCACGATGCACGGCGACTCGCGGCGCTCGCGGATATTGCCGGTGCGATGTCACTCGAGGCACTGAAGGGGACTGCGATCGCATTCGATGCGCGCGTGATGCAGGTGCGTTCCCACCCAGGCGCAGCACTGGTGGCCGACAACCTTCGCCGACTGGCCGCCGACAGCCCCATCCATGCCTCGCATCACGACTGCGCCAAGCTGCAGGACGCGTACAGCCTGCGCTGCATGCCGCAGGTGCATGGTGCCAGTCGCGATGCCCTGACGCATGCGGGCGACGTGATCACGCGGGAATGCAACGCCGTCACCGACAACCCGCTCGTGTTCGCCGACAGCGACAGTGTCATCTCGGCCGGCAACTTCCACGGACAGCCAGTCGCGCTCGTGATGGATTACGCGAAGGTGGCCATCGCGGAACTCGCGAACATCAGTGAGCGACGCGTCGAGCACATGCTCGATCCTGCCGTCAGCGGCCTGCCCGCGTTCCTGTCGCGGCAGGGCGGTCTGCACTCAGGCCTCATGATCAGCCAGTACACGGCGGCGAGTCTCGTCAGCGAGAACAAGGTGCTGGCGCATCCGGCCAGCGCCGACAGCATCCCGACCAGTGCAAATCAGGAAGATCACGTCAGCATGGGCACCACCAGCGCCCGGCAATGTGCCATGATTCTCGAGAACGCCACGTGGGTGGTGGCGATCGAGCTGCTCAATGCGGCGCAGGCCCTCGACTTTCACCAGCCGCTGCTGCCGGGCCCCGGCGTCGGTGCGGCGCGCGACGCCATTCGTCAAGTCGTGCCACCGCTGGAGGGTGATCGCATGCTCACGCCGGACCTGGAGGCAGTGCGCGGCATCATGCTCGACGACTCGCTGCTCACGTCGGTGGAAGCTGCGATCGGCTCGCTCGCGTGATGGTGCCTCTGTTCACGCGAGCGATCACGCGACGCATCGTACTGTCCGGGTTGGCCCTCCTGATCGCGACGTCGGTGCGTGCGCAGGAGTCACGGCCAGACGACCGTCTGCAGGGCCGACTGGTACCGACGTTCGCGTGGCCTTCGATGGAGGACAGTACCGTCGTGATCTCGCCCTTGTCTCTGCAAGGCAAGGTCACACTGCTCGACCTCTGGGGCACGTGGTGCGCCCCCTGTCGCCGCGAGATGCCATTCCTGCACGATGCCTACGCCCGCTTCAAGGCACGTGGCTTCGAGATCGTGAGCGTCGCATTCGACGTGTCGCCGGGGAAGGTGGCAGCCTTTCGTCGCGAACAGTTTCCCATGCCATGGCAGCATGTCTACGCCACCACGGCGATCGAGGCCGAAGCGACGCGAGTCTTTCGCATCGACAACTTCCCGCGCACGGTGCTCATCGGGCGCGATGGCACCGTGCTGCGTGTGGATGACGGGCTGCGTGGACCGAAGCTCGCCATCACGCTCGACTCGATCTTCAGCGCCGAACCCGCCTCTCCCCACTGACGTCAGCGTCGGTTGATGCTGAAGCTCGATCCCTGCGGCGTCACGTCCATCTCGTAGCGGGTGTGCGTCCGGCGCATCAACTCCGGGGAGTCGTTCAGCAACCGGCGGAAGAACTCAGGCAGCACCGTCGTCTGCAGTGGCGACAACGTCGCACGAGCGCGTGGACCCACCGCGTACGTGGCTTCCCATGCCAGCGAGTCGACCGTCTGCACCTGCTTCAGCGCAGCGGCACCGTCATACCGGTCCGGCAGCCCAGCCAGGTACGTCACCAGCGGACGATAGATGGTGTCGAGCGTCGCACGATACTCCCGCTCGAAGAGCACCAGTGAGTCGATCTGCACCGGTGACAGCAGCAGCGTGTCCGACAGCACCTGCAGCCCCACGTACAGGCTCGGCATGCTGCGCTGATAGCGAGCCATGAGGCTGTCGGCACTGAGCTTCGGGCGACTGTCACCGCCGCGGCCGGGACGCATCTGCCGACGGAGCTCCTGCACTTCGGGGTTCACCGACAGCGACAGCTGGATGTCCAGCGTCACGCCGAACGGATCGAGCGGTCGTGCAATACGCGACGGACGCGTTTCGCCGAAGCGCGGATTCACATCGTAGCGGAAGGCGCTGTTGGTGCCGTCGAAGGCGCGCGGAACGAGCAAGACCGGGTTCGGCACACTGCTGGTGCCCCAGCCGCGCAGTCCACCGGCGCCGTGGAGCGCACGATCGAGCGCGCCGAGTGGATTGGTGAACTGCAGCGCGACGCGCGCACGGTCAGGCAGGCCGATCGAACGCCCCGGTGCATCGAGTCGCAGTTGCATCACCTGCGTCCACGGACCTTCGCAGCTGTTGCGGCCGGCGATGCGTCCGCGCTGGGACGCAAGACAGGCAGCCACACCCTTCGGAGCGCCGGCCACGAGTGCGTCGAATGCGGGCGTTCCGCTCGCGGGAATGAAGGCTCGATCGTTCGCCAGCCCGTCGCCGTTGATGTCACCAGCGACGAGTGGCGTGAATGGCAGGCCGCTCTGCAGCGTCAGGAAGAGCGAGAGGCCAAAATCGCGGGGCAGCGTCTTCGCGAAATTCGCGATCACCTGGTGCCGGATGTCGAACGGACTCCGTGCCCATTCGATCGCGCGTGGGTCTCCGGCCGCACCACCCTCGAACCCGCGCGCAGCGGCGCGAGCCGAAGCCCAGGTGAAGTTCACGTTCAGGTAGGTGTCGCCACCACCCTCGAATCGCAGATCAGGCGTCAATGACAGGGTGATGTTGCGGGCACGACCGCGCAGGTCGCCAACGCGCTCCATCACGGGTCCGAACGCAGGGGCAATGCGTGACGCGGTGGCAGACACGCCACCACTGGCCGCGTCGATCGACGTCACCGGGACGAACATCTGTCGCCCCGCTTCCGACGCGAGCGCGAATGACGGCGTCGTCCGCAGGTTGCGGTCGATCATGCTCGACTGCTGCCGGTTGAGCGCGTACGTCGCGTCCACGCGATAGTCGATCCGCGCCAGCCGTGACGTCCATCCAGCGCTCGCGCGCCAGTTGCGCGGGGGCTGATACCCCGGTCCGATGATCGAGACGGCTGGCGCTGCATCGCTCAGTGCCGGTGCGCCCGCAGCGCATTGCGTTGGGCCACCGCTCACGCCGTACGTGCCCCACTCAGGCGTCGGTGTACCGGCACCCACGCAGGTCAGCCGCCGGAAGGCACTCGGCAAACCGGTTGCGGCGTCCGCAGTGGCCATGGCATCGGCGCGGTACAACCCGCGGAATTCCCCGACGCCGGCGCGGATCATCCCGACCGGCAACACTGAGCGGCGCGCGAGGTCGCTGCCCAGCGTCATCGTACCTCCCGCCTCGTCGCGCACGAGGTACCACGTCATGCCGACGCGCGGACTGACGGAAAGCGCTGCCGGTGCATCGTCCGTCCGCACACCGAGCGCCGATTCGAGCGCGGCATTCCGCGCGGGCGCATTCAGGAACCGGTTGCCCTCGATGCGTGCGCCCCACATCACCTGAAACACACGCGAGGGCGCCCAGCGGTGCGCGAAGGCCGTGGCCGCGTTCCATGTCGACCCGGTCCGTGCTGGCTGCGTCAGGGTGCGCGTGTACGACACCGGTCGACCTGCGGTCAGATCGTGCAGCGTGTTGAACGCGAACGAGCCGAGCGCATCGTCCGTGGTCTCATCACTGAGCGCGTCGATACGACTCCACGCATGCAGCTTGAACAGATGCTTGCGTCCGTTGCGCAGCCAGCTGAAATCGTCGGCGATTTCCCATGTCAGGTTCGTGCGATCACCGGTGACCCCATTGAATCCGCCGAAGCGGAGGGTTGGCACCGTTGCCGCAGGATCCGACACGTCGCCCACGAGGTCCGGAACCCGTACGACACCTGCGGGCAGGGCGTTACGTGCCGTGCGCGAGGTGGCCTGTACCGACACCGATGTCCGGAAATCGTTCTGCACGGGACGACGCGTACCGATGATCGCCACCGATCCGAATTGTGCTGCCGCCGTGACGGCGCGCTCCTGACTGCCGACGCTCGGCAGCGACACCGGGGAGAGGCCAGCGCCCGCCGTCTGCTGTGCGTCGATCACGCCGGTGAACCGCAGCGCGTGCAGCCCGCGTGGCGTACGATCGATCTGTCCGACGAGGTTCAGCTGATCCACCACGTTGCTCAGCGACGCCCGCCCAGTCGGCACACCGGCGGTGAGCACGCCTTGCTGCACACGTGTCACGTCCGCGCCATCGAGGCCATTCAGCGCCAGCACCTGCAGCGGCGACGTGAGCAGCGATGCCTGCGCTGCGGAGCGCCGTGAGAGCTGCGCCGCCGAGGAGTAGAACAATCCATTGTCGTTCAGCGCGCCGGTGAGCGCACCCGACATCTGAAACGTGGAGGGGCGCAGTCCATACGCCTGCGCCAGTGCATCGCTGCTGCGGAGTGCCGGCGCGTCGATTGTGATTGACGTGCGACGCTCCGTGTCCTCACGACCTGCTTCCAGTTCCTGCTGGACGAGTGCACCGCTGAATCCGCCCACCGCCGGATCATAGCTCGAGAGTGTCCCGCGTGTCCGCGTGCGCGCTTCACGCGGCAGCGATGCACCGGATGCCAGGCCATTCAACGTCGTCAGCGACTGGTCGCCTCCTGCGCCGAGTGCGGAGATGCCGCCGGCGCCGACGTTCAGTCCCGGGATGGTCGCCGCCGTTGCCAGTGGATTGCCCGCTGCGGTCGGCGAGATGGCGCCGAAGACGCCTTCTGCCACCCGTTCATTGCTGCCGGTGGTCGGCAGCGGTGCCGTGCGATCCGCCCGCTCCGGTCGCGGTGCTGCGGCCTGCACGCGGACCGCCGCCAGCTGCGTCACGGCACCACCGCGGAGCGCAGCGTCAGCGACGAGTCGCTGTTCTGTTGCGCTCCGCGTGATGCGCTTCCGGAACGATTCATACCCTGGCGATGACACGAAGACGAGATAGTCACCGGTGCCGGGCAGAAAGATCAGGCGCCAGCGTCCATCGGCGTCGGTCGTGTCCTGCTGCACCAGACGATCAGGGCCGCGGGTGACGTAGACGAGCGCACCCGAGACCGGTGCGGTCGTCGTCGCGGCAGTCACGCGCCCTGCGACGGTGTCAGGCCGGCTCGCCACTTGCGCCGTGACGGCATGTGGAACGGCAGAAGCGAGGAGGGTAGCCGCACACAGGGCGGCAAGCGTTGGGCGGCAGCGTGTCGGCATCGGCAGCGTACTGAGTTGTGTCGCAGAGCACGTCGGAACGTGCGTCGGACTACGCGAAGCCCGTCCACCGGTTTCGCGTGTGCGCGTGTCTGACACGCGCCTCACGCCAACCGTTGCCCTGCTGCATCAGAGGCGGTCGAGTGCCGTCGTGGTCTCAGCCCATGTCGTCATGGCGTCGTCCAGCAGTCGCTGCGCCGCCGCCAACTCCTTCTCCAGACGCTTCGCTTCACGTGCCTTGTCCGGTGTGCCGTCGTACAGGTCACCGTCTTCCAGCGCCTTCTGCAACTGCTGCACGCGTGCCTCCAGTCGCGCCACCTCGCGCTCGGCCTCATCAGCCGCCCGCTTCGCCTGCTTGCGCGCCTGCACCGTCCGATCGTCCGAACCCTTCGACTTCTGCGCAGCCGCCTTCTCCTGCGCACGCTTGCCCTGCAGTGCGGCCGCGGAGTCGGACGCGATCTTCGCGCGTCGCTCGGATTCGGCGAGCTCCCACTCGACGAACGGACCGTCGAAGTCGCGCAGACGGGTGCCGTCGAACGACCACACCCGCGTGGCCAGCTCGCGCAGGAACGCGCGATCGTGGCTCACCAGCACCACCGTGCCCTCGTACTCCTCGATCGCATCTTCCAGCGCTTCGATGCTCTCCACGTCGAGATGGTTCGTGGGCTCGTCGAGGACCAGCAGGTTGGCCTTCTGCAGCATGATCAGCGCGAGGGCCACGCGCGCGCGCTCCCCGCCGCTCAGCGTGCTGATCGTTCGCATCACGCTGTCACCGCTGAAGCCGAACGCACCGAGATGGCCCTGAATGTTTCCGCGGCCCCAGAGCGGTCGCACATCCTGAATTGCCTCGTAGATCGTCTTCTCCAGCGGCAGCTGCGCCAGATCCTGACGATACCAGGCGGCGTCCACCGACCCGCCGACGTTGGCGCTGCCGCCGGCCGCTTCGCGTGCACCGAGAATGGTGGCAATCAGTGTCGATTTGCCGGCGCCGTTTGGCCCGACCAGCGCGATCACGTCGGCACGCATTGCCGTCAGCGTCACATCCTCCAGCAGCACGCGATCACCGACCGCGACGCGCAACTTGTCCGTGTGCAGCACGCGATCACCGCCGCGGTCACCGATCTCGAGACGCAGCGTCATCGCGCCCGCTTCACCGGGCGGCGGCGAGAGTCGGGGCAGGCGGCTGAGCTTCGAACGACGCCCCTTGGCCTGCGCGCTGTTCTGGCCAGCAAGATGCCGCCGGATGTACTCCTCCTCCTTGGCGATGAACTTCTGCTGCTTGTCGAGCTGGCGACTGAACGCCAGCATGCGCTCCTCGCGCTGACTCACGAATGCCGAGTAGCCACCCGTGTAGGCGTGCGTGGTACCGCCGGTCACATGCAGCACGTGATCCACGGTCTCGTCCAGGAATGCGCGATCGTGGCTGATCACCACCACCGTCTCGCCCAGCTCGCCGAGGTAGGTCTGCAGCCAGCGCGTCGTATCGAGATCGAGGTGGTTCGTCGGTTCGTCGAGCAGCAGCAGTTCGGCCGGCGCCGCGAGTTGTGCGGCGAGGCCCACGCGACCGCGCTCACCGCCACTCAGGCCGCTCAGCAACCGCGTGCGTGCTTCGACGGCGTCGAACCCCAGACCCTGCAGCACCTTGTCGATGCGCGCCGGGAAGTCGTAGCCTCCCTCGTGCATGAACGTCTCCTGCAGGCGACCGTACCGATCCAGCAGGGCGTCGTCACCGTCACCGAGCTTCTCGGCCAGTACGCCGAGTTCCTTTTCGATGGCGATCAACGGCGCATAGGCAGCGGCCGCCGCTTCCCACACCGTCGTCGCAGTGCCGAAGTCGCGATGCTGATCGAGCAGCGACACCTTGAGCCCAGGCTGACGCGCCGTCGTGCCGGTGGTCGGCTGCATCTTGCCGGTGATGATCTGGAACAGCGTCGACTTGCCTGCGCCGTTGCGCCCGATGATGCCCCACCGTTCGCCGCGCGCGATGGTGACGGAGACATCCTTGAGCAGCGTGGTCGCGCCAAACGAGACGCCGACGTCGGCGAGGGAGATGAGCGTCATGCCAGAGGTGGTCGCAGGAGACAGAAAGGCGCGGCGGAATGCGACACGCGCTCAGCCGGCGACATATTGCGCGAACAGACGCGCAAGTGTGCGTTCGGGATCGCCGTCACAGAGTCCTTCATGCACGGGCGAGGCCTGCAGCACGTCGGAGCGTGGCGCCGTGAGCCAGTGGAAGCGCTCCGACGTCGGCGCCAGCGCGATCGGGCCGGCCAGCGCGTCGCCACTCGCCACACGCTCCATCGTGCGCAGATACTTCGCCAGCATGCCCACATCGACGCTCGGCACCCGGTCGCGCAGCGTGCTTTCGTTGGTCAGCGCCAGCAGACCGAGAAAGCCGGCCTGCCTCGCATGCACCAGCACACCCACCGGGATGAACGCACCGAGATGCACATGCGGCACCGCGCGCAGCACGGCAAAGTCGTATGCCGTCATCGGTTCGCTCATCGGCGCGCCGCGTAGGGCTGTGATGGCGACGCCCGCAACGCTTCGCGCGCATCGATCGCCGCCGCGGTGAACGCCGGTGACGCTGCGCGGCGCTCACGCAAGTAGCGCACGTAGCGCGCGCGTGCCGTGGCCGCGTCGGGCGAGTCGTCCCCCGTCAGCGGGTCCATCAGCAGCTCGTCAGGAATCGCGTGCAGGATCGACGCGAGCACGTCGTTCGTGACTGCCGCCACCGCCTGACGCGCCGTTGCCACGAGATCACCCGTGCGCAACAGCAGCACATGCTGCCGGATGAGCGGGAAGGGCGTCGTGACACGCGCCTCGTTCACGCTCGGCCAGTCGTAGTGCATGTAGAGCGCTGCGCCATGATCGATGAGCCACGGCTTCCGCTGCCACACCAGCAGGTTCGGATTGCGCGCCGTCCGATCGGGATTCGTGATGTACGCGTCGAGCCACACCAACAGCGAGGCGAATGACGCATCGACCACGTCGTGCGCCGCCACCGGATCGAAGTTGAATGCGCCGTCGAGATACCGCAGCCCGATGTTCACGCCGCGGCTCGCCTTCAGCAGATCCTGAATCTCTGAATCAGGTTCACTCTGCCCGAAGCGATCCGGCAAGTCGATGACCGCGAGTTCCGGCACGGGCAGGCCGATCGCCGCCGCGATGCCGTGCGCGATGATCTCGGCCACCAGGACCTTCGCGCCCTGACCCGCGCCACGGAACTTCGTGACGAAGAGTCCGCCGCCGTCCGTATCGACGATGGCGGGCAGGGAGCCTCCCTCGCGCAGCGGCTGGACGTAGCGGGTGGCCTGATGACGGGGCAGCGGGGTCGACATCCCGCAATCTAGCCCCGCTTGGTAGGAGCGCTGGCCGCCGACTGTTGCGTTGGCGGCCAGCGTGGCGGCACTCGACCTCGCGCACTACCGCTCGATCACTCCACCTCGGCGGTCAGACCGATCGTGCGCAGCGCCATCGAGACGGCGCCGCGCGCCGCGTCCACGGGCTGGTGCCGCACCACTGATCCCGGCACGAGCGTCTTCAGGCGCTGTTCGAGGCGTTTCCGCATGGGGCGACCTTTACCGAGCAGTCCGCCGTGCAACGCGATCGGAATCGCCGCACGCTCGTCCACGAACAGGGCGCGGGCCAGTGCGCGGACGTGCAGTGCGAGTTCTTCCACCGCCATCGTCACGACGGTATTCGCGCGCAGATCACCGACTTCGGCGGCAGAGAGCACCGCCGGCGCGAGCGTCGCGAAATCAGCGGGTGTCGCCGCGGACGCCCACCGGATGATCGCGGCCACGTCGTCGAGCTCGAGTGCGGTGAGCAGCGCACCCGTGAGCGCCGTTTCCGGCTCACGTCCGTCGTGCGCTGCTGCGATCACCTGCAAGGCCTTGCGACCGAGCCACGCGCCGCTGCCCTCGTCGCCGATCACCGGACCCCAGCCTCCGCAACGCTGCATCGTGCCAGCCGGACTGCGGCCCCACGCGATGCTGCCCGTGCCGGCGATCAGCAGGATCCCCGGACCTTCGCCGAACGCATCCTCCATCGCTGCTTCCGCATCGGTGATCACGACGACGGTCTCCGCGATCTCCTGACGCTCCAGTTCCTGCTGCAGCGCGATCCGCTGCTGCTCGCGCCCCACACCTGCCACGCCGACAACCAGCGCGCGCGGCAGCAGGTGCCCCATCTCGCCATCGATGACCGCATTCTTCACCAGCGCGCCGATCACCTCTGCTGAATCGGCTTCGGCGCCCGGCTGCACGGCACTGCCGTCGCCCGTGGCCTTGAACAACACCTGCGCGCGTTCGTCGGCCACGTAGACGCGCGTACTGCTGCCACCGCCGTCCACACCGACGACGACGAGTTCCGTTGGTGCACTCATGTTCTGGTCTCGTTCTCTGCCGTGACGGTCATTGCACCGGGCAACGACGCGGTGGGTGCCGGATGTGTCAGCGACGACAGGATGCCCGCCGTGAGTGTGATCCCCGTGCCGATCAGCACGTACCACGGCCAGGCGATCGTCGCGACACCGCCCAGTGCGGGCGCCAGCGCGGGAATCTTCGCAATCAGCAGCTTGGCGAACACGATCACCGCCATGCACGCGATGCCGACGCTCATGCCGGTGATGGCATCGCGCTGGTTCGCGCGCTTCCACAGCAACGCGAGCGAGAAGCCGCCGACCAGTCCACCATGCGTGAAGCTCTGGATGCTGAGCGCCACCACCACCACCGGCGCGCCCTGCTTTGGGTACAGCAGCGCGCCAAACGTCAGCACCACGCCCCAGATCAGCGCGATCAGCTTGCCGGTCCGCAGCGTGCCCGGATCGTCGGCGCTTTTCCGCGTCAGTGGCAGGTAGATGTCGTGCGTCGTGGTGGCCGCGAGCGCGTTGATCGTCGCGCTGTGCGTGCTCATCGTCGCTGCCACGATCGCGGCCAGGATCAAGCCGAGCAGGCCGGTGGGCATGCGCTCGAGGATGAAGCTGGGGAAGATCTGGTCGCTGGCCTCGAACGGCTTGCCGCCGTAGTAGACGTACAGTCCCAGCCCGATGAACAGGAACAGCGTGAACTGCGCAAAGACCACGAAACCGCTGGCGATCAGCGCCCGCTGTGCATCGCGCAGGCCGCGGCTCGCCATCAGGCGTTGCACGATCAGCTGGTCGGCACCATGCGAACCCATCGCCAGGAACGCACCGCCCAGCAGGCCGGCGAACATCGTGTGTGGACGGTCGAAGCCGGTGTACCAGTCGATCGCCTGCAGCTTGCCCGACGCGCCGGCGGTGGTGACGATCGTGCTCCAGCCGCCATCCACGCTCTGCCCCAGCAGTACCAGTGCGCAGATGCCGCCGAACACGTAGATGCCGGCCTGGATCATCTCGGTGTAGACCACCGCGCGCATGCCACCCTTGTAGGTGTACACCACCGTCAGCAGCCCGAGCACGAGAATCGCGACCGGCATGACGTATTCGCGGGGCAGGGTGTCGCCCAGGATCAGCGCAACCGGAATTGCCGTCGCGAAGATGCGGACGCTGTCGGCCACCGCACGCGTCGCCATGAAGATGATGCTCGTGAAGCGACGCGTCTCCACGCCGAAGCGGTTCTCGAACAACGCATACGCCGTCACCAGTTCACCGGCGAAGTAGCGCGGCAGCAGCACGTATGCCACCACGAAGCGCCCGATGATGTACCCGGCCACGACCTGCAGAAATCCCAGGTTCCCGACGTAACTCAGTCCCGGGATGCTGATGAACGTCAGCGCGCTCGTCTCGCTCGCGACCACGCTCAGCAGAATGCCCCACCACGGAATGGCGTGACTGGCCACGAAGTAGTCCTTCGCGTCTTTCTGCTTGCCACCGAGCCACAGGCCAAGTCCTGTGGTGCCGACGAGATACGCCACCAGCACGATCCCGTCCAGCAGACCGAAGCCGCCGTTTCCCATCAGCGCGACACCACACTATTCCACAACGTACGCCTCCATGGCGAAATACTCGGCGAGGCCGAGGCGGTTGAGCTGCGAAGCCGTGTCCGTGTTGCGATCCTGCACGCGCTGCCAGAATTCACGATCGTCCTGACCGGGAAACGGCGCCGAATCCTTCTGCGACTGGTGCTTGAAGATCGCCTGAATCTTGAGGCGCAATTCCTCCTGACTCAGCGGCACGAGCACGGTGGCCTCGGTCACGGGCCACTCCTGCCACGCGCCGCGGTACAGCCACACCTCGGGACGCGCGTTGCCGCGCGCCACGTACTCACGGAGCGCGGCGTCGATCGCTTCCTTGCACATGCGGTGCGTGCCGTGCGGATCGCTCAGGTCGCCGGCCACGAACACCACTTCGGGATGCACCTCTTCGAGCAGGTCGCGCACGATCTGCACGTCGGCCGGCCCGATGGGATCTTTGCGCACTTTCCCCGTCTGGTAGAACGGCAGGTCGAGGAAGCGTGCATTGTCGCGCGTGAGACCCACCACTTCGAGCCCGCTCACCGCCTCGGTCTCGCGGATGATGCGCTTGATGTCCTGCACCGCCGGCACGTCCACCTCGCCGGGACGCTTGCTGGCCAGCGCTGCGAAGAGTCGCGCTGCATAGTCGCGCACATCTTCGCCGCGGAGCGTCGCCGACGCCGTCTGGGCATATGTGCGGGCACCCATGCGCACCAGAAAGTCGAGATGACGACGCACGTCGTGATCGAAGACGGCGATGTTGCCGCTCGTCATGTACGCCACGGCGATGGAGTTCTCGTTCTCCACGAGCTTGCGCAGGATCCCGCCCATCGAGATCACGTCGTCATCGGGATGCGGCGAAAAGCAGATCACGCGCCGCCCGCGCTGCAGCTTGCTCTTGCCGCGGATGCGCGCGCCGAGCGAATTGAAGACGAACCCGTTGATCGCGCCCGGTGAGCCATACACCGCCACGAGCGACGACAATCGATGCTCCGCGTAGTCGCTCTGCGTGAGCTTGAGGATCGCCTTGCCAACCGTGCGCGAGAGCCACACCACCGCGCGTACCGCCAGCGCTGCAGTCCATGTGACTTCGTCCACCAGCCACGGCGTCGCGACGCGTGTCAGATCCACGGACGCCGCGGCATCGAGATAGAACGTCGTGTTCGCATGCGCCTGCAGGAACGTCGCGGCCACCTCGAGATCCACCGCTCCTTCCACCGCTCGGCGCACGATCGCCGACTTGTGTTCGCCGGTCGCGAGGATCGCGATCTCGCGCGCCGCAAGAATCGTCGCGACACCCATCGTGATCGCCTCGCGCGGCACATTGTCTGCGCCGAAGAAATCAGCGGACGCGTCCTTCCGCGTGATGGCGTCCAGCGTGACCAGCCGCGTGCGACTGTCGCGTCCCGAGCCGGGCTCGTTGAAGCCGATGTGCCCCGTCTTGCCGATGCCGAGCAGCTGGAAGTCGATTCCACCTGCGGCGATGATCGATGCTTCGTAGGCCGCGCACGCGGCAGCCGCGTCGTGACGATCCACGATGCCGGGCGGCAGATGCACCTGTGCCGCCGGAATGTCGATGTGTGAGAAGAAATTCTCCCACATGAATCGGTGATACGAGTGGATCGAGTCGGGCTGCATCGGCCAGTACTCGTCGAGATTGAACGTCTCGACTCCGGCGAAGCTCAGCCCCTGCGTGCGGTGGCGACGGATCAGTTCCCGGTACACACCGATCGGTGTCGACCCGGTGGCGAGCCCCAGCACCGCGCGGCGCCCGTCACGCGCCGCCGCCCTCATCACGGCCTCGATCCGATCGGCGACGCGAATGGAGAGGGTGTCGGGGTCGTCGGTGACGACCGTCGGGATCTTCTCTGGGCTCTGCATGAGTCGTGAGAAACTAGCGCACTGTGCCGATCGGTGAGCGTCCGCGCCGCACGCGCAACGAAAAGGCGGCGAACCCCGAGAGGTCCGCCGCCCTGCACAACCTGCGTGCGCAGCTTACGCCGAGAACGACGAGCCGCAGCCGCAACCGCCGGTGGCGTTCGGATTCTTGAACGTGAAGCCCGAACCCTGCATCGACGTCGTGTAGTCGATCTGGATGCCGTTCAGGTACTGCAGCGAGAACGGATCCACGAAGACCTGGAACCCATCCTGCGCAAGCAACGTGTCGTCTTCAGCCGGCTTGTCCTCGATCAGGAGCGAGTACTTGAAGCCGCTGCAGCCGCCCGGTTGCACCGCCACACGAAGCCCGCCGATCGTCGGATCCACGGATTCGGCTTCCAGGAACTTTTTTACCTCGACCGACGCGGCCGCCGAAATCGACAGCAACACGTCAGGCGTCTGCATCGTGCTCATGCGTCCTCCTCCAGAAGGGGGCCGGGGAATCCCGACCGCATTACTCCGCAATTTAGCCCGTCCGGCGCTGCAGGGAAGGACCTGCCGCCATGACGGGGATTACTTCATCGAACCGGACGGCCGGGCGCTGGTTCCCTCGACCGCGCCGACGACCGCATCCGCGAGCGCCGTACGGACGCCGCCGATCTTCCGGTTCTCACGCGTCGGGTTCACGCGATTGGTCAGCAGGATGACGAACAGATCGCGGCTCGGATCGGCCCAGATCGACGTCCCGGTGAACCCCGTGTGTCCGAACGCGGCTGCGGACAGGCGCTTCCCCGCGGAGTTGCCGCCCGTCGGCGTCTCCCAGCCCAGCGCACGCTTGCTGATCAGCGTGTCCTGCGCGCGCGTGAACTCGGCCACCGTGCGAGCGGACGCGAACCGCACACCGTCCAGCGTCCCGCCGCTCAGCCACATCCGCACCACGCGGGCCAGATCGGCGCCGGTCGAGAACAGCCCGGCGTGTCCGCTGACACCCTCGAAGCGCGAGGCATTCTCGTCGTGTACCTCACCGCGGAGCTGCCGCTGCCGCCACGGGTCGAACTCCGTGGGCGCGATGCGGGCATGGAGTGCACTGTCCGGCCGGAAGCGGGTGTCGGTCATCCGCAGTGGCCGGGCGACGACGGTCACGAAGGCCTCGTCGAGTGACTGACCCGTCACCTTCTCGATCACCATGCCCAGCAGCATGAAATTCATGTCGCTGTACAGATACCGTGTGCCCGGTGAGGTCTCAGGTCCCACCAGCATCAGCTGCGCCCGTGCGTCGGCGCGATCCGCTGCCTCCTTGTAGAACGGTCGCCACGCCGCGAGGCCGCTGCTGTGCGTGAGCATCTGCCGGATCGTGATACGCTCGGTCCGCGGTCCCTTCCAGTCGGGCAGATAGCGCACCACCGGTGCATCCAGCGCAACTTTTTGCTGATCCACCAGCTGCAGCAGCACGGTGGTCGTCGCGACGATCTTCGTGAGCGACGCCAGATCGTAGATCGTTGCGGCCGTCGGTTCGGTGGCATCGGCCGCATCCAGTCGGCCGGCCCCGAAACTGGTGAGCAGGCCGGCACGATTGCCCACCACGGCAACGGCCCCCGGGAACGCGCCGTCAGCCACACCGCGTGCAAGCACCGCACGCAAGGAGTCGGTGATCCGCGCTGTCGTTGCAGCGTCGACCTGCACCACCGCCGAGGCTCGCCGGGTAGCGCGTCGTGGCGGCGCTCCACGCTGTTGTGCCTGCAGCGCCGTTGCGGACACGCAGAGGGCGATCGTCACGAACGCACGGAGACCGCGCCTCATCGGCTCCCTCCGCTGGTCCCGCTGTCGCCGCGCGAGAAGATGCCCGGAAGGCTCACGGGTGAGCGGCCGGTCACCGGTGCACCGAACAGTGCACGCGCCGCGGCGCGCTCCGGCGCCTCGCCCACGCTGTACGTCACCATGTACGCCTCGATGCCGGGAAACTGCCCGATCACATACGGATTGCCCGCCGCCACGACGATCGGCTTGAGTCGCGGCACGACGTCGCGCACCCAGTCGGCGAACGGTTCGACGATGGCCACGCGTCCGCGTCCCTCCACGCGGCGCACCACCGTCACGATCACCAGCCTGCCACGGGCCGACCGCGCGGCCACCGCGTCGAGCACCGCACGCTGTGTCTGCGGCCCCACACGCGTCACCGTCGCCGACGCGCGCTTCCGGAACTCATCCACGAAGGCGTTGCCGCCACCGAACTCCGTCTCCGGCGTGTACACCACCAGCTGCACGCCCGAGCGCGACGCCAGCGGAATCTGCCCGGCGCTGTCGCGCAGCACCGTCACGGCGCGCGTCGCGATCTCGCTGGCCAGGGCACGATGCGCAGCGGTGCCCACCACTGCGCGCAGCGAATCGAGCGACACCTGTGCGCCGCGATGCAGGCCCACGCGCGCCTTCATTTCGAGATTCTTGCGCGCCGCAGCGTCGATCAGTGCGGCGAAGGTGGGATCGTACGCCATCTCGCGCGTCAAGGCGTTGAGCACCGGCGTCACGTCGGCCGGCTTCAGCAGCACCTCGGCGCCGGCGCGCACCGACTTCACGGCGATTTCCTGTTGCGTGAACATCTTCGCCACGCCCTGCATGGTGAGTGCGTCGGTGATGGTGAGGCCGCGGAAGTGCAGCGAATCGCGGAGTTCATCGTGCAGCACGCGCCGCTGCAGCGTGGCCGGCAGCTCGTCGCCGAGCCAGGTGGGATTGCTGATGTGCGCCGACATCACGGCCGCCGCGCCGGCGTTGATGGCCGCGCGGAACGGTCGCAGCTCGACGCTGTCCAGATGTGCGTGCGTCAGATGCACCACCGGCAACGCGTTGTGCGAGTCGGTTTCGGTGTCGCCATGACCGGGGAAATGCTTGACCGTGGCCAGCGCACCGCCATCCTGCACGCCGCGCGTGAACGCCGCCGCAAACTCCGCCACCATGCCCGGGCTCTCGCCGAACGATCGGACGTTGATGACGGGGTTCGCCGCGTTGTTGTTCACGTCGGCCACCGGCGCGTACGCGAGGTGAATGCCGATGGCGCGCGACTCCCGTCCCGTCACGAGGCCGGCGCGGTAGGCCAGTGCCGTGTCGCCAGTGGCACCGATCGCCATGTTGGTTGGAATCACCGTCGCGCCGCCGGCGCGGATCATCGACGGGATGAACAGCCCCCCTTCCAGTCGCCCGATCGACGGCTCGACGTCGCAGCCGACCAGCAGCGGTACCCGGGCCATGGACTGCAGTGCGTTCAGTTTCGCCGCCACCTCGATCGGGGACCCTACCGACATGAGGATGCCCCCGATCCCGTCATCCCTGACCCATCGGGCGGTTTCCGCAAAGGCGCTGTCGCTGCTGCTTTCGTAATCGCCGACCAGCCAGACGTGCACGAGTTGCGCGGCCCGCGCCCGGGGTGTCAGCGTCGGCAGCGTGCTGTCCACCCACCGCCGGGCCGCAGCCGACAGTGGCGTCCGGGGATCCGGCGACTCAGGTGGTTGACCACGCATGCGGATCGGCGTCGCGGCAAACGCCTGTTTGGCAGACTCGACGATTCCTGCGGAGCCAGCGCCGAGGATCAGCGCGGCGAGCGGAACTGTGGACAAACGCATGGCATCACGGAAAAGGGTCAGGCGGAGACGCAACAGCCGCCGCGTGCTCGGGTATCACGCGCTGAAGCCTAGCAACCGGTCGAGGGACGCACCCGGCGTCGTACACCGGTCGCGGCTGGTCGGCTGACAGCGCCGTTGCTGCATTCGGGTGCGGTGTCTAAGCTTACGGCTCTGCGGTGCATGTTCGTGACGAAGCCCCGCATGCCCTCACGGTGGAGATGCCGGGGGGCATTCTTTCTTTTCTGCGTCGGTCTTCCTCCGCTCCATCCGCCACTTTATGGCCATGCTGATTGCTGTCTGGGACGCGATCAAGGCTGGCTACCTGCGCGTCATTGCGCCGGTGGCGGACTTGCTGGTGCGGTACCGGGTCAGTCCGAACCTGATCACGACCGTCGGAACGATCTGCACGATGATCGCTGGTGGCATCTTTGCGAGCGGACACATCCGCACCGCGGGCTGGTTCATGGGCCTCACCGCCCTGTTCGACGTGCTCGACGGGACGGTGGCGCGCCGCACGGGGCGCAGCACGACCTTCGGTGCCTTCTACGATTCGACGCTCGACCGCGTCGCCGATGGCTTCGTCCTCGGCGGACTGGCCATGTTCTATGGGGTCAACGCGGTCCACCGCAGCCCGGTGATGCTCGGCATCACCCTCGCCGGCCTGATCGCCACCTTCCTGACGTCCTACACCCGGGCGCGAGCCGAATCACTGGGCCTGGACGCGAAGGTCGGCATCATGCAGCGCCCCGAGCGCGTGGCACTGCTCTCGGCACCGCAGGCATTCTTTGGTTTGGCGCTCGACGGCTGGGTGCTGGCCGGCATCGTGACCCTGCTGTCGGTCACGGCGTGGATCACCGCCGTGCAGCGCATCCTGTTCGTGTACAATGTCACCCGCGCAGCGGAGACGCCGGGCGAGCCGACTCTCGCCTCCCGTCCATCGAGCGCGCCCCCGGCGTCGACACACACGTCGCTGTCCGATGATGTGCCCGCTCCCTTCGCGCCCTGAAGGCGTCGTTTTCTTTTCTGGAGATTCCACCACGTGTCCGGTTCGCTCACTCGTCCGTCGTCCATCGCTCCCGCCACCGGCAAGCTCGGCATCCTGACGCCGGGTCTCGGCGCCGTTGCCACCACGTTCATGGCTGGTGTCGAGAGCATTCGCCGCGGCCACTCGAAGCCGATCGGCTCGTTGACGCAGATGGCCACGATCCGGCTTGGCAAGCGCACCGAGCACCGCTCGCCGCTGATCAAGGATTTCGTGCCCCTGGCCGCGCTGCAGGACATCGTCTTCGGCGCGTGGGATCCGATTGCGGATGATGCGTACACGGCCGCGAAAAAGGCCGGCGTGCTGTCGTCCGACCATCTCGAGCCGCTCAAGGATTTTCTCTCGGCCATCACGCCGATGAGCGCGGCATTCGAGTCGCGCTTCGTCACGCGCCTGCTGGGCGTGAACAACGTGAAGAGCGGGCCGACCTACCGTGACATCGCCGAGCAGCTGCGGGCCGACATGCGGAAGTTCAAGGCCGACAACGGCTGCGATCGTCTCGTGATCGTGTGGTGTGCCAGCACCGAGGCGTTCATCCAGCCCGGCCCGCAGCACCAGACCCTCGCCGCGTTCGAAAAGGCGATGGACGAGAACGACCAGGCGATCGCCCCGTCGATGCTCTACGCATATGCGGCGCTGATGGAGAAGGTGCCGTTCTGCAACGGCGCACCCAACCTGACCGTCGACCTGCCCTGTTTTCTGCAGCTTGCGGACGACAACGGCGTGCCGGTGAGTGGCAAGGATTTCAAGACCGGCCAGACGTGGATGAAGACCATCATCGCACCGGGCCTGAAGGCGCGCATGCTCGGCCTCGAAGGCTGGTACTCGACCAACATCCTCGGCAATCGCGACGGCGAGGTGCTGGATGATCCGGCGTCGTTCAAGACGAAGGAAGAGTCGAAGCTGTCGGTGCTGCACAACATCCTGCAGCCGGATGTCTATCCCGATCTGTACAAGGATTTCTCGCACGTCGTGCGCATCAACTACTACCCGCCGCGAGGCGACAACAAGGAAGGCTGGGACAACATCGACATCATCGGGTGGATGGGATATCCGATGCAGATCAAGGTCAACTTCCTCTGCCGCGACTCGATTCTGGCCGCACCGATCGTGCTCGACCTCGCGCTGTTCTCAGACTTCGCCCACCGTGCGGGCATGAAGGGCATCCAGGAATGGCTGTCGTTCTACTACAAGAGTCCGATGGTGGCCGCCGGCCTGCAGCCGGAGCATGACCTGTTCATCCAGCAGACGAAGCTCAAGAACACGCTGCGTTTCCTGATGGGCGAGGAGCAGATCACGCACCTCGGCCTGGAGTACTACAGCTGATGCGGCGCAGCGACGCGACGGTTGGACTGGTCGCGCGCTGCCGGGCAGGCGCTGCGGCGCCTGCCCGAGTGCTGGCACGCGTGGTGCCGTTCCTGCTGGTGGCGTTCGTCGTCGCCAGCTGCACCACGCAGGATCCGGAAACGAAGCTCGACACCCGGCTCTGGACCGACGACCTCGCGGTGCGCGTCCGCCTCACGCCACGCCCGCCGTATGCGCGCGAGGAGACGCTCGTGAAGGTCGTCGTCACCGACAAGGAAACGGGCGCACCGATCGAGAACGGCGAAGGCCGGATCTACGCGTCCAGCAGGGACAGCATCAACATCTTCGATGGTCTCGAGCGCGGTCCCGAGCCCGGGACGTACTACGCCAAGCTGAGTTTCCTCACTGCCGGTGAGTGGGCGCTCGGCCTGCAGTTCCGTCGTGATTCGACGCAGAAGCTCCAGACCATGGACGATCCGCCATGGTATCAGTCCGTCCGCAACGCCCGCTGATTTCGATGCGACATTTCCATCGCACGTCCATCCGACCCGCCGACGTGATCACGCTGGCCGACGAACACTTCAAGGCGCTCGGTCTGCGTGGCACCGCCGACACGCTGCGTGCCCGAACCTTCAGCGGTGACCTGGGCACGCTGCACATCAAGGTGCGCAGCGACGGCGGCCATTACACGCTGATCGAAGCGTTCACCGATCAGGTCGGCGAGAGTCGCCTCGACAAGAACGTGAAGAAGTTCTTCAACGCCGTGCACCGCGCCGCCGACCCGCAGCACGCACCGACTGCAGGGTACTGACGTGGAATTCCCCGCGCATCCGCTCGATCTCGATGCGATGCTCTCGTTGCCTTCGACGTCCGACGACCGACCCGCAACGTCATTGCGTCCGCACGCCGACCAACTGACACGGGCGCAGCGCCTCGACCTGTATCGCCACATGCGCATGACGCGCACGCTCGAGGAGCGACTGGTGGCGCTGTACCGGCAGACGAAGGTCGTGGGTGGTCTGTTCCGGTCGCTGGGACAGGAAGCGGACGCCGTCGGCAGCGCCTTCGCGCTGGAGCGACGCGACATCATGTCGCCGCTGATCCGCAACATGGGCTCGATGCTGGTGAAGGGCGCCACGCCACTCGAGATCCTGCGCCAGTACATGGCCAAGGGCGACTCGCCCACGCGCGGCCGCGAGCTGAACATTCATTTCGGTGACCTCGTTCGCGGCTTCGTCGGACAGATCTCGCATCTGGGCGACATGATTCCCGTGATGGCCGGTATCGCCCTGTCCTTCAAGATGCGCGGAGAGGATCGCGTCGTGCTGGTGTACATCGGCGACGGCGCAACCTCCACCGGTGCGTTCCACGAAGGCGTGAATTTCGCTGCCGTGCAGAAGGTGCCGCTGGTGGTCATCGTCGAGAACAACGGCTACGCCTACTCGACGCCGACGGGGAAGCAGACGGCCGCGAACTCGTTCATGGACAAGGCACTCGGATACGGCATCGCCGGCGTGCAGGCTGACGGGAACGATGTGCTGGCGGTGTACGACGTCACCAAGGCTGCCGTCGATCGCGCGCGCGCCGGTGACGGTGCGACACTGGTCGAGCTGATCACCTATCGGCGCAAGGGACATGCGGAGCACGACAACCAGTCGTATGTGCCCGACGGTGAAGTGGAGTGGTGGGCGGCCAACAACGATCCGATCGACCGCTTCACGGCGTGGCTCGCGGAGCATGACGGTGTGACGGCTGATGAACTCGCCGCCATCGATGCAGCCGTCGCAACCGAGATCGACGGCGCGACCGATGAAGCGGAGCGGAGCCCGATGCCGGAAGCGCTCGATGCGCTGGTTGGTATTTACGGTGAACCGGCGACGCTGGCACCGCACTGGTATCGCGAGGGCAGGGCCAAGGCCGTCGAGCAGCATGAACGTCCCGCAAGCTGGGGCACGCACGATGGCTGAGATCACCTACCTCGAGGCCATCCGCGAGGCGCTGTTCGAGGAGATGGAGCGCGACCCGAACGTCTTCTGCCTCGGCCAGGACATCGGCGCGTTCGGTGGCGCATTCAAGGTCACCGACGGCCTGCTCGCGAAGTACGGCGAACAGCGTGTCATCGACACGCCGATCTCGGAAGCCGCCATCATCGGTGCCGCCGCGGGCGCGTCGCACATGGGCCTGCGTCCCGTCGCCGAGCTGCAGTTCATCGATTTCATCTCGTGCGGCTACGACATGCTCACGAACTACGTCGCCACGGCACGGTATCGCGCCTTCCTGCCATGTCCCATGGTGGTGCGCGGACCCAGTGGCGGCTACGTGCGCGGTGGCCCGTTCCATTCACAGAATCCTGAGGCGGCCTTTCTGCACACGCCCGGGCTCAAGATCGTGTATCCGGCCACGGCGGCCGATGCGAAGGGCCTGATGAAGGCGGCCATCCGCGATGACGACTGTGTGCTGTTCTTCGAGCACAAGTATCTCTATCGTCGCGTGAAGGACGTGATGCCCGACGGCGATCACGTCGTGCCGATCGGCAAGGCCCGCGTCGCGCGCGAAGGAAAGGATCTGTCCATCATCACCTACGCGGCCACCGTGTGGAAGGCGCTGGAAGCGGCCGAGCAACTCGAACGTGAGGACGGTATCTCCGTCGAGGTCATCGACTTGCGGACGCTGCTGCCGATGGACGATGAGGCGATCGTGGCCACGGTGAAGAAGACCCACCGTGTGATGATCGTGCATGAAGACACCCGCACCGGCGGCATCGCCGGCGAGATCACGGCGCGCATCAACGAGACATGCTTCGAGTGGCTCGATGCGCCGGTGCTGCGCGTGACGGCGCATGATGTGCCATTGCCGTACTCGCCACCGCTCGAAGACTTCGTCCTGCCACAAGTGAGTGACATCGTCACCGTGGCCAGACACCTTGCCCGATATTGATTGTGACTGACGCTCAAGAACCTGTCCTTCCGCCGCTCACCGACGAGGATCGCACCGGCCGCCGCTATCGCAACGTGGGTGTCGGGTGTTTCACTACCTTCATCGGATTCTTCGGCGGCGCCATGACCTCGGTGCTGCTGTCCAAGATCGTCTCGCAGTACCTGAATGAACCGCAGTGCGAAGGCATCCCGACCTGCAACTGGGTCACCTGGGCTGCCCGTGGCGGTGTGCTGGGCATGATTATCCTTCCTACGGTTACCGTGTGGCGCCTGAAACGAGGCGACGCCGCTCGTGACCGTTCCCGTTCTGCCTGATTGAGGGTGAGCCGGTGGCTCGTATTGATATCGTAATGCCGCAGATGGGCGAGTCGATCGCCGAAGGTACGCTGTCGCGTTGGCTCAAGAAGCCGGGTGACACGGTGAAGCGTGACGAGGCGATCTTCGAGATTTCGACCGACAAGGTCGATGCGGAAATTCCCTCGCCGGCTGCCGGTGTGCTCGTCGAGATCATCGTCGCGGAAGGTGTGACCGTCCCGGTGCAGGCCATCGTGGCACGCCTCGAAACCGACGCCAGCGTCGCAGCGGTCGTTTCCGACGCGCCTGCCGCGCCGGCTCCGGCAATGGAACCGCCCGTTGCCTCGGCGCCTGCGCCAGTGGTTGCGGCTGCACCGGCACCAGCCGCCGTGGCGCCGCCTGCGCTGTCGGCCAGTAGCCCGTCTTCCGACGCGAACAGCTACGAAGACCGGCTGCGCACCAAGTCGTCGCCGCTCGTCCGGAAGATCGCGGCTGAGCATGGCGTCGAGATCGCCGGGATCAACGGTTCCGGCGTCGCCGGCCGCGTGACCAAGCGTGACATCCTCGCCCATCTGGAGACCGCACCGGCGGCGGCGACACCGTCGGCTGCATCGGCTGGCATCACGGCAGCGCCGGTCGCTGCCGCCGCGCTTCCCTCCGCCATGAGCGTGCCCGCCGCGCCATCCGCCGCGCACGACGCGCAGACGGCGCAGGCGTGGCCGGGCGACGTCGTCGAACCGTTCTCGAAGATCCGCAAGCTGACGTCCGATCACATGACGCAGGCGCGTCGTGTTGCTGCGCACGTCACCAGCTTCTTCGAGATCGACCTCACCCGCGTGGCACGCATCCGCGCCGGCATGCGGAAGGATTTCGAGGCGCAGAATGGACAGAAGCTGACGTTCCTGCCGTTCATCGTGCAGGCGGTCATCGCACAGCTCAAGCGGCATCCAATGATGAACGCGGCCGTGAACGGCAACGAACTCATTCTCCGGAAGCAGTACAACATCGGCATCGCCGTCGCGCTCGATCCCACCGGATTGATCGTGCCGGTCGTCAAGCGCGCCGATGACCTCTCGCTCGGCGGCTTGACGAAGAGTATCAACGATCTCGCGGCACGCGCGCGCTCCAAGGCGCTCAAGCCTGACGAGGTCACGCAGGCGACGTTCACGATCACGAACCCCGGTGTGTTCGGCTCGCTGATGGGTACGCCCATCATTCCGGTCGGCACCACCGCGATCCTCGGCCTCGGCGCAATCGAAAAGCGTCCGAAGGTCATCACCGGTCCGGACGGCGAGGACACCATCGCCATCCGCACCTGCGCGTACTTCTCCATCTCGTTCGATCACAAGGTCGTCGACGGAGCCGACGCCGACCGCTTCATGGCCGACCTCAAGCGGTCCCTCGAGACCTTGCCCGAGCCCGGACACTGACCGTGCCGCGCGCACTGGTGATGAAGCGCACCATCGTACCGCTCCCCGACCGGGCGCGGTACATGGAGCGGCTCGCGAAGCGGAAGGCGTACTACGCCACGGCCGGCTGTAATTTCTGGGTGTTCGAGGAGGCTGCGCTCAACGGCGCATTCATCGAATTCACGGAAGCGCCCGACCGTGCCACGCTGCAGGCTGCGCTCGCCAATGCAACGGACCAGGTGCTCGACGCCAACCGCATCTACCAGGAGGTGTCGCTGCGATGATTGCGACACGCACGATTTCACATGACGGCATCCGCTGGGCCGTCGCTCCATCCGGGTTCGTCACGCAGTACGTCGGCGACGAATTCGGGCTGGTGTACACGCAACTGGACAACGAGATGGCCGACGTGCGTTTCTCGCGCTACTCACCGTCCGGCACACGCTCGCGCGAAGCGGCCTTCGCGGCGCTGTCCGACGCCACGTTGCTGCGGCTGTTCCTGATGTCGCAACCGAGCGTCAGGTCGCCCGAGGGCGGATACCGCTCGTGACCGTGCCCGCGGCTCCGCAAGGGCCGTACGTGGACTTGCATGCGCACACCACGGCGTCCGAC
>JAYWIJ010000203.1:0-8673 GCA_043788935.1 Gemmatimonadaceae bacterium | reverse complement strand
CGTCCAGCCAGCGCGTTCCGCCGTCCGGAAGCAGTGAGAAGTCGATCATCCCGCCACCTCCTTCAGCTGGTCGCGCAGACGCGCCGCCTGCTCGAACTGCTCCAGCTCGATCGCCCGGCGGAGCTGCTCGCGCAATTCCAGGACGGTCGAGGCCCGCTGCAACTGATCCGGCGCCGGGGGGCCATACTGCCGCCCGGTGTGCCGCGTGGCGCCGTGGACGCGCTGCAGGAGGTCGCGCAGCTGTGTCTCGAACGTGCCGTAGCACCGGGCACAGCCCAGCCGCCCCGACGCACGAAAATCCTTGTACGTCGCCTGACAGAACGTGCAACGCGCCTGATCCGTGGCACCTCCCGCCAACTGCTGCTGCACCGACTGCAGCAGCGACGTCAGCGGCGTCTTCGGCGCCGCCACGGTCGTCTCGACACCCTGGTCCGCGGCACACTTCTCACAGAGATGCACTTGCGTCACCGAGCCGTCGACGACTTTCGTCAACTGCACCACCGCATCACGCTCACCGCACGACTCGCAGACCATCAGCCCACCTCCTCCGCCATCGCCGACGAGGCGACCACGCGTCCGCCATCCAGCAACAACACCCGGTTCGCCCGCGATGCCAGTGCACGATTGTGCGTTACCACTACCACACCAACACCGTGCGACGCTGCCAGTGTAGCGAAAAGCTCATGCAATCGTTCAGCGTTCCCGCGATCGAGATTGCCTGACGGCTCGTCCGCGAGCAACAACGCCGGATAAGGCGCCAGCGCGCGCGCCACTGCCACGCGCTGCTGCTCACCACCGGACAGTGCCGAGGGCAGATGATGCGCACGCGACCCGAGCCCGACCGACTCCAGCAGATCCCTCGCGCGCTCACGCACCTCCGACGGTGTCCTGCCGGCGATCAGCAACGGCATCATCACGTTCTCCAGCGCACTGAACTCACGCAGGAGGTGATGAAACTGAAACACGAAACCCACCGACTTGTTGCGGATTTCCGCGAGACTCGCCTCGCTGCCTGTCTGCACCGGTCTGCCCGCGATACGAATCTCACCCGACGACGGCTTGTCGAGTGCGCCGAGAATGTGCAGCAGCGTGCTCTTCCCCGCCCCACTCTCGCCGATGATCGCCACCATCTCACCGCGATGGATCGTCAGTGATGCCTCGTCCAGGATACGCAGCGTCGTGCCGTCACCGCCCGTGTATTCCTTGACGACGTCGATCGCCTCCAGCACCGGCGTACCGATCGCATCACTCATGTCGGATCGCCTCCACCGGGAAGAGTCGCGACGCCTGCCGAGCCGGCCAGAGCGTGGCCAGCATTGCAATACCGAGGCTCGCCGCGGTGATTGCGAGCACATCGGACACGGCGATCTGAATCGGCAACCGATCGATGAAGTACACCTGCGGATCCAGCGAGATCAGCTTGAAGCGCGTCAGTGCCCACGCACCGACGAGCCCGAGCAGCACACCCATGCCGGTCCCGACGAATCCGATGGCCGCACCCTGCCAGAGGAAGATGCGCCGGATGGACGCCGAAGGCATGCCCATGGCCTTCAGGATGCCGATCTCGCGCGTCTTGTCGGTCACGACCATCGTCAGCGTGCTCACGATGTTGAACGCGGCCACCAGCACGATCAGCAGCAGGATCACACCCATCGCCAGCTTCTCGAGCTGGAGCGCAGAGAACAGCGAGCGATTCTGTTCCTGCCAGTCGATGGTGCGATAGGGGAACCCCAGCACGCTCGCCAGCCGCGTCGCGACCTCCGGTGCGGCGTAGCGGTCGGGAGTCCGCACGTCGATGCCCGTCACGCGGAGCTCCAGTCCCGCCAGGTCCTGCGCCGACACGAGATCCATGTACGCGTAGCCACTGTCGTACTCGTACATGCCGGTCTCGAACACCCCCGTGATCACATAGCTCCGGTACTGTGGCACGAACCCGCCGAGCGCGGTCGACAGGGCAAGCCGTCCGGGCGCGGTTGCGAGCACGACGACGTCACCGGGCCACGCATTCAGACGCTCGGCCATTCGCTGCCCGATGACGATCGCGCGGGAGGAATCGTCCGGAGACTTGAACGAAAAATCCCCGGAACGGGAATACTTGCGGATCTGGGTGACATCGGCCGCGCCCGACGTCGACGCCGGCATGCCGACCACTTTCACGGGTTCGGCGTATTCGTTTCCCTTCTTCGCGATCAGCGCATCCTTCAGCACGAACGGCTCCGCCGACACCACGCCCGGCTGCGCACGCACCTTCGTCAGCGTCGCCTGCCAGTCCGTCATCGTCAGATCGTCGCCCACCGTCAGGACGCGCAGATCAGGGCTGCCGATCAGAATCTTGTCGCGAAGGTCCTTCTGCAGCCCGTTCATCACGCCCAGCACCAAGATCAGCGCGCTGACGCCCACCACCACGCCGCCCATCGCGATGACGCTGATGAGACTCAGCAGCTGCGAGCCACGACGGCTGCGCAGATACCGCCATGCAATGGCGACCTCGAGTCGCGTCATTCCGGACGCATCGCAGGAAAGAGGATCACGTCGCGAATGTGCTGCGTCCCGGTGAGATACATGAGCAAGCGGTCGATGCCGATGCCGACACCACCGGTGGGCGGCATCCCGTATTCCAGGGCGCGCAGATAATCCTCGTCCACGCCCGTCGCTTCGTCATCACCGGCGGCCTTGAGTCGCGCCTGCGTCTCGAAACGCTGCCGCTGATCGATCGGGTCGTTGAGCTCGGAAAACGCGTTCGCCATCTCCCGGCCATCAGCGAACAGCTCGAAGCGCTCCGTCAGTGCGGCATTGCCGCGCTTCGGCTTGGCCAGCGGCGACAACTCCACCGGATAGTCGAGCACGAAGGTCGGCGTGGTGATCTTCCGCTCCACGTGCGCCTGAAAGAGCTCGTCCATCAGCTTGGGACGGCTCAGCGTGTTCGCCTTCTCCACGCCTTCGTCCTGCGCCGCCGTCACCAGTTCCGCATCGGTCATCGTCAGCACATCGCGGCCCAGTCCAGCGCTCAACGACGGCACCCACTCGATGCGGCGGAACGGCGTCGAGAACGCCGGCACACTCTCCGCACCGATGCCCGGCGTCGAGCGCACGGCCTCGGCGGCCGCCACGATCAACTGCTCGACACGCTCCATCATCAGCGTGTAGTCGGCGTACGATTCGTAGAACTCCAGCATCGTGAACTCCGGATTGTGAGTCCGGTCGATGCCCTCGTTGCGGAAGTCGTGTCCGATCTCATACACCCGATCGAAGCCGCCCACGATCAGCCGCTTCAGGTACAGCTCATCGGCGATGCGCAGATACAGCGGCATGTCGAGCGCATTGTGGTGCGTCGTGAACGGACGCGCCGCCGCGCCGCCGTACAGCGGCTGCAGTACCGGCGTCTCGACTTCCAGATAGCCGAGCCCGTCGAGGAAGCCACGGATCGCCGACGTCATCCGTGCACGCGCGTAGAAGTTGGCGCGGATCTCCGGATGTACGGCGAGGTCCGCGTAGCGCTGGCGATACCGCTGCTCCGGATCACTGAAACCCGAGAAGCGCTTCACTTCCCCGTCCACCAACTGCTCCTTGGCGAACGGCAGCGGTCGCAGCGTCTTGGCCAGCAGGGTCAATTCGGTGCACTGCACCGTCACCTCGCCCGTCCGTGTGCGCATGAGCGTCCCCGCCACGCCGACGATGTCGCCCAGATGCAGTTCCTCGAACACGGCCCACTGTGCCGCAGGCATGTCGTCCTTGCGGAAGTACGCCTGCAGCTTGCCGGCGGCATCGCTCACGTGCGCAAACGCCGTCTTCCCTTTGGAGCGAAGTGACACCAAACGCCCCGCGACCCGCACCGCAGGACCCGTCTCGGCGCCTGCGGGCAGCAGTTCGCGCGCGTCGGCGCTCAGGTGCGTGCGATCGTAGGCATACGCGAACGGCGGCACGCCACTCGCGACCAGCCGGTCGAGTGAGGCACGACGATCCAGCAGCACCTGGCTCAGTTCTTCGGTGTTCACGTCAGTGGGTTCAGTGGAAACGGGAGCATCACTGCTTCGCGGGTTCGCCGGCCTGCTTCAGGTACGCTTCGATGAACGGATCGATGGCACCATCCATGATCTTCGCAACGTCGGCGATCTTCAGCTCGGTGCGGTGATCGTTCACCATCGTGTACGGCTGGAAGACGTAGCTGCGGATCTGGCTGCCGAACGACACGTCCATCTTGTTCGAGTCGAGTGCGGCCTTCGCTGCAGCCTGCTTGTCGGCTTCGATCTGATAGAGACGATTCTTCAGCTGCTTCATCGCCGTCGCCTTGTTCTTGAACTGCGACCGCTCTGCCTGCGACGCGCAGACCACGCCGGAGGGAAGGTGCGTGATGCGCACGGCCGACGATGTCTTGTTCACGTGCTGTCCGCCGGCACCTGATGCGCGATACACATCGATACGCAGGTCTTCCTCGCGAATCTCGATGTTGATCTCATCGTCGACGACGGGATACACGAACACCGACGCGAAGCTGGTGTGGCGGCGCGCCTGCGAATCGAACGGGGAAATGCGCACGAGCCGGTGCACGCCGGCCTCGGGACGCAGGAATCCGAACGCGTACTCGCCCGTGATCTCGAGCACCGCGCCCTTGATGCCGGCTTCCTCGCCTTCGCTCAGGTCGAGCATCTGCAGATCGTACCCTTTTCGCTCGGCCCAGCGCACATACATGCGCATCAGCATCTCGGCCCAGTCCTGCGCCTCAGTCCCACCAGCGCCGGCGGAAATTTCCAGCTGCGCCGCGCGATGATCGTCCGGACCGCGAAGCAGCGAGCGCAGCTCGTACGCGACGATCTGCTCGCGCAACTTTTCCGCGTCGCGCTGGAGATCGGACGACATGGCGTCGTCAGGCTCGATCTCGAGCAGCTCAGACATTTCGCGCGCGTCGGCGACCCCGCGAACGAGGATGTCGAACGGATCCACCCATTGCTTGTACGTCTTGACCTGCTGCACCACGGCCTGTGCCCGTTCCTGATGCTCCCAGAACGTTGGCTCGGCCATCTGCGCCTCGAGCGCCGTCAGGCGTTCCCGCTGGCTCTCGATGTCAAAGATACCTCCGGAGCTCGTCGAGACGTTCGGCATCCGTGGTGAGCTGTGTCGTCAACTGCGCGAGATCTGCCATGAGTGCCGGGAAGAGCCATGAGAAAACAAAACAGCCGCCCTCCCGAGGTCGGGAGGACGGCTCGGTGCGCAGCAGCGCAAGGCCGAAAGTTAGCCGGACCGACACGGGTTCTCCATGCCTGCGCGACTCAGAACACCCGCTTTCCTTCAGCCAGCACCTCGTTCAGCGCGTCCTGGAAGAATGCCGTCGACTCCGCCACCTCGCGCCCGACCTGTTCAACGTACTCGTCGTAGCTCTTCCGGATCTCGTCGCGGAAGAGCTGCTTGAGGGTGCCATTGGCAAGACCATCGGCGCGCTTGGCCGGTTGATAGGCCACCATGTCCGATACCAGCGCACGTGCCAGTCGCTTCGCACGCGTCATCGGGTCGCTGCGAAGAAATGGGTTGATGACGCGACGCGGCGCGCTACCAGCCGCGGGCACGGCGGTCATCGGTGCGGCCGGGGTCGGCTCCGGCATGCCGACCAACTGACCCGGTGACGGCGGCGGCAGCGGCACCAACGGACGCGGCGTGACCGGCATGGGGGCCGGCGCCGACGTCACCGAAGGCATGGGCGACGGCGCCAGCACCACGGACGGCACGGGTGGCGGTGTCGTGACCCCGGCCGGCCCAACTGGTGCGGCTTCGCTCACCGCGTCCACCTGCGGCGGTGGCATGAGGCCCGGCAACGCCGCCGGCAGCCCGGCGGCCGGCTCTGTCGTCGCGTCCAACCCTACGTCTTCGACGACGGCATCGGTCGGCGACTCGTCCAGAAACTCGAGCGGCGCCAGCGGCGCTGGTGCGGATTGCTCAGGCTCTTCGACGGTGGCCGACCACACGGCTGCGGACGCCGGTGTCGGTGCGGCCACGGGCTGCTCAGGCGCCGGTTGCATACCCTGCGGCGTCTGCATCGCCGAAATCTGCGGCAGAATGCCCGGCGTGGAGATGGACGGCGTCGGGCGTGAGGGATACGGCAGGTTCGGTGAGACGGCGGGGTTGTCCGCCGGCGTGAACCTACGGATCGACGGCGGGGTGGCTGGTGTCGGTGAGGCGACGGCCGGTGTGCGCAACGGCGTGAGCGGGCGCGGGATCGCGGCGTTGGTGAGCGGCGTCATCGCTCCAACCGAGATGCGCACGATGGCTCCGCAGACACTGCACCTGGCACGCACACCGTTCGGCGGCACCTTGGCGGGATCCACGCGGAAAACAGAGCGACAATCCTGGCACGTGACGTTCACTGAACCTTCTCCTCGGGTGGGATGACCGACTCGACGTCGGACCGTCGATCCATCGCCCAGACCGATCCGGGCAACGTCTTCGCATACGTCTTCATTTCCGTCGCCAACTCACTCACCTGCGCCGCCGTCGCGAAACGGCGGCGGGCGTTCGTCACCACGCCGATCGAAAGCGTCATCAGGGGCACGCGATCGAGCCGACCTCGACGATCCTTCCCGAAAAAGTAGCCAGCTTGCCGGTCATGTGCAGAGTACCTCGCTGGAAGGATTTCATCGGCGCGCTGCACGACCAGATCACAGGCGGCGGCGACGCAGTCCAGCGGGACGAGAAAGAGGAAGTCGTCTCCCCCGATGTGTCCGACGAAGCCCCGCTCGCCAGCGGCAGCCTCCACTACCTCGACCAACAGCTCGGCTACCGCACGGATGACGTCGTCACCCTGCGCGTACCCGTAGCGGTCATTGAATTCCTTGAAGTGATCGAGGTCAGCGTAACAGGCGCCGAAGTGCTCACCTCGCTCGATGCGGACCCGCATCGCCGCGGCCAGGGCATCGGCGCCGGCGAGTCGCGTGGATGGATTGACCTGGATGTCGCGGCGCATGCGGCGGAGCGCCGCAGTCAGTCTGGCATCACGCTCACAGGCCGACAACGAAGCGCTCAGCGCCTCATCGGCTCCGGCGTGGAGCCAGCTGTTGGCATCGTCACCTGTGATCAGCATCACCACCGGAACCGTCTGCAACCTGCCGTCGCTCTTGAGCGAGCGAATGGCCTGAACCGCGGCGGCGTCCTGATCGTCCGGCGCGAGTACGACCACCGTCGGCGGCGACTGGCGCATCATGCGCCGATCGAGCGGCAGCTCAGCCAAGCGGATGGATAATCCCTCCGAATCCGCCCAAGGGCCAATGGCAGCTGCCGCGGCCGTCGCAGCACGTCCCGCAATCAGGACGCTGAGGGTGTCGGGGTTCCGCGGTGCGATGGTCGAAGACGGCATCATCCAGTAGAGACGATCGAGGGCGTTGGAGGCAAGCGCCTGCGCGTCGTCAGCAGGGGGTGGCTTCGTCGATCAGCATGATGGGAATGCCGTCGCGAATGGCGTAGCGAAGCCGGCACGTCGCACATTCGAGGAATGCGAGTGGCTCGGCACCGCTGCGCAGCGCACCCTTGCACTGTGGGCATCGCAGAATCGCGAGCAGATCTGCAGCGAGTGTCGTCATGACCTCCATCACTCTGGTGGTACGGTGAAGCCGAAGCGGCGCAGCGCCGCGGCGTCCTTGCGCCAGTCCGGCATGACTTTCACCCACAAATCGAGATAGACGGAATTTTCCACGAGCCGTTCGATGAGCAAGCGCGAGGCGGTGCCGATTTCGCGGATGGTTTTCCCTTTGGCACCGAGGACGATGCCTTTCTGGCTATCGCGCTCGACATACACCACGGCCCGGATATAGATCGGCGTTTTGTTCTCGCGGAATTCTTCGATGTCCACAAAGATGCCATACGGCACCTCTTCATGCAGAATGGCGAGCGCTGATTCCCGGATTGCTTCTGCAGCGAAGAAGCGGACGGGTTGCGTGCTCAGTTCGTCTGAGGGATAGAGAAACGGCGATGCCGGCAGGTGCTCCGCGACGCGTGCGAGCAGCGCCTCGATTCCGTCGCCCTGTTCAGCACTTCCGACGATCACCCCGGGCGTGTTCTTGAGCGCGGCGCGATTGCCTGCGTTGAGCAGGTCCGCCTTGTTCGCCCAGACGACGAGACGCCGCGGCACCAGTGTTCCGGGAGGCAATAACGACTCGAGCGGCGGCGGCGGTCCGGTCGTCGCGTCGTGCACGTAAACGGCGACATCCGCTTCGCGCAGCGAGGCGAGCGCGCTGGCCAGCATGCTCCGCTGCAACGTGTAGCCCGGATCGAGCAACCCTGGCGTATCCAGCAGCACCATCTGATCACGCTCGGTCGAGATGATGCCGACGGCGGAGACGCGTGTGGACTGCGGCTTGGGGCTCGTGATGGCGAGTTTGAGTCCGAGCAGCCGATTGAGCAGCGTGGATTTTCCGGCGTTCGGCTTGCCGACGAGCGCGACGTGTCCGGCGCGTGTGGTGGGTGTGGCGTCGTCGTCGTGACTCGGTGGGGTCATGGATGCGGCGGAGGTGGCGAGCGAACGGCGGGAGTGTACAGCAATTGACTGCAATACACACACGAATCCCCCGGTTGCGTGATGCAACCGGGGGATTCGTCAAGGGTGCCGGCGACGGCCTACTCTCCCGCGACCTCGCGGCCGGAGTACCATCGGCGCTGTCGGGCTTAACGATCGTGTTCGGAATGGGAACG
>JAYWIJ010000202.1:0-8738 GCA_043788935.1 Gemmatimonadaceae bacterium | reverse complement strand
GACGTAGTTCACCTGATCGCTGCGGCAGAAGCGGTTCAGCGGATTGGCCGTCACGTCCCACGACTTGTCGATGGCCATCACCTCGGTGCGATTGGCGTTCACCGAGTCGATGATGTCGCCGAACTCGCGCGACAGGCGACGTGCGCCCAGCGTCTGCACCGATGCGGGGCCGCCGAACTTCACCTGCTCGGTGCGCCCCTTGCCCAGCATGTCCATGTTGTGCGCAGCGACGATGTGCGTGAGCGGCACCGTGGGATGGTCGACGAACCACGCGGAACCCAGCAGTCCGCCTTCCTCGCCCTGATGCGACACGAAGATGATCGAACGCTTCGGCTTCTCCGCCGCGAACTGCTCGGCGATCTCCAACAGCACCACCGTGCCCGAGCCATCGTCATCGGCACCGTTGAAGATCGAGTCACGACGCGCGGGACGCACCCGCCGTGCGGCGGCGATCAGCGAGTCGATTTTCTGTTGCTGCGCCGCTGTTGGCGCGCACGGCGGGTCGTTGGCACCCTGCGGACGCGTGACGGTGTTCACCGCGCGCAGCGAATCGTGATCCACGGCCACAGGGCTGGTGCCGATGTGATCGTTGTGTGCGCCGACCAGCACGTACTCCGACGCGAGCGTCGGATCGGAACCCGGCAACACCGCGACCACGTTGCGAGCCGGAGCCGCCGAAGGCTTCCAGTCATACGACCAGTTGCCAGACACCGGCGCACCAGCCGCACCGACGGCGAGTTGCTCCACGTTGCCGCCGAAGAGCTGCGACGCCACGGCCGCGCTGATCGTCGCCGCGCCGACGCCCGACTGCATCGGCGGCGTTCGCAAACCGGGACGAGACGCGAAGGCAGCAGCCACCGTGGCTGGTGCCATGCCATCCAGTCCGATGATCAGCACACCGACGGCACCGGCATCCTGCGCGCGCGTGTCGCGCATCGGCGGGGTTCCGGCGGCACGGCGCGGCACACGGCCGGACGCTTCCGCGGCCACCACGGCCGCGGCACCGAACATGTCAGGACGCGCATCACAGCTGAGGAACGAGGCGGGCGCACCAGTCGCAGGTCCCACGACCTGGGCCGCCGTCCCGCTGCGGAACACCACCACCTTGCCGCGCACGGTGGCCGCGTCCAGCACCACGCTGGTGTCGCCGTACCGTCCCCCGAAGACCGTCGGCACGTTATCAAATCGTGCCTGCGCTGCGACACGCTGCGGTGCGGACGGCGTCAGCGGCACCCAGTCGCGACGCGTCTGGAGCGCCGCGCCGCGAACGCTCAGCCGCGAGGCGCTGCTGTCATACGACTGCGCGCCGAACGGCAGCACCTGGAAGTACGTACCGCTGTCGCCCGCCGGCTTGAGGCCGAGCCGCTTGAATTCGCGTGCGATGTAGTCGGTGCCCTTCGCATTGCCCGGCTCGCCGATGCGACGCCCGCGCATGGAGTCGTCGGCGAACTGGTAGAGCCGAGTGCGCAGATCGTTGGCGGTGATCGGCGCGGCCGTCGGAAGAGGCGCCCACGTGCGCGGACCCTCGTCGGGCCAGACGGTGTTCGCGGGGCGCGTCGGGGCACGCTGCGCCTGCGCATGAGCGGCCACGGGGGCGAGAGCGATCGCAAAACACGCGGCAGCGGCGATCGCGGTGACGAACGACTGGGTACGGAGCACGGATCGGGGACTGGAGATCGGCTGGACGTCGGAGACCACCAACGCGCCGCGTCAGCCTTTCAGCAGTGACGGCGCGCTGGTGCGTCGATGTCCAGCCGAAACTACGGCACGAGCACGGGCGGCGTGATCCTGAACTCGAACGACTGCTCCACACGCTGCGGCACGCGTCGGGGTCCCATGTGCGCGGGCCGGAATCGCATTCGAGGCAGCGCCAGCCGCACCGCTTCGATGAATCCCGCCTCCGAGGCCTCGAGCACGGCGAATGTCGTTTCGTCCGCATGACCGGTGGAATCGATCACGAACCGCACCCGGACCGCACCTTCGATCTTCCGGTCCAGCAGATCTTCGGGATAGCTCGGTCCTTCGCTCTCGGGATCGCGTTCGGCCGCGATATCCACCTCCAGTTCCGTGTACACCTCCGGTGGATCGGCATCGACCGCTCCCTGCGAGGCAACTGTCGCAGGCGTCTGCGGCGCCGTGCCGATGCTGGTCCCCTGCTTCACGCTACCCGGCGCCGATTCCACGACCGGCCCTCCGAGACCGATGTAGCTGATCCGTTCCTGTGTCGGCTGCGGTGACTTCCGCATCAGTGGATAGAGAAAACGCGTCGCGACGAGCGGATCGTGCGCCTCGTCGGGCAGGGCTGGCTGCGACAGCATCAGCAGCCCCCACGTCATCACGACGTGCGATGCCACGCTGGCCGCGCCGAAGGCGGCGGTGGCGGGTCCGAAGAGCGCCGCGTGCGGAGCGGACGTCCGTGCCAGCACCTGCCGGATCCGACGCTGTGCCGCCCGTCGGCGCACGGAGAGGTGACGGGAAACGAAATGAAGGGCCATGGTCATGCCTCCGATCCCGGGACGCGTGCGCCACCACGGTGTGTCGCGTCCCTCGGCATCAGTATCGGAAATGGCGCGCCGCCCGGCCAGTGTGTCGTTCCAACCCACCTGGCTCGGCGGCACCGCGCGGATACCCATCGCGACCCACGGTAGCTTTCACGGACGCCATCCCCGTCACGGGATCACGCCCTCCCCGAGCCATTGCCCGGCATGTCCTATGAATATCTGCTCTACTCCGTGGCCGACCGTATCGCGACGATCACGGTCAACCGCCCTGACAAGCTCAACGCGCTCAGCAGTGCCGTCATCCTCGAACTCGGCGCCGCGGTCGATCAGGCGATCGCCGACGACTCGGTTGGTGGCGTGATCCTGACGGGCGCCGGACGGGCCTTCGTGGCCGGTGCCGACATCAGCGAACTGGCCGGACAGACGCCGATGGGTGCCTTTGCACGGGCGCAGCGCGGTCAGGAGATCTTCGGCCGATACGAGCGCAGCCCCAAGCCGACGATCGCCGCAGTGAACGGCTTCGCCCTCGGCGGCGGCTGCGAACTGGCCATGGCCTGTCACCTCCGCATCGCCGGTGAGTTCGCCAAGTTCGGCCAGCCTGAAGTGAAGCTTGGCATCATTCCCGGCTACGGCGGCACGCAGCGTCTGCCACGCCTCGTCGGCACGGGTCGCGCGTTGCAGCTGCTGATGACGGCTGAAATCATCGACGCCAACGAGGCGGTGCGGATTGGCCTCGCGAACAAAGTGGTGCCGAACGCCGACCTGATCCCGACCGCCACGGCGATGCTGCAGGCGATGATGGCCAACGGTCCGCTCGCAGTGCGCGCCTGCATCGATGCGGTCATCCGTGGGCAGGACATGCGCCTCGGTGATGCGCTCGCCTACGAGGCGGCGCACTTCGGTACGCTGTCGTCCACCGCCGACATGCGCGAAGGGATGACGGCATTCCTCGACAAGCGCCCGCCCGCGTTCACGGGCGAGTGAGCGCACCCGTGGCGGCGGATGCAACGAGCACCGATGCGATGGCCATTGCATCGGTGCGTGTGTCGCACCTGACGCTCACCAGCTTCCGCAACTACAGCCGTGCCGCGCTCGATCTGCATGCCGATGGCGCGGCGTTGCTCGGCGACAACGGCCACGGCAAGACCAACCTGCTCGAGGCGATCTACTACCTCGAACTGTTCCGCAGCGCACGCGGCGCACGCGACAAGGACCTCGTGCGCTTCGGCGATGCAGGGTTTCACATCAGCGCCACACTGGACGGGTCACCACGCGGTGCACTGCGCATCTCTGCCGGCTTCGATGCCACCACGCAGAAGAAGAAGGTGATGCTCGATGGTGTCGAAGCCACGCGACTGAGCGACGCCATCGGTGCTGCGCCGGCGGTGCTCTTCTCACCGGCTGACGTGGCACTCGTACGCGGTGCACCCGCCGAGCGACGGCGGTATCTGGACGTGATGCTGGCGCTGGCCGATCGGCAATATCTGTTGGCGCTGCAGCAGTACCGTCATGCCCTCGCTCAGCGAAACGCCGCCCTGCGCGCGCTGCTCGGCCATGCGCGTGATGCCGAAGCGCTGGACGCGGTGGCGGCATTCGAACCGGCGCTGGCCACGGCTGGTGCGTCGATGCTCGCGAAGCGACATGCGTGGGCCAGTGACGCCGCGTCGGCATATGCCGAGGTGCTGGATGCCATCGGCGAGCGCACCAGCGTGAGTCTGGCGCTCAAGCGTGGCGGCGGTGCACGCACCGACGAGATGGAGTTGGCCGTGTGGCTGCGGTCGACGCTCGCCACGCAACGACTGCACGACGTGAAGCGCGGCACCACGCACACCGGCCCACATCGTGACGAGGTGCAGCTGCTGCTGGATGGGCGTGACCTGCGCAACTTCGGCAGCAACGGCCAGCAACGGAGCGCGGCCATCGCATTGCGCATGCTGGAAGCGCGCACGCTGCAGAGCGCACTGGGCACTGCACCGCTCCTGCTGATGGACGATCCGTTCGCTGAACTGGATGCCGATCGCAGTGCACGCATTCTGGGTCTCCTCGGCCGCCGTGGACTCGGGCAGGTGATCCTTGCGGTCCCGCGCAGCGAGGACATTCCGCGCGCGCTGACGGGATTGCAGACGGTACGTGTGCATCATGGCACGCTCACGCCGGATGTCGCATGAGCGGGCCGTTCAAGAAGTCGCAGCCGACGAGCATTGCCGACGTGATGGCGAAGATGCTCGAGCAGAAGGGCATGACCGAGCGGTTGGCGCAGGTGAGTGCGATGGACGACTGGCCGCAGGTGGTCGGGGCGCAGATCGCGTCAGTCACGGAGCCACTCAGCATCTCGGCCGACGGCACGCTCTGGGTGCGGGTGACGACGGCGGCGTGGATGAACGAGCTGAGTCTGCTGGCGCCAACGCTGCTCACGCGGCTGAACGCCGTGCCGTCGCGTCAGCCGGTGAAGCAGCTCCGGTTCCGGCTCGGGCGCAGCTGACGCGTTCCAACTAGCGAGCGCCGAACCGCGAAACCCTCTTCGCAGCCCGGCGCTCGCCGGGAAGACGGACGTTTACCGTGAACGTCACAACGGCGCTCACTCGAGCGCTTCGGCGAGCGTCATGACGAAGCCCGGCAGCACGTCTTCTCCGTCGAACGCATCGCTGGCCTGCAGCACTCGCACGGTGCCGTCGGCGCGATGCACTGCGCCACGCCGGCGCTCGGGATCGATGTGCCAGACCAGCCGTACGCCGGCACGCAGCCAGGCATTGGTCTTTTCGATGATCTCTCCCGCCCGATCGCCGCGGGACCGCACCTCCACCACGAGGTCGGGCGCCAACTCCGCGTAGCCCGTCACGTCAGGTGGCGGGAGGCGCTCGTTACTGACGAACGCCGCGTCCGGTGCGCGCACGGAGTCAGGCTTCCGGGTCAGGATAAACCCGGTCTCCGCCCCAAGAACATGCCCCAGCTTCCGTGGATGAACCCAGATGTTCAGCAACGCTCCGACGCGGGAAGCGACCGCACCATGCCGATACGCCCCCGGCTCCCGCACGCGCATTACCCCGTCCACCAATTCCGACCGCATGTGCGGCGGCTGCTGCACCAGCAGTTCCTCCGCCGTCATCCATCGCCGCGCCGACATACTGACCACCTCGCGTGAGTGAGGCTCCACGATACAAGCACGGGTCGGGACGAGCGTCACCATATTCGTGCATGGACTGGTGCAGACTGTTCAGGCTCCGTGTGGCGCCATCATCCACCATTCATCGCGGAGGGCGCGGAGGACAACCGGAGGTCGCGGGGAACTGCTTGTGGAGGAACTGCACTTGCGAGACATGCTCCCGCCGAGGGTGTCGTTCCCTCCAAGCTTTTTTTCCGCGACCTCCGGTTGTCCTCCGCGTTCTCCGCGATCAGCAGTTTGTCAGGACGATACCGTGACCGATGCAGCTGACACGCCGACCTGCACGGCGACCACGACTGCATCACACGCATCCCGCGCCGCACAGTTGAGCTGGGACGCCGCCGGACAGCAACAGCCCGGCCACCGCGCGCACCCGTCGCAATGCACCAGCGTCGCCGGATCGAACACCACCCACTTCCCCGCGCGCGCCGCATCCGGCACGTACCACGCCGACTCGCCATCCGGCGTCCGACCCAATCGCGCACCGGGCACCGGCGGTTGATCGGCCTTGAGGACGATGGGCGCCACAGGTGCTGACGGCAGCACGTTGTTTACCACCGCAATCGGATACGTCCGCTCCGGCATAAAACCAGACGCGCGCAGCTCCACGCACGTCTTCTCCACCGCCGCCACGATGTGCTCGACGTCTGCCTCGGTGTGCGACGTGGTCAGGAAGTGCGGGAAATCCAGCACGTGCACGCCGTGATACCGCATCAGCATGAAGAACAGCTCCGTGTAGTTCACGCTTTCGTCATACTTCGTCTTGAACGCGCTGCCGAAACTCACCCAGCGGTACGGCATCCGGTACCAGTCGAACAGCGCATTCACCCGTGTGACCATGCCGTCGGTCATCGCGTTGAGACGCGTGTAGAGCGCCGGATTGTGCTTCATCTCCAGCAGCGACGCACGCGCCGCCGCCATCACCAGCGGATGCCGCACGAAGGTGCCGGCGAAGTACGTCACGCCCGCTTCCGGCACGCTGTCGTCGCCGTACTCCCAGTGACCGCCGTCCAGCGCATCCATCCATTCGCGCTTGCCGATCATCGCGCCGATCGGCATGCCGCCGCCGATCACCTTGCCGTACGTCCCGATGTCGGCAGTGATGCCGAACACCGCCTGCGCACCGCCGGGATGCATGCGGAAGCCGGTGATGACCTCATCGAAGATCAGCGCCGTGCCGTTGTCCTCGGTGATCTTGCGCACTTCGCGCAGGAAATCCACCGGCCGGAATTCCATGCGACGACTCTGCACCGGCTCCACCAGCACCGCCGCCGCCTCGTGACAGCGTTGTCGGATGATCTCGAGACTCTCCGGCGTGCCGTAGTCCAGTACCAGCATGTTCTCGACAGCCTGCGGCATGATGCCCGGCGCGCCGGGATAACTCTTGCGGCTCTTGCTGCCGCGCAGAATCACTTCGTCGTTGATGCCGTGATAGCTGCCGCTGAAGACGATGATCAGGCTGCGCCCGCTCACCGTGCGCGCCATGCGCATGGCGCCCAGCACCGCTTCGCTGCCGGTGTTGCATACTGCCGCGCGATCGTGACCCGTCAGTTCGCACAGCAGCTGCGACACCTCGGCCGCCAGCGGATGCATCGGGCCGATCTCGACACCGTCCTCGAGCTGCTGATGGCACGCGTCCTTGATGAACTGCGGCATGTACCCGAACATCGAGCTGCCGAAGCCACTCAGGATGTCGACGTACTGATTGCCGTCGATGTCGGTGAGATGGCAGCCGCTGCTCTTCTCCACCACCACCTGATAGATCAGTTCCTTCGTCTGCGGCTTGAAGCCCGTCACCACGCGCGGGTCGGCCATCGCCGAGCGATTGGCCTGCGTGAACGCCTTGCTCTTCGCCGTCTTCGCCGTGTAGCGCGCCGTGAACGCGTCAAACCACTCGCGCTGCGCCGCCGTCATGTCGTCCACCTTCTCCTTCACGATCTTCGCCTGCGCGCCGAACACCTTCCTCAGATCAGGCGCGTCCTCGAATGCGCTCACTGCCTCTGACGCACCCTTCCCGTTCGACGCCACCGCACGGGCCGGTAGCTTCACCACCGCGGTGAGTGCCACTCCCGCCGACTGCACATGCGGCAGCAGAAAGTCGGCGAGCGTGCCGAGGTTCGGCGTGTCCACGTTCAGCTGCCGCAGGCTGATCTTCGTGCCGAATTTCTTGCTCAGCGACGTCGCGACCTGCGTCAGGAACAGCGAATCGAGTCCCATCTCGATGAAGGTCTCATCCGGCCCCACCTCGGCCAGCTCGAGTCCGGAGCTCTCCTCGAGCAATCGCTTCACATCGGCGACCACCGCGTCGCGTGGCGACAGCTCGACGGTTGTCGTCTCCACCCCCACATCCGCCGCAGCCTCCTCGAAGGCTCCGCCGCTCGCGACCATCGCCACCGGATCCACCCAGTGCCGCACCCGCTCGAACGCGTACGTCGGCATCGGGATGCGATTGCGTAGCTCACGCTCGTAGAAACGCTCCCAGAGAATCGGCACGCCGCACTGCCAGAGCGTGCCCACCGCCTTCAGCAGATGCGCGAGTTCCTGCGCGTTCCCTGCGGCGTCGCCCAGTGACGGCACGGCCACCTGCACCTTCGGATCACGACTCTGCTGCCGCGCAAGTGTCGTCGCCGTCGTGCGCGGCCCGACTTCGAGCATCACGCGATCGCCGTCGTTCCACGCGAATTGCACCGCCTCTGCGAACCGCACGGTCGCGCGCAAATGCTGGCTCCAGTATTCGGGTGACGTTGCCTGTTCATCCGTCAGCCACGTCGCCGTCACGGTGCTGACCACCGGGCGGCGCGGCGTGCGTAACGCCACGCCCGCGACCACGCGGCGGAACGGCTCGACGATGTCATCCATCATCGGGCTGTGGAATGCATGACTGGTCACCAGCGCCTTGTTCGCCACACCATCGCGCTCCAGCGACTGCGCAAGCTGCACGATGGCCTCGGCGGGTCCGCTGGCCACGCAGAGCTGCGGGCCGTTGTTGGCCGCGATGCTGCACCCTGCGGGCAACAGTGCCGCCACCACCGACTCCGGCGCACGCACGCTGAGCATGCTGCCACCGGGCAGCG
>JAYWIJ010000201.1:0-8744 GCA_043788935.1 Gemmatimonadaceae bacterium | reverse complement strand
CCGATTTCGAGGCGGCCAACGTCACCGGCACGGCCAACCTGCTCGCGGCTGCGACTGCCGCGGGTGTCCGTCGGTTCGTCCACATCTCGTCGCCGGCCGTGATCTTCGCCGGTCGCGACCAGCGCTCTGTTGGCGACGACGAGCCATACCCCGACCGACAGGGCAGCGAATACGCCCGCACCAAGCAGGCGGGGGAGCAGCTCGTGCGTGCCGAATCGAATCGTCTCGAGACCGTCATCCTCCGGCCGAAGGCGATCTATGGTGCCGGCGACCGCGCACTCGTGCCGCGCCTCCTCCGGGCTGCGCGCGACGGACGGCTGCCGCAGATCGGCGATGGCACCAACGCCGTGGACGTGACGCACGTGGACGACGTGGTGCGGGCCGTGGAGTGTGCGCTCACCTCGGACACGGCGGTCGGCGGCACGTATCTGATCACCGGCGGCGAACATGTCCCGCTCTGGGAGATGATCCGCGAACTGCTGCGCGGCGTCGGGCTGCCGTATCCGTCGCGCCGGATTCCGCTCCAGGTCGCGCTCGCCGCCGCGTCGGTCATGGAAGCCGTCGCGACCGTCACCCGGCGCGAACCCACGCTCACCCGCTACTCGGCGCTGATACTCGCCCGCACGCAGACGTATGACATCAGCGGTGCGCGCGCGGCGCTCGGTTATGCGCCGCGCGTTGCGTCCGCCGAGGGCGTCGCGCGCACCATCGACGCGCTGCGGCGCGAGGGGTACGCGGCGTGACTGCTTTTCGCGTCGACGTGCTCGATACCGGATTCTGCGTTGCCAGAGCCTCGCTGATCGCCGCGGGTACCGGCTGGGCAAACGTTCGCTGCCACGCGCCGGCGTTCCTGCTGCGCCATCCGCAGCACGGATCCATGCTCTTCGACACCGGCTACGCCCCGCGCCTCCTCGACGCTTTCGCGCACTGGCCCGACCGTCTGTACGAGTACGCGACGCCAACCACCCTCGGCACCGCTGCCGCCGTCGGCGCACGCGTGCTGGGTGTTCACCCGGACGCGATCCACACGGTGATCGTCTCGCACCTGCATGCCGATCATGTGGCCGGCCTGCGCGACTTCAGCGCCGCAAAATTCGTCGTCACGCGCGAAGCCCTCGCGTTGCAGCAGGCCTCACGCGGCGTGGACGCCGTCCGCCGCGGCATCGTCCAGCAACTCTTCCCCGACGATTTCGCCGAACGTGCATCGGTCATTCCCCGCTTCGACGCCGCACCACTGCCGCACCTCGGCGCCACGCACGACCTGTTCGGCGACGGGAGCCTCCTGCTCGTGCAGTTGCCCGGGCACGCGCGCGGGCAGGTGGGTGCCGTGGTGCGCACTCATGACGGTGATGTGCTGCTCTGTGCCGACGGTGCGTGGACTTCACGCGCATACCGTGAGCTGCGAGCACCGCACTGGATCACGTCATTGATGCAGGATGACGTTGCAGCGCTGCGCGACACGCTGCGATGCATTCACGACTTCGCGCGCGCGCGACCTGACGTGACCATCCTGCCGACACATTGCCCGGAAACGCTGGCGTGGAGCAAATCGCCATGACGTCACTGATCGGCGTGAAGCTCGGAGCAAAGTCTGTGAGCGCAGGTCTGTGCCCGATCGCCGCAAATGACGGTCACGACGCCGGCTTCGAGTCTGCGAACGGAGCGACGCCGTGAACGGTCTGCTCGCACGCCTCGACATCGTCCGACACTACATCGCGGCGCGCCGGCGCACCGCGACGCTGCATGACGCCCGCCTCGCCGCGTGGCAGGAACGCCGCGCGCAGCAGCTGGTCAACGAGGTCCGCGCCACGAGTTCCTTCCACCGCGAGCATTGGCAGGGCCGCGCCACCAGCGAATGGCGCCAGTTCCCCACGGTGGACAAGACGATGATGATGCAGCATTTCGATCGCTTCAACACACGCGGCATCCGTCGCGATCGTGCGCTGCAGGTCGCGCTGAACGCAGAGCAGCACCGCGATTTTTCGGCCGCTGTGGACGGCTGCACGGTCGGGCTGTCCAGTGGCACGTCGGGACACCGTGGCCTTTTTCTCGTCAGTCCTGCCGAGCAGTCGCGGTGGGCCGGAACGATTCTCGCCCGCGCCATTCCCGATCTTCGGCCCGGTCATCGTGTGGCGTTCTTCCTGCGCGCCAACAGCCGGCTGTACGAGCGTACGTCGAGCGTGGTGCTCTTCCGCTTCTTCGATCTGATGCAGCCGCTGGTCGAGGTGATTGCCACGTTGAATGCATTTCAACCGCAGCTGATCGTCGGCCCGCCTTCGTTGCTTGGCATGCTCGCTGATGCGCGTGAACGTGGCACTCTCACCGTGACTCCCACGCGGCTCATCTCGGTGGCCGAGGTGATCGAGCCGCGCGATCGTGCGCGCATCGAGGGCGTATTTCAGGTGCCGGTCGGCGAAGTCTACCAATGCACCGAGGGGCTCGTGGCGGTCACCTGTGCGCACGGCGCCCTGCATGTGCAGGAGGATGTGATGGTCATGCAGCATGAGCTGGTCTCCGCAGACGATCCGACGCGCGTGACGCCGATTCTCACCGATCTCTGGCGGCGTACGCAACCGATCATCCGCTACCGCCTCGGCGACGTACTCCGCCTCGACACCGGGCCGCGATGCGCCTGCGGATCGACGTGGCAACGCATCGCCGCGATCGAGGGTCGGCAGGACGATCTCTGCTGGTTTCCGCAGGCCGATGATCGGCTGCGCGCCATCTTCCCCGATGCGGTCCGGCGCATGGTGTTGCTGGCACATGCGGGCATTGCCGAGTATCGCGCCGAGCAATCGGCAGCGGGTGAGCTGACCGTGCAGCTGTCGCTGCGTGATGGCGCCGTGTTCGACGACGTCGCCGCGCAACTGCAGCAGACGGTGCGCGCGGCACTGCGGGAGTATGGATGCCACGCGACGGCGGTGTCGGTCACGGAGGGCATTCCGTCGCTGCCCGCCGGCGTGAAGCGCCGTCGCGTGATCTGCAGCTGGAAGGCGCGTGATCGCGCCGCGTTGGTGAGCGCCTGATGCAGCCCGCCACCACCGTGCTCCCCGTCCGCATCGCCGGCGTGGGCTCGTACCTGCCGTCACGCGTCGTCACGAATGACGAGCTGGAATCGCAGCTCGGCCTCGCACCGGGCTGGATCTTCGATCGGACGGGTGTGCGCGAGCGTCGTCGGGCAGCGGGTGAGACTTCGTCATGCATGGCGGCTGCTGCGGCGCGCGATGCGCTGGCGATGGCTGGCCTGTCACCGGCCGATCTCACCGCGATCATCGGCGCATCCAGTACACCGCAGCAGGCCATTCCCTGCACGGCGGTGTTCGTGCAGCGCGAACTCGGTGCCCCCGAAGGTGTCGCCGCCTGCTTCGACGTCAACGCCACCTGTCTGTCGTTTCTTGCGGCGTTCGACGTGGCGGCACGTCTCGTCTCGGCCGGCGCGCATCGGCATGTGCTGGTGTTCAGCAGCGAGAACGTCTCACACAGCATGAATCCCGGTGAGCCGGAGAGTGCCGTGCTGTTCGGTGATGCGGCGGCGGCGGTGATCGTCTCGCACGCCGGCGAGTCGGGGGGCGCGTTGCATTGCATGCGACTGCAGACGTGGCACAGTGGCGCCGAGCTGAGTCAGATCAGCGGCGGCGGCACGCTGCATCATCCGAACGATCCTGCCACGACCCACGCGCACAACCTCTTCGCGATGCGTGGCCCGCAGCTGTTCCGGAAGGCCGCGCCGCTGCTGCTGCCCTTCATGGACGCGCTCTGTGCCGATGCGCACTGGCACCGCGACGACATCGCCGCCGTCGTCCCGCATCAGGCGAGCCGTCACGGCATCGAACTGGGATGGAAGATGCTCGGCTTCCGGGAGGAGCAGATCGTGCAGAACCTCGCCATCCGCGGCAACTGCATCGCCGCGTCGATGCCGCTCGCACTGGCCGAGTCGATTGCATCGGGGCGCATCCGGCGTGGTGATCGCGTGCTGCTGTTCGGTCTTGCTGCCGGCCTCTCACTTGGCGGAGCCGCGATCACGTACTGAAGCTGTGGCAAGACGCCCAAGCCAGACCGAACACGCCACTCACACGGAGGCGCGGCGGCACGGCGGAACAGACTGACTGCCAGAGCGTCGGCTTCAGTGCACCGCCTTCGCTCGGAGATGATCGGCTGGTGTGGCTCGTGATCTCCGCGGCACCGCGCCTCCGTGTGAGAGGTGTTCGCGGTGCGCCTGACGCGCTACGGCTCCCGGGGAACCGTCCCTTGCACGATCGGGAGCGCGCTCACGTCGCGGCCGCAGGTGACGCAGTAGTGCCACCCCGGCTGCACCTCGCTGCTGCAGGCCGGGCACTGCGCCAGCGTCACGTTCATGCCGCAATGCGGGCAGTATGTCACCGCGCGACCCTTCGGCAGCGCGTTGGTACAGAAGGGACAGGGACCGCCGTGATCGATGGCTGCGGTGTTGGGCATGTCGGGCTCAGTCGCGCGCGAGTGTCGGAAGAAGGCGATCCAGCGCCAGCACGTCGAGCGTGGATGGGCGGTCGGGCCAGGTGTCACGCCAGCAGACGATCAGGTCCACCGTGGACGGATTGCGCCCGGCATCGCGAAAGTGCCGGCTCTCCAGCTCGAAGTCGATGCGCAGCCGCGCCCACTTGCCCGGCGCCAGTTGCCGCTTCGCTTCGCACCGCGGGAACCCGCTCGACATCGCCTCGACGTGAAAGCCCATCTCGCGTGCGATCATGCCGAACAGGAAAATCACGCCGCCGATGTCGACCGGCGCGTGCCGCACCCCGCGGAAGTCGATCGGATCGCCGTACACCGACGGAGAGCTGAGCGGCGTGATGCGCGAGAGTGTTGCGGCCGTGGCAACGGTCACCCCCTGCAGCGACTGCAGTGGCGTGGTCACCGGTGGCTCCGGCGGCACGAGAGCGGCGAGATCGGCTACCGACGGAAGCTCCGCCACACTGGGCCGTGTCGGCGTCGAGCGCGCCGCAGGCGCCACGGGCTCCGACTCCGGTGATGGCTCTTCAGCGAATGCCCGCGCGAGGGCCGCATCCTCGAGCTCCATCGCTGCACCGATCGCGATGGCATCCGACAGCACCACGGCGCGCTGCGATCCCGAATCGCGCGAGACGTCTTCGGTCGGCGGCGCGGGCTTTTCCTCGAGCATGATCGGCATGCGGACCGCGCCCAGACGCGCCTCCACCTGCTGCAGGCGATGCAGCATGCCCGTGTCCGGATCGGGCGACGCGAGCTCCTTCCGGATGGCCGACACCGTGTCCGGTGCGACCACGAGCAGTCCGCGTTCGCCAGCCAGCAGCTCCAGCACGGCGTGCTCGTAATCCTGAATCGTGTCCACGCCCAGCTCCGCGCGGTACGTGCGGTACGGCACCAGTGCGTGCACGATTTCCGAGACCGTGAACGGCGCCGACAGCTGGTCGGGGCTTCCCGCCGACAGCGTGCGCACGAGACGGTTGAAGATGCGATCGAGAACGGTCGGGTCAGCAGTCATCGCTGCAGAATATGGAGCGCTCACGCGGCGGGAAGGGCCTTGGCGGCCTTGAAGGTCGCGGCATCGGGAAAGGGCGACGCCGGCCCACTCTTGCGCACGGCCAGCGGCCGCGACGCCACCCACGGTGCGAACCCCGATTCGATCAATCCACCCGACTGCGTCTGGTTGGCCGCCGCGCGCGTGGCCAGTTCGTTCGCCCACTCGTTCTGCACGTGGCCCGCGTGCCCCTTCACCCATCGCCATTCCACCTCGTGGCCGCCTGACGACACGGCGTGCAGCGCCTGCTGCCACAGCGCCACATTCTCCACCGGCTTGCCGTCGGCCTTCCGCCACTGCTTGCGCACCCACCCGTGGACCCAGGATGTCATGCCATCCACCAGGTAGCGCGAGTCGGTGGTGAACACCACGCTCAGCTGCTCGCCCTTGGCCGACAGGTGCGTGAACGACTGGATCACGCTCTGCAACGCCATGCGGTTGTTGGTGGTGTCGAGCTCACTGATCCAGAAGTCACGGAAGACGATCTCGCCGCTGCGCATCTGATACTCCACCAGACCACCGGCACCACCCGGCGTCTCGCCTTTCTTGCCGTTGCCGAGGCAACTCTCGTCGGCGTACACGGCCACCAGCGGAAACCGTGCGCTCACCGCACCACCTCCAGCCGGTCGATGTCGTCGATGCGCAGATGCAGCGGCAGACCGCTGGACGGGTTCTGCGTCAGCAGCAGCTCGCGACCATCCTTCGTCAGGATTCTTTCCGGAATCACGACCATCTCGGCCCCGTTGATGCGGATCGCAACGCGCGAGCGGTCCACGATCGCGCGTTCGAGGGCGTCGTACTGTGCGGCAGTCACCGGCAGGTCCGTGTCGTCAGAGGTCAGGCACACCAGTCGAGCGCGAACGCCGTCAGCACGGCTGTTGCAGCGTCGATCTCGGCGAGCGGCACGTATTCGGTGGCCGCATGCGCGAGGGCAATATCACCCGGACCGAAACAGACGGCAGGGATCCCGGCGTCGTTCAGCAGCGCGGCGTCGGTCCATGCGCTCAGCCCTTCCACCGGTGGTACGGTGCCGCGCACCGCCGCATGTGCCGCCGACAATCGCTGCACCAGCGGCGCGTCCACTGCCACGTCACTCGGTCCCTGCGCCGTGTCGATGCGCACCGAAACCGAGAGCTGCGGCTCGGCGGCGCCCAGCTCCGCCAGAATCACCTCGACTTCCTGCCGCACCGATGCCGTCGTTTCGCCGGGCACGGTGCGGCGCTCCACGCGCAACGTGCAGGCCTCGGGATAGGTGCTCCACCCCACGCCACCGGCCATGGTCGACGCGTGCAGCGAGGCACGGCCCAGCAATGGATGCGTGCGCGTCGGCAGCACCGTCCGCTGAAACCGCTCCAGCGCCGTGAGCACCACGGCCGCGTGCTGGATGGCGTCGATGCCGAGGTCGTAGCGACTGCCATGAGCCGCGCGGCCCGTGAAGGTGAATTCGAGCCACACGAACCCGCGGTGCGCCGGACAGATGGCGAGGCGCGTCGGTTCGGTGATCACGGCGACATCGGCACGAGTGCCCCGTTCCAGCATCGCACGGGTGCCCAGCGACTCGAACTCTTCGTCGATCACTGCCGCCACGATGATCTCGCCTCGGATGCCCTGCTGCGCCGCCTGCCACGCAGCGACCGACATGGCGGCCACCCCGGCTTTCATGTCACAGCTTCCCCGGCCGTACATCCGTCCCTCGCGGATCTCGGGCGTGAACGGGGGATGGTCCATGCCTTCCGTGCCGACGACATCCAGGTGCCCGTTGAACATCAGCACGGGCGCTCCAGCCTCCGGCGCTCCGATCCGCGCCAGCAGGTTGGCCCGACCATCCCGCACATCCTGCCATTCGAGCCGGAATCCCCAGCCGCCCAGCACCTCGGCCAGCACATGCGCTACACCCGACTCGCCGGGAGCACCGGGCACGAGCGTCGGGTTGCGCGAGTCCACGCGTACGAGGGTCTCGGTGAGGCTTCGGGCGTCGCCCGGTCGGATCGGCATCAGTCGGTGTCGCCGGAAACGGTGATGTGGACGCCGGACCGTGCAACCCGGAACGGCAGGATGGTGGCATGCCGGGCGACGGCGGCGCGAACGGCATGGATCGTTCCGGCGGCGGCGAGGACGAACACGCAGCCTCCGCCGGAGGCCCCGAGGGCTTTGGTGGCGAGCGCGCCAGCGGCGGCAGCGTCCGTCACGATGGTCTCGATGAGCGGCGTCGTGATCGTCGGATGGAGTGCGCGTTGCGCCTGCCATTGCTGGCCGAGCAAATCGCCCAGCCGATCGATGTCACCTCGCTCCAAGGCATCAGCCATCCGTGGTGCGAGCGCCGCCATAGTTCGCAGCGAATTGCACGTAACGTCCTCATTCTGGCGATACGCATCTAATACTGCCGTGATGGTGCGCGCAGATATCCGTGATTCTCCAGTAAACGCGATCAACCCTCGGGATTCGAGAGATGCGATCGTTTCATCGGTCAGGCCGATGGGAACCGCCGACGTTTCCGCACCGCAGGCCAGCAGCAGTGCGCCGCCGAACGCGGCGGCGTAGTGATCCTGGCATCCTCCGGCGAGCCCCATCGTCTCGGTTTCGGTACTCCGGCTGAGCTCGGCAAGCTCGGCTGCGGTTCGCGCGTCGCCCTGCCAGGCACCGAGCGCCGCCGCCAGCGCCACACCTGCCGCCGAGGAGCCGCCGAGGCCCGAGCCGACGGGAATGGCGGAGGAGAGCGTGACTGAGACCTTCGGTTCGCCGGCGCGAAGCCACGCGGCGTGGATGAGCGGATCGGTCGGCGGCGCCGGCGACGAGGCCGCGAACACCGTCGCCACCGCGCGCATCTCGATCGCGACATTGCACACCGCGCCACCGACCTCGGTGGTGTAGGGCGCGACGTCCGTCCAGCCGCCGGCCAGATCGATGCGCGCTGGCGCGCTGGCGGTGACGGTGCGCGTCGTCATGGGTGTGGTGCAGTCGAAATACACATGGCGGCCGAAGCTATCGCGCTCGGCTTCACGGTGCATGATCCGCGTGGGAAGCAAAGCGAACCGCCCGCTGCACCAGAGGCGCAGCGGGCGGTTACATGTGTCAGGCGCCGAAGCGCCCCGATCACTTCTTCTTCGCGGCGGTCTTGGCCGGCGCCTTGGCGGCAGCCTTCACCGGAGTCTTCGTGGCGGGCGCCACAGCCTTGGTGGCGGGCGCCTTGGCGGCAACCTTCGCGGCCGGA
>JAYWIJ010000200.1:0-8756 GCA_043788935.1 Gemmatimonadaceae bacterium | reverse complement strand
GATGCCGCCCGGGTTGCCGCGCAGGTCGAGGATCAGCGACTTCATGCCCTGCTGCTGCAGCCGCTGGATGCCGCGCACCGTTTCCGACGCCGACGTCTCGTTGAAGCCCTGCACCGGGATGTAGCCGATGCCGCCGTCGAGCATCGTCACGAACGGCACGGCCGGAATGTGAATCACGGCGCGCGTGAACGTGGCGTTGATCGGATCCGCGACGCCGGGACGAGTGAATCGCACGCGCACACGCGTGCCCGGCTCACCCTTCAGCTTCGACGACACCGAATCAGCGTTCCAGCCTTTTCCGGCCACCGAGTCGATCATCACGATCCGATCACCTTCCGCGATGCCCGCACCGGCAGCCGGCGAGTTCGGAAAGACCTTCACGACGGTGATGAGGCCCTTGATGTCCTCGATCTGCATGCCGACGCCGGCGTAGCGACCGTTGGTGCCCTGCGTGAACGCGGCGAATTCCTTCGGTGTATACAGCACGGTGTACGGATCGTTGAGCTGCGACACGAGACCGCGTGCAGCCTTCTCGTACAGCATGGCGGCATCGACGGTGTCGACGAAGCTGTTCGACACCCGTCGCAGCACCTCGCCGAAGAGTGCGGCGCCGTCCCGCGCCTGCCGATTCTGCCAGGCGAACCCGCCTGCCACGATCGGGGCAGCGAGGAGGACGGCGCCGACGACGGCGCGACGCGTACGCGACATGAAAACCTTCCAGCTGAAAAAGGACAGGACGTCGGATCGACCGAACGGCTACTGTACCGGAACGCGCATGGCAAGTTCCGGGTGTCCGACGGCACCAACGGTCTACGCGCCGCGGCCCCTTTTCGTCACGACCAGCGGTACTCCATGTACCACGAGCGGCCGTCCTGTGACTCTTCGGCGGCGTGGACGATGCCGGCGGCGACCAGCATCTCGCTGGCGGGCTTCACGACGCGCAGGATGTGGCTGGGGTAGCGCTGCGTGAGAGGAAGCAACTCCGCCAGCGTTTCCAGTGACACACGCCAGTGGCTGTCGGCACCTGCGGCCAGCTGAACGGCGATGAGCCGGTAGATGCGCCGCGCCACCGGTGAGAGCAGCGACGAATAGCCGCCGAGCCGCAGCGATGTCACGTGTCCTGCGTCGAGGTTGCTGCGAACCTGCGGTGCGAGCGTGACGCGGGCGACGCCCGGCTCGGCCGCAGTGACGCTCGGAAAGAGCGACAGCTGGTCGCGATCGGCGGCGCGGCGTCGGTCCACCGTGGCGGCACTCAACAGCGTGAAGGCGCCCTCGAGGGGACGGCTGTTGGCGGCGTCCCAGTAGGCGCCGGCGCTTTCGAGCGTGGTGCGTTCGAGGCGTGCGAGCGCGCCGCGCAGCTGTTCGTACGTGCGACCATCCACTCGGCGACCCATCGCGCGCAGGAATGCGTGCAGCGTGAAGGTGAGCACGCCGTCGGCCGGCCGCTCCATCTCCTGGTACCGGTACAGCAGCTCGATGTAGACGTCCTGATCGAACGTGCCGGGGAGACGGTCGCCCGGCGCCGGCAGCACCCGCCAGCGACCGCCGGCCGGCGTGACGAAGGCGATGGCGCCTTCCTCGTTGCTGTCGCTGAGCCGGAAGAGCGGCAGCGCTTCGAGTGCACGATCGAGATAGACCAGCCGGCTCGCTGCGCGCCGTCGAGCGGCGGCACCACCGGCTCCGGAGACGTCGCCGCCGCGCGATGCGGCCGCCGCGTTGAGCGGCAGCTGCTGCGAGGAGAACGACGACTCGGCCGGCGTCAGCACGCGATCAGCTCCGCGGGTCGGCGCGACCCAGTGCCGCGCGGATGGCCTCCCGCATGGCGACGACCGCCTCATCCCGTGCGCCCAGCGCGTCGGTGCGCACATGCAGTTCGATGCCGTCGGCCACCTGCACGCGCCGCCATTCCGCGATGGGCTGCGCATCATCCTTCTGCACCGTCAGGTCGGCACTGTGCGAGAGCGCAGGTGCGAGCGCCGTGGCCACGCGTCGCTCGAGCTGCTCGCCACTCACACCGGCGAGCTCCTTCTTGATCACCTCGAGCGTCTGGCCTTCGCGCTGCCGGATCTTGATGGCAAGCAGCTGCAGCAGATGCCTGTATCCGTAGGTCGCCGTGGTGCCCGCGCCCTCAGGGCGATCAAGGAGCCGCTGTGCGACGTAGAAACGGATCGCACGAGCGCTCGGTGCGGCCCGCGCCGACGTGTTCGTCGGACGGAATCCTGCGGAATCGACGAGTGCCGTGGCATGCGCCGCGAGACCGCGCGCATTCCAGGGAGCGTGCCGGCTGTGCGCACGAAGCAGTGCGACCGGAGAGTCGGTCATGCGAAGGGGGACGGACGATGTGCGCGTGCTGGCTCATCAGTGTGACAGCAGCGCGCGACGTAAGAACATCGTCATACGCCATCACTGTCAAGCCTCTGCCATGATGCTGGCGCGCTGAGTGACCGAGCGGAACGTGAAGGACAGGCATGGCGGAGCAGCCCCTTGCAGCAACTTCTCCCCCTGCTCACACCATGCCCGCCTTCGCAGTCTTCCGATCGTTCAGCCGGTCACGCCTTCCGGTGCCTCGTTGGGTGACAGCGCCGACGACACACCGTGATCACGCGCGAGCTTCGAGATGACCGAGAGATCCACAGGCTTCTCGAGGAAATACGAAGCACTCAATCGCTCGGATGCGTGGCGGTTGTCGTCGTCCGGATACGCGGTGAGCACGATCACCGGCGTCCGCTGATGCACCAGCCCCGCCGCAGCCAGCACCTGCAGCCCGCCATCACGATTGCCACCGAGACGAAGGTCCGTGACGATCAGATCGATCGGCAGCTGCGCAAACAACGCAGCCTTGGCTTCGCTCAGCGTGGCCGCCGCCACGACCGCGACCTCGTCCGAGGCGAACAGATCGACGAGTGATTCCCGGATGGAGATCTCGTCTTCGACAATGAGCACGCGTTTCATTGAACAAGAGTATTGCGAGAGTCGTGCCGTACTGGGCGCACCACGCAAATCGTTGTGGTCCAACGATTTGGCGATATTTATCAGGGTCCGGCGACGCAGGAATAGTCCGGTTTTCGGACGAGGACATTCGATCTGATCGATTTTCGGGCATCTCGGACGTCCGCCTATCGGACGGTCTCAACCAGACGGACGTGTCCTGAGCTTCTCGTGCAATGTGGAGCGAGCGATGCCCAGCAGTTGGGCGGCGCGGGCCCGGTTGCCATGCGTCGACGCCAGCGCTGACTGGATGGCGCGCAGTTCAGCCGAGGCGAGCGTGAAATCGGTGACGAGTGGCGAGGCTGCCGACCCCGGAGTGACGGGCAGATTCAGCGAAGCCGGCGAGATCGGTGCGCCTTCGGCGAGGATCGACGCGCGCCAGAGTGTGTTCTTGAGCTCGCGGATGTTGCCCGGCCACGCATACGACGTCAGCGCGCGTCCGGCGTCGGGGGTGAGTGTCGCACCCCTCGGCAGGAAGTGCGCGATCAGTGCCGGCAGTTCGTCGGGACGCTCGCGCAGCGGCGGCATGGTGATCGTCAGCACCTGCAATCGGTAGAACAGGTCGGCGCGAAACTTCTTCTCCGCCACCAGCGCCTGCATCGGCTGGTTGGTGGCGCAGATCACGCGCGCTTCGCTGCGCAGTTCGGTGGTGCCGCCGAGCCGCCGGAAGCGCTGTTCCTCGATGACCTTGAGCAGTTTCGGCTGGACTTCGAGGGCCATCTCGCCGATCTCGTCGAGAAAGACGCTGCCGTTGGCCGCGACCTCCACCAGTCCGCGCTTGGCCGAGCGTGCATCGGTGAAGGCGCCGCGCTCGTGGCCGAACACTTCGCTCTCGAAGAATGTGGTGCTCAACGATGCGCAGTTGATCTCGACGAACGGCTGTGCGGAACGGCGCGATCGATCGTGAATACGGCGCGCCATGAATCCCTTGCCCGTGCCCGTCTCGCCGAGGATCAGCACCGGTGCATCGTCGTTGCGGGCAGCGAGTTCGACCAGCTTGTCGAATGACGGCTGGAGCGGCGTACTCTCACTGCCCGACTCGGTCGCGCCACGCTCGCGCAGGATCGCCACTTCGCGGCGCAGTCGTACCATGTCGACGCCGCGCGTGACTGCATCGGCCAGCGCGTCGAGATCCACCGGCTTCTCCATCACATCCAGCGCGCCCGCCTGCATCGCACGGACGGCGATGCGTACGTCGGCGTGTCCCGTCAGCAGGATGATGGCGCCATCGGGGTCGTCGGTGCGCAGCCCTTCGAGGAGGTCGAGACCGTCCATGTCGGGAAGCCGGAGGTCCATGATGACGACGGCGGGCAGGTGCTCCGCGACCGCAGCGCGCGCCTCCGACGCCGTCGCGGCCGTGTGGACCACCATGCCGCACAGCTCGAAGTAGTCGGCGAGGGTTTCCCGCACCGTGTCGTCGTCATCCACCACCAGCAGTGACGCCGAAATCACGCGGCGTCACCTGGCGGGAGGACGACGGTGACGGCGGTGCCGGTTTCCGGCTGGCTCTCGATGCTGATCGTCCCGCCATGTTCCTCGATGATGCGATGGCAGAGTGCGAGACCGATCCCGGTACCACCGCTCTTCAGCGAATAGAAAATCTCGAACACACGGGGCAGCGCTTCGGGCGGAATTGCCGGGCCTGCATTGTGGAGCCGCGCGCGCCACGCGCCGTTCGGCATGCCGCCCGTCTGCAGCGTGATGTGCGAGTCGCGCGGTGCCGCGTCGATCGCGTTCACCAGCAGGTTGAGATAGACCTGCGCCAGTTGCGCCGCATCGAAGGGGATCTGCACCGGTGCGGTGAGCCGGCGCCGCACGAAGGTGATGCCCGCTTCGTCCATCCGCGCCCGATTGGACTCGATGACATCGTCCCACACCACATCGGGATCGCCGATGGCGAGTTGCAGCGGCTGCGGCCGACCATACACCAGCAGCGACGAGAGCATGGTGTTGAGCCGTTCCACTTCACGCAGCATGCGGCTGACGTTGCGCTCGACGGCGGGATCGTCTTTGCCGCGGATGCGCAGCAACTGCGCGGCGGAGGAGATGCCGAAGAGCGGATTGCGCAGCTCGTGCGCCACGCCCGCCGCCACTTCACCGATGGCTTCGAGCCGTCGCTTCTGCTCCACCCGCCGCACGAGGAACGCGCGATCGATGGCGGCGGCCGTCTGCGCGGCGATGGTGCCCAGCACGCGCTGCGTTTCGGCAAGCTCGTAGGTGGCCTCGAGGGCGCTCAGCCGTACCGTGATCGCGCCCAGCAGCCCTTCCTGGCTGATGATCGGCGCGGTCACCTCGCGGCCCACCGGCGAGGCGCGGTGCACCAGCGTGGTGCCCGACGCCAGCGCCTCCACCCAGTCGGGTCGCAGGCGCGTGGACACCTGCGCTGCCGTCTCCGTGTAGCCGCCGGCCTCCACACCCGACAGGGCCAGCGTGTCGTCGTCGGCCACCGCGATCACGTAGGCATCGCAGCGCACGGCGCGCTGCAGCTGATGGCCCACTTCGCGATAGACGCGCGCGAGGTCGATGGAGCTGGCCAGCGCGAGACCGGTGGAGATCAGTGCTTCGCGTGCGCGGTGCGACTCGGTGACGTCGCTGACCGTGGCCACGAAGCCGGCATGCTCACCGTCGGCCACCGCCCGGGTGACCTGCACGAGCATCACGCGCTCGTCGTCATCGGCCGGCGCAGCGAACTCCCAGCGAACCAGTGGCACCGACGTGTCCCGCAGTGCAGCGAACGCCCGGGTACACTGGCTCTCCTCGGAGTCGTCGCCCAGGGCCACGTGCAGCGGGCTGCCGATCCGGTTGCCGGCAACGAGGGTGGCGGGCTGGTTCTGCTGTACCACGATGCCTGCGCAATCCGTCGCGAAGATCATCAGCGGAACGGCATCGAGTATCTGCTGGTTGCGAACGGACATGGCACAAAGATAGACCGGCGGACTGGAGCGAGCTCCAATCCGCCGGTCGCGGTTCGGCCGATGCGCTCAGCGCAGTCTTTCGACGTGCGCTGACGCGGTTCGTGCTAGCGCCCCTTCTTCTTCGCGGCGCCCTTCTTCACGGGTCCTGCCTTCTTCGGCGCCGGCTTCTTCGCTGCCGGCTTCTTCGCCGAGCTCGACTTGCCCGACGTTGCCGCCTTCTTCATGGCGACCTTCTTGGCCGGCACGGCCTTCTTTGCCGGCGCCGCTTTCTTTACGGCTGCTTTCTTGACCGGAGCAGCGGCCTTTGGTGCCGGCTTCCCCGCCTTGGCGGCCGACTTCGTCGGAGCCGCAGCCTTCTTTGCCGGCGCCGCCTTCTTCGCCGCCACCGGCGCCTTCCTGGCAGGAGGCGCCGGCTTGACGGGTGCCACCTTCTTCGCCGGAGCCGGCGGCGCCTTCTTGGCCGCAGGTTTGACGGGTTCCGGCTTCGGCGCTGGCGCTGGCGCCGCCTTTGGCGCCGGTGCTTTTGCCGCCGGCTTCTCGACAGCAGCGGGTGCCGGCGCCGGCGCCGGTGACACGGGCGCCGCCTTCACGTCCTTCACGGCCTTGGGCTCCTTCACCGGCTTTGGCGCCGCGGGGATCTTCGGCGCCTTCACCGCTGCCGATCCACGCACCGTTGCGATCTGTTCCACGGCCGGCAACTTCTTCGCCAGCGGCGCGTCGTCGCCGAGGTCGTCGTCCAGACCGACCTCGTCGTCGAGACCCAGATCTTCCTCCTCTTCGGCAGGATCGACCTCCTCCGGCCCGAGCTCGGCATCGACCTCTTCCTCGATCACCTCGCCCGTATCCTCCTCCTCGTCCTCGTCCTTGGCGGCATCATCGGGATCGTCGAACAGCGACTCCCGCTTCCGCTTCACGGTCGGCGTGAATCCTTCCTCATCCTCGTCCTCCTCTTCCTCCTCCTCCTCGTACATCGGGTCGGAGTCGTAGTAATCATCTTCGTCATCATCACGGCCACGGAGCCGGAATTCAACATCGTCGTATTCGCCAAAGCGCGGCATGCCTGCCTCCAACGCAGAATAGGGCCAGCAGGAAAGGGAACCGTGCACGAAAACGCGATGCACACAGTTGACGTGACCGGTATAGCAGCGCCGCCACTGCGAGTCAAGCAGTGGCGGCGCATTTTGGTTCGAGCTGCGGTAAAACGATGCGGAATCAGTCGCCGGCGACGGGGCTCGGAAGTGACGCCACCGACGCGTGCGACCTCGACGCAAACCGCTTGCGGACGGCTGCAATGGCGTCGTCGAGGAGCGAATACACCACAGGCACCACGAAGAGCGTCAGCAACGTACTGGTGATCAAGCCGCCGATCACGGCCCGACCCATCGGCGCGCGCTGCTCGGCGCCGGCACCGAGGGCAAAGGCCAGTGGCACCATGCCGGCGATCATGGCCACCGTCGTCATGATGATCGGGCGGAGGCGGGTGCGGGCCGATGTGAGCAGGGCGGTGCGCATGTCGTCCCCCTCCCCGCGACGCTGATTGGCGAAGTCCACCAGCAGAATGCCGTTCTTCGTGACGAGACCCAGGAGCATGATGATGCCGATCATCGTCATCACGTTCAGGCTGCCCTTGGTGGCCAGCAGCGCCACGGCCACGCCGATGAAGCTGAGCGGCAGCGAGAGCATGATGGCCAGCGGCTGGAAGAACGAGCCGAAGAGCGACGCGAGGATCAGGTAGATGAAGACGACGGCCAGGATCAGCGCCTCGCCCACATAGCCCTTGGTCTCGGTCAGGTTCTGGACGTCACCGCCGAACACCGTACGATATCCCGCCGGGAGCCCCATGGAGTCGATGGCGGCCTGCACCTTCACTGCCACGTCACCCACGTTGTAGCCCGGCAGCACGCCGGCGCTGATCGATACCTGCCGCTCGAGCATGGAGCGCTCGATGGCCTGCGGACCGATGCCCGCGCGGATCGTGGCCACGGACCCCAGCGGCACCGTCGTCGCCAGTCCGGTGCGGCTGTCCACCCCCGTCCCGGGCACCGGCAGGTCGGCCACGTCATCGGACGAGCGGCGCAGCGAGTCGGGGTAGATCACGACCACGTCGTGCGAGTAGCCCTGCGGATCCTCCCAGCGGGTGGCGCGCTGGCCCGTGAAGAGCGGCTGCAGCGTGGTGCTGATGGTGCCGATGCCCAGACCGGCGGCCCAGGCCTGCTCACGGTCCACCTGCACGTCGAGCTGCGGGATTTCGCCGTCATCACTGGAGTTGGGCTCGGCGATGCCGGTGACCGTCTGCATGGTCTTGAGCACTTCAGCCGCGGCGAGCTTGAGCCGCGTCGGCTCGGGGCCCTGCACCTTCACGTCGATCGGCTGGCGGTAGCCGCCGAAGATCGTCGGCGTGCCGGTGATGTTGGCGCGGACACCGGGGATTTTCATCAGCGTGGGCCGCAGCACCGTCTGCAGCTCCGACTGCGACATCTTGCGCTGATCCTTCGGCACGAGCTTCACCGCCACTGACCCGCCGCTCGGCGATCCGCGGAAGCCACCGCCGATGTTCAGGTACGTGGACACCACCTCGGGCCGCTTCTCGAGGATCGTGGCGATGGCCTGCCCGCGCTCGATCGTGTAGTCGATGGCCGAACCGGGCGCGACGCGATAGTTCACGTTGAACTCACTGCCGTCCACTTCGGGCATCCAGCTGAAGCCGAGCTTCGGCACCAGCAGTACGGACGCGACGATGGTCGTGAGGGAGAGGCCGAGCACCGCGAGACGGTGGTTCAGCGCCCAGCCGAGCCCCTTCGGATAGCGATCGGCGACGCGCTCGAACCAGTCGTTGAACGCGAAGGCGATGCG